>JBKQSL010000205.1:0-31293 GCA_052143655.1 Streptosporangiaceae bacterium | reverse complement strand
CTCGCGGGCCGGGTAAGCCTGCGCTGGCCGGCGTGGTGTGCCTGGCGGGCCGGCCCGATCCACGGGTCGGCCCGCCAGGACGGCTCCGGCCACGCCCGGGCCGGGGCAGGCAGCGCACCGGCTCCGTTCAGGCGCCCGGACCTGTACTGCGCGGCCGGCCCCTGTGGACACGCCCCGGAGCGCCAGGCGCTGCTGGCCGCCGGGCCGGGCCGGCTGGCGCCCCGGCGTGAGCCGCCGCCGCGGGCTCAGACCCCGCGGGAAACCTTCGCGCTCGGTGCGTGCTGGAGCACGGTGCCGACCCCGCTGACGTCGTTCCCGTAGACGGCCACGGTCAGCCGCTGGGTCCCGCCGCTGAACTGCAGGCCGATGTCGCTGTGCCGGACGCCGCCGATGACGTTCCCGGTGACGGCGAGATGGCCGGTGCCGTAGTTGGTGCGGGTGACCGCGATATAGACATACGCTGCGCCGCTCCGCTCGCCGGCGTCGTTGAAGACCTTGTTGCTGTCGATCGTGGACCCGGAGCCGCCCTGCGCGCTGCCCAGGATGCCGTACCACGTACCGGACTGCCGCCGCCCGGCGAAATCTTCGATGTAATTGTTGGAGATGGTGGAGCCGTAGAGCCGCTCCGCGACGATTCCGTCGCCGTTGTCTCCGTAGAGATGGTTTCCGGTGATCGTCCACCCGGCGGAATTCTGCAGGCTGATCGCGCTGCCGCCGGTTTGCGCCACCTGATTATCAACAAAGTACCCGTCGGTAACGGAGTTGTCGCCGTCGATAACCGCGAACCCGTGGTCGCCGCTGCCGGTGATGAAATTGTTCTCAAACCTGCTGTTGACGCTGGTGTTGCTGATCTGCCTGCCGCTCGCCGTCCGGCCGGTGTCGACGATCCCGGAGCCGCCGCAGTTGCTGACGTCGACGTTGGTGACGTCCGCCTGCCAGTTGAGGATGACGATGCCGTTCGTGCGGCCCCGCCCGGAGCAGGCGACGGTCAGCTGGCGGATGCTGAGCGGCGCCCCGGTCGCGGCGGAGTTGCCGGTGTAGGAGGCGGACGCAAGGACATAGGGCATGCTGGCGTGCTGGCGGAGCACCGTCCCGGTCCTGCTGTCGCCGCTGTAGGTCCGGCCGGGCAGCAGCCGCAGGCCGTGATCGAGCAGGCAGGTGCCGCCGATCTGGACCAGCGCGCCCGGCCGGCTGGAGTCGATGGCCTGCTGCACCCGGCTGGCATCCGCGGGGCCGTTCTTGCAGGTGACGGTGGTCACGTCGGTACTGCTGGCGAGGACCACGCCATCCGCCGCATGATGCTCCACGCTGCAGCCGCTGACCAGCGCAGCCACCGCCGCGGCCGCGGCCGCGGCGGCATAGCCGCGGCGACCCGCCCGCGTGGCCCCTCGCCCCGGCCGTCCTGCCGCGCGGTCGTCACTGCGCGGCGCCGGCGCCGCGGACCGGCCGGCCGACTGTGCTCGTCTGAAGGGCATCATGGCTCGTCTGAAGGGCATCATGCGAAGGCAACCATTCCAGCTGTGCCAGGCCAGGCCGCGTCCGGCAACTGCCCCCGGCGGCTCTCGCTGCGGGCCGCCGTCTGCGAAGTCGGCCCCGGGCCGATGATCATTTCAGGTGTGCTTGGTAACAAAGTACACGGCCGGTGTGCATCCGGCCGATGTGCAATGGCAGCCGGTGCGGCCCGCCAGGCCGGATCCGCCACGCATGCCAGCTTAGTACTCCAGCCGGAAGTCCGGCTGGAGTACTAAGGCGGATCGGAGCAGTCTGGGGATATTTCTCGCAACCGGCTTGGACGGCGGACCGGGATGATGGCGGGCCCGCGCTAACCAGCGACCGAGTTGACCGGCAATGGCGGCAAAGATTAAGCGCCGATGAATTTCCGGCATTCATCCGGAGCAATGTGATTACCGGACATATCGGCATTACTGTCTCCTGGCCGGCGGCACGAGCCGGTCCTCGGCCGGGCGGCCGCCCCGCCGGCCGACGGCGGCACCGCCGGCGGCGGGCGGGGAAGCGGCGCCGGCGCCGGCACGCTGATCCGGATCCGCGCGGCCCGGGCCGGGCTGGTGACCGCCGAGGTGCGAAGTCACGGCCATTCGCAGGCGCCCGGCGGCGGAGGCTCGCTGCCCGACAGCGTCCGCGTCCCGCGCACCATCCTCGCCGAGCGCGGCCGTGGCCCCCGGGCAGCATCACCGGACTGCCGCTCTTGCCTTGCCCGGACCTTGCCCGGACCGGCCCGGCGGAAAGCCGGATATGACATCAGGCCAGCGGCACATTCGGTATATTCCCTAGTGCATATTACCTGTTATTTCTGCGGTTCCGCTTGTGGCCGCCAGGCAGCGCGCAGAGGCGGGGCTCGCTGCGCAGCGCGGCAGGGACCCGGGCTGGCTGCGCGGCGTCACGGCTGGACTGGCGAAGCTGGGAGGTTGTGACCATGGCACTGGACCTGGCCTGCGGTGCAGCGCGATGATGACGCCGGAATCGGCGGACCTGTGCCGGTGCACGCACCAGCACGGCGCGCACTACCACTACCGCGGCGGCAGCGAGTGCGCGCTGTGTGACTGCACTTTCTGGTCTCCCGTGCGGCATAAGTGGCACAAGTCTGACGAAAAGGATGAGGCAGAATCTGGCCAAGCCGGTCCACCCGGCCGATCAGGGCAATGAGACGGCTGATTCTGACGCTGGCTAACTGCGCCAATCAGTAGGATCCGGCTATGCGAATAGTTGTCACCGGCGGTGCCGGGTTTATCGGATCCCACCTGACCGACATTTTCCTGGCCCGCGGTGACACCGTGATCGCGATCGATGACCTGTCCCGCGGCCGTCCGGCCCGGCTGGATCCCCGGGTGTCCTGCGTCAAGCTGAGCGTGACCGACGGCCCGGAGCTCATCGCGGAGTTCGAGAGGATCCGGCCGGACCTGGTCTGCCACCTGGCGGCCCAGATCGACGTCCGGCTGTCGGTGGCGGACCCGGCGGCGGACGCCCGGGCGAACGTGGTCGGCACGGTGAACGTTCTGGAGGCAGCCCGCCGCGCGGACGCGCGGGTGATCTTCGCTTCCTCGGGCGGGGCGCTATACGGCCGGGACGCTCCGATCCCCTCCGGGGAGGACGTGCTGCCGCTGCCCGAATCGCCGTACGGGGTGGCCAAGCACTGCGCCGAGCAGTACCTCGGCCTGTACAACCGGCTGCACGGCACGAGGCACTCCGCGATCAGGCTGGCCAACGTCTACGGCCCGCGGCAGGACCCGGACGGCGACGCGGGCGTGATCGCCATCTTCTGCAGCGCCGCCCTGGCCGGGACGCCGCCGACGATCTTCGGCGATGGCACCCAGACGCGCGATTACGTGTATGTGGGCGACGTCGCCCGCGCTTTCGCCGCGGCGGCCGACGCCAGGCGCCCGGGTGTCTGGAACATCGGCACCGGCCGGGAGGTCAGCGTCCTGGATCTCGTCGCGGTGATCGGGGAGGCGGCGGGCCGGCCGGTGCAGCCGGTCTTCGGCGAGTATCGTCCGGGCGAGCTGCAGCGCAGCGCCGTGGCCGCAGGCCTGGCCGAGCAGGACCTTGGCTGGTCAGCGCAGGTCAGCCTGCCGGAGGGCATTTCCAGGGTGTACCGGTGGATCGAGAGCGGTGCCCCTGACCGGGCGCCCGCGTAAGCCGCCGCACACCTGGTGAGCGGGCCGCGAAGCCTGCGGCCGGGTGCGGGCTCGCGAACGTCGGCGCTCGCGCCCCGGACCGCGGCGGCCCGCCTATCGGGGGCTTACGGATCCGGGCGTACGCGCTGCGCCGGGGATTGAGGTCGCCGTCACGGGAAGTCATTCCTCGTGCTCCAGCGTCGCGCGCAGCGATGCCATGGCGCGGGCGATGTTGCCCTTGACTCCGCCGATGCTGATGCCCATGACCGCGGCGATCTGTGATTCGGTCAGGTCCCCGTAGTAGCGCAGCACCACGGCCTGGCGCTGGCGCGGCGGCAGCCCCCGCAGGGCGGCGATCACGGCCGACCTCTCCATCTGCGCGATCGCGCCGTGCTCGGCGCTGGGCATGTCCGGCATGTTCCGCGGCGCCTTGCGGACCGTGACAGCGCGATGGCGCAGTTCCGAGCGCGACCGGTTGACGACCGAGCGCCGGAGATAAGCGACGGCCCGGTCCGGGTCGCGCAGCCGCAGCCAGTCCTGGTGCATGGCCACGAACGAGTCCTGCACTACTTCCTCGGCGGTAGCGACATCTCCGACCAGCAGGATGGCCACCCCGACCAGCGAACGGTAATGCGACGCGTAGAACGCGGTCACCGCCCACTCGGAGCCGCGCGACACCGCGGCCGCCGACCCCAGCGACCCGCGCGCCGACAGGCTGTCGGGCAGCCGGATCGGTCCGGTCACATCGCCGGACTCAGCCGTTGTCACCGCGCCTCACCGCGCTGCGGGTCGCTATCGCCGACGGGCTGGCGTCAGTGGTTCGTGCGCAGATCTGATATTTTGTACTATTGCTCCTGCGTGCCCCCATGTGGTCAACCTTGGGCCCCGCAGCGGCGTGTGTCTACCCCCGGATGCCATCCGTTCCCATCCGCATTCGCATCTGGTCAGTGCGCCGTTTGGCCGACCCATCCAGCCCGCCAGGAATCGCCCCGTTCGTACTTCTTATTCGTTATGTCATCGCATCAGCATTATGGAAGGCTCCTGCGCTCTCGCTGCCGCTGACGGTCGTCTTATCGCTGCTCAGAGCGGTGCTGGCCATCGAAGGTGAGCGATCGGGCGGGTGCCCCGGCGGGCGTCGTCGTCGCGCTTGGCGTGCGCCCGCCGGTCCCGGTGCCGGGCCCTGAGCCGCCGTCGGGCAGTTGCCGAGCGTGCGGCCCGCAGGCGCGCCGTGCGGCTCGCCGGCGCGCTGGCGGCCGCGGCCTGGCCGAGCACGACGCTGGCCGTCTGGCGGGGCAGGGCTGGGCTGGTCGTCGCGCTGGGGGCCAGCGAGGACTGCGGGCTCGCGCTGCTCGTGGGGGAGGGACTGGAGTTCGCGGTGGGGCTGCCGGTCGGGCTCGGGCTGCCAGTCGCGGTGGGGCTGGGGCAGGGAGTGGAAGTGCCGGTGGGGCTCGGGCTCGGCGCGACCGGATTGTCGGGCGGTGCGCCGCCCTCGCCCGGGCACGGCGTCGAGGTCGGGCTGGCGGACGGGCTCGGGCTCGTGCTCGGGGTGGTGCTCGGGCTCGGGCTCGGGCTCGGGCTGGTGCTGGGGCTCTGGGTCGGGCTGGGGGAGGGCGAGTCGGCCGGCGCGGTGCGGGCGGACGGGCTCGGGGAACTGGCCGGGCTGGCGCCGGCGGCGCGGCTGGCTCCCGGCGACGCTGACTGGCTGCGGCAGCGGGCTGGGCTGGTCAGGCCGGCTGGACCGGATTGTGACCCGACGCATGGCGCCAGGGTCGGAGCGCGGCTGCCGGGCGCCCGGCCCGGCGCCGTGCTGCTCGCCGGTGTCGGCCCGGCGATCGCCGGGTGGCTGTTGCTGCCGCCCGGCGACGGGCCGCCGCCGAAGTTCTGCAGGATCAGCGCGGCCGTGGTGCCGATGACCTTGTCGGGAAGGGGAGCCAGCGTGACCGCCGAGGCAGTGCCGAAGGCAGCGATGATCAGCACCCCGGCCGAGCACAGCGCCGGTGCCAGCCAGCTGCCGTGCACCCAGCCCGGCAGGCCCTGCTGCGCGGCCAGGCGCTGGCGGAGTACTTCGAGCCGCTGTCCGAGCCAGGCGAGCGCGGGTTCCAGCCAGGCGCGCAGCGCCTGCAGGGCGGCAAGCACCCGCCAGGCGACTGCCTCCCAGGTGGCGACCAGCCATGCGATGACCAGCGGGCGGGGCCGGGTGAGCCGGGCACGGATGTTCTCCAGCCCGTCGCCGGGATGAAAGGAGTCGGCCGCGTCCCGCAGCGCGCGGCTCAGTACCTCCTCGAAATCACCGTCGCCTGTATTCATCCCTGGCGCTCCAGCGTCGCCCTCAGCGACTGCATGGCGCGCGAGATGTGACTCTTGACGCTGCCGGCGCTGATTCCCATGATCGTGGCGATCTGTGCCTCGGACAGGTCACCGTAGTAGCGCAGGACCACGGCCTGGAGTTGCCGCTGCGGCAGGCCGCGCAGCGCCTCGATCACCGAGGTGCGCTCCAGCAGCGCGAATGCGCCGTGCTCGGCGCTGGGCATGTCCGGCATCGGCCGCGGGACCTTGCGGGCCGCGACCGCGCGGCGGCGCAGCACGGAGGTGGAACGGTTGACGACCGAGCGCCGGAGGTAGGCCAGCGCCCGGTCCCGGTCCCGCAGCCGCCGCCAGTGCTGGTGCATGGCGACGAACGACTCCTGCACCACTTCCTCCGCGGTCGCGAAATCGCCCACTAGCAAGGTAGCTACCCCGACGAGCGACCGGTAATGCGCGGAATAGAAGGAGGTTACGGCCCACTCGGAGTCCTCCGACACCGAGGCCGCCGCCGACCCGAGCGGCCCGCGCGCGGTAAAGCTGTCCGGCAGCCGGATCGGCCCGGTCACATCGCCGGACTCGGCCGCCGTCACCGGGCCTCCGCCGTGTCTAGAGCTATCCTCCCAGCAGGGTTAGCCTTCCAGTTTCGTGACGCGATCTGATATTTCGTACTGTTGCTCCCGCATGCCCCCATGTGGTCAACCTTGAGCCTCTCGGCCGCATGTGTCCACCCCCGAAGGCCGTTGACCCGGATCCAGGTATTGCGGTTAGGCCGACGACGATCATTCCAACGGTCACCAAGAGGCCACCTTGTTGTCACCCATTGGTTACTCAATTGAGTGCATAGCGCGGGCGAAGCGCACGATGGCCGAGCCTTCCCTTGAGCTTGCCCAAGCCCGGGCACCGTCGGCGCGCCCGGCAGCAACCGGGACCCGGATCATGCCTGGCGGCCTGGCAGCTCGCGGAGCCCGGGGTGCTGAACCGGGACCCGTGCCCGGTTTGCCGCCCTCAGCGCAGCCGTGGGTAGGTCACGCGCAGTTCAGTAGGCGCCGGAGCCGCGGGCGACGGCTGACCATGTCTTCCAGAGGATCTGCAGGTCAAGCATGAACGACCAGTTCTCGACGTACCGCACATCTAGCCGCACGGTTTCGTCGTAGGACAAGTCCGACCGTCCGCTGACCTGCCACAGGCCGGTGATGCCCGGCTTGACGGCTAGGCGGCGCTGCATGTGGTGCTCGTACCGAGCCACCTCCTCCGGCAGCGCGGGCCTCGGACCGACTAGGGCCATGTCGCCGAGGAGGATATTCAGCAGCTGCGGGAGTTCATCCAGGGACCAGCGGCGCAGCCAGGCCCCGGCCCGGGTGACCCGCGGGTCCTGGCGCATCTTGAACAGCACGCCGGTGCCCTCGTTCAGCGCCGCGAGATCCGTTTTGCGCTGGTCGGCGTCGACCACCATTGTCCGGAACTTGTACAGCCGGAAGGGCTGTCCGTCTCGGCCCACCCTGACCTGCCGGAAGAACACCGGGCCATGGTCGCCGGCCCGGATGGCGATCGCTATGGCAGCAAATACGGGAGCCAGCAGCACTAAGGCAGCGGCGGCAACGGCCGTATCGAAGACGCGCTTGAAGAACTTCTTCCCCCCGGCCAGGTCCGGGTGATCCACGTGCAGCACGGGCAGTCCCGCTACCGGCCGGATGGTCGTGCGAGGCCCGGCAACGTCCATGAGAGCCGGTGCCACGCACAGGTCAGTGCCGGTCTTCTCGAGTTCCCAGGCCAGCTCGCGCAGCCTGATGCCGTTCATTTCCGGGCAGGCGAGTACCGCTACGGCGTCGGCGCCGAGCCGGCCGACGGCCGTGGTCACCTTCGCCAGCCCGCCGCATACGGGAACGCCTTCGACGTGGTCGTCTGCCTCATGTCCCGCCAGGCAGGCGCCTACCACGGTCATGCCGTGGTAGCGGTCACGGCGCAGCGTAACAATGAGCTCCGCGACCGCTGGCCGGTGACCGACGGCTATCACCTTCTCCATGCATTGCCCGCGCAACCGCCGGCGGTGCAGTTGCTTGCGGAGCGTGTATCGCGCAGTCAGGTCCAGCACCGTGGCGGCAGGCAGGGCAATCAGGAAGTAACCGCGCGCGAAGTCGAACTTGGCGGCATAGGACGCGATCGCCACGGCGGCCGTCACGCTCACGGCTGCGTTCAGGACCTTGCGGAACTCCTCGGAGCCGACCCCGACGAGGCGCGCCTCGTATCCGCCGCTCAGTGCCACGGCGACGTACCAAATTACTGGTAGCGCCACGGTGAAGGCGAAGTAAGCCGCTGGCAGGCGAGCCGGTGCGGCGAACCGCACCTCGGCCGCTATTATGCCCGCGACGAGGGCGCAGCCGACGTCGGACAGCGCTGCCCGGCGTAGGTAGCTCCTTGTCCAGCCCGCCGCGTCCCTGGCTGCCGTCGGCCTGTACTTGGTGACAACCGCCTGACCGGCAAGACTCATCGCAGCCCCCCAATCCACGCCCCCCGCTCCATGAGGCGCGCACAGGGAAGACGCTCAGCCGGTCAGGCGGGTTGACCGATACGGGGGAAAGTTAAGGATATTAGGTAACGGTTACAATTTGTAACAGTCGACAGCTCTTTGTGATCTCATAGAAGCGCGGGTCAGTGCTGGCAGTGGCCCGGAGGAATTGCTGCCGGAAACAGCCGTAGAAGGGGCGCCGCGGCGATGCCGGGTCGCGGGCGCAGTGTCAGCCTCGATGACTCAGGGGTCCGGCGGGTCTAGTTACTGATTGTGCCGTGCCGGGCTTCGGCTGTGGTGTCTGGTTGCTGTCGGATGGTGGCAGCGCGTGCCTGCCCGGGGGCACCGAGCGCGACAGCGACCGCCATGGACACCAGCGCGACGCCGCGGCCGGCCAGCGGGGACGGGGTTCCCCTCAAACCGGGCAAGCCGGGCTCAAGATCCGTGATCTTGGGCGGGGTAAGCGGAAGCATCGGCGGTACTTGTGTCCGCCTTCCGGCTCTGGCGCGGCAAGGGCACCGCCTCGCAGGTAGAACTGGCCGCCCAGATGCTCACCACGCTGACGGCGGCCTTCCCGGGCCGGATGATCCACGGGGCAGGAGATGCCGCCTTCCACGGCGAGGCGCTGCCGGCTGGGCACCCCGGCCCAGCTCGCACAGAACCCCGGCTGGCAGAGCGTGACCGCCCGCTGTTACGGCACGACGGCCACGATGCAGGTCACCACTGCTGACGCGCTGTGGTACGGCAGCTTCACCGACGCTCCCGGCCGGGTCGTCCTGGTGAAAGAGCCAGACTCGGCCGAGCCCTATGACCTGGCGATCTTCACCCTCGACACCGCGGCCACCACCGTGCAGGCCATCGAACGGCACTCCTGGCGGTGGCCGATCGAGCCGTCCAACGCCACCGGGAAGCAGATCCTCGGCGTCGGAGAGGCATGCAACCGGCTGGAAGCCGCCGTCGAGCGCACCGTCCCGCTCGGCTTCCTGATCCAGTCGCTGCTGATCTGCTGGTACGCCCAGTCCGGCTACGACCCCGCCGACATCAGCCGGCGCCGCCTGCTCTGCCCGTGGTACCGCACCAGGCACGAACCCGCCGTCGCCGACATGCTCGCCAAGCTCCGCCGCGAGTTCCTCAAGGCCCGATTTTCCGCCATCCGCCCAGCCCGCAGCCCAGACGATCAAATCGAGGACTACGCCTGGACCTGGGACACCCCCGCCGCATAACCCGGAAACGCGAGGCGCTTGTTTGTCCCAAATTTGGGCTTAATTCATCTCGGACAGACATGTCTCTTGTGCACCTACTGGACCCGTATCGCGTCTAACTTACGTGCTTGTTAGCTGGCTTCCAGGGGGAGCGACGTCGTGACTGTCACGAGCATAGTCATTCCTGCTCACAACGAGGCTCATGTGATCGGGCGCCTGCTGCGGTGCCTGCTGCCTGCGCATGAGACCGGGGGCGAGGAGGAGGAGTTCGACATCGTCGTAGTCGCCAACGGGTGCACGGACGACACGGCGGATGTGGCCGCGACCTTCGGTCCGCAGATCCGGGTCCTGGACATCCCGGTGGCGTCCAAGCGGGAAGCCCTGGCCGCCGGGAATCGCGCCGTGCGGAGCTTCCCGCGGCTCTATGTCGACGCGGACGTCGAGTTGGGCCCCGAGGACGTCCGCGAGATGGCGGCAGTTCTCCGGCGGCCCGGGGTACTGGGCGCCGCGCCGAGGCCGCATCACGTCATGAACGGGCGGCCATGGTCAGTCCGCTGGTATTACGACGTGTGGGAGAAGCTTCCCGAGGTACGCCGAGGGCTGTTCGGGCGAGGAGTGGTCGGCGTCAGCGAGGCAGGTTACGCCCGGCTCGCAGCGCTGCCGGCGGTGATAGCCGACGATCTCGCCGCGTCGCTGCTCTTTTCCCCGGAGGAGCGCGTGATAGCAGCGGGCGCGCAGGTCGTCATCCACCCGCCAAAGACTTTTAGTGACCTGCTGAAGACCCGGGTGCGAGCGGTAATGGGCACGAATCAGATCGAGGAGATCGGCGTTGCGCCGGAGTCGATGGCGCGCACTAGGGTTGGCCATCTGCTGAATATCGCCACCGATAATCCACGTCGGATCCCCTCCGTATTCCTCTTCCTTTCAGTTGCCCTGATTTCCAGACACCGGGCCAAGCGGGTTACTAGACGGAGCGGCTACACAGAATGGTTGCGTGATAATAGCAGCAGGCTGGCCGAGCCATTACCACCGGCCGGGCTCGGCGCAGATCAGGGCAATAGCACTGCCAATACGATATGACGACCCTGCTTCCGGCAGAGGCTGCCAGCCATGTCGGCATTGCACCGCGGCCGCGCCAGCGGTCACCCTGATCCGGGCGGGTCATGCTGCCGCGGGGTTGTTAATAATATTCTGCGGCAGCATCTCAGTGGGCGGAATGCTGGCACCCAGGCGGAGTACTTTTTCGCGGTGCTTCCTGCCCGGCTGAATGTGGCTGAACTTCGGTCCGGGATTACTGATCAGGGTTAGGTTAATGGTATGAAGGCTCTTGTTCTCGCCGGGGGATCCGGGACCCGGCTCAGGCCGCTGACGCACACATCGGCGAAGCAACTCATTCCGGTGGCGAACAAGCCGGTGCTCTTCTATGGTCTGGCTGCCATCAGAGACGCCGGCATCACCGATGTGGGACTGGTGGTCGGCGAAACCGCGGCAGCCATCGAGGCGGCGGTGGGAGACGGCTCTGCCTTCGGGGTCGATGCCACCTACATTAAGCAGGAAGCCCCGCTGGGCCTGGCACATGCCGTGCTGGTGGCGCGGGATTACCTCGGCGACGATGACTTCGTCATGTACCTAGGTGACAATTTCATCGTCGGCGGGATCACCGGGCTGGTCGAGGAGTTCCGTTCGGTCCGTCCTGATGCGCAGATCATGCTAACTAAAGTGCCCGACCCGCGGCAGTTCGGCGTCGCGGAACTGGACGGTTGCGGGAAGGTCGTCGGCCTGGAGGAAAAGCCTGAGCAGCCGAAAAGTGACCTGGCCCTGGTCGGAGTGTACATATTCACTGCAGCCGTGCACGAGGCCGTCCAGCAGCTCAAGCCTTCATGGCGGGGTGAACTGGAAATAACCGAGGCAATCCAGTGGCTAATCGACGCCGGTAACCCGGTCAGCTCAACGGTGATCTCCGGATACTGGAAAGATACTGGGAACGTAGCCGATATGCTCGAAGTCAACAGGCTCGTCCTTGAGAGCCTTGAGCCGGCCCAGCACGGCGCGGTCGACGGGGCTAGCGAGCTGATCGGCAGGATCCGCATTGAGGAAGGCGCGCGGGTGATCCGGTCGCGCATCGTCGGTCCCGCCATCATCGGGTCAGGTACCCGGGTGACAGACTCTTATATCGGCCCGTTCACCTCGGTGGCGGAACATTGCGCCGTCGCTGACAGCGAGATCGAGTACTCCATCGTGCTGCGCGGCGCGTCCATCGATGGGGTCCGGCGCATCGAGGCTTCGCTCATCGGGCATGGTGTCGAGGTGACGCCGGCCCCGCGGGTGCCGCGGGCGCACCGCCTGGTGCTGGGCGATCACAGCAAGGTCCAGATCAGTTCCTGATGTTCCTGCATCGCCGCTGCTGAACCGAAGGAGTCATCACCCAATGAACCGGCCCACGAGCAATACCTGAGGAGACCACATGAGAGTCCTGGTCACCGGTGGCGCGGGCTTCATCGGATCGCATTACGTCCGCACCATGCTAACCGGCGGTTATCGCGGTTACCAGGAGGCGGCCGTAACCGTGCTCGACGCGCTGACCTACGCCGGCAACCTGGCGAACCTGAAACCTGTCGCCGCCAGTCCGCGCCTGAGTTTTGTCCACGGGGACATCTGCGATGCGGCATTGCTCGCCGAGGTGGTTCCCGGTCATGACCTGGTGGTGAACTTCGCTGCGGAGACGCACGTGGACCGGTCGATCACCGGTGCCGCGCCGTTCGTGACCACGAACGTCGCCGGGACCCAGGCACTAATGCAAGCATGCCTGGCCGCGAAGACGCCACGGGTGATCCAGGTCTCGACCGATGAGGTGTACGGCAGCATCGCGGCTGGCTCATGGGCCGAGGATGCGCCGCTGTCGCCTAATTCGCCCTACTCTGCGGCCAAGGCCGGCGGTGACATGATCGCGCTGGCGTATTCCCGGACGCACGGGCTGAACCTGACCGTCACGCGCTGCTGCAACAACTACGGGCCTTACCAGTTCCCGGAGAAAGTGATCCCGCTGTTCATCACCAACCTGCTCGACGGGCTCCCTGTCCCGCTTTACGGCGATGGCGGCAACGTCCGGGGCTGGATCCACGTCGACGATCACTGCAGAGGCATCCAGCTGGTGGCCGAGCAGGGAGAGCCCGGGGCCGTGTATCACATAAACGGCGACTCCGAGCTGACCAACCGGGAACTGACCAGCATGCTGCTGGATGCTTGCAGCGCAGGATGGGAGATGGTCCGCCTGGTCGAGGATCGCAAGGGGCACGACCGGCGCTATTCGCTGGATGATTCCCTGCTCCGCGGTATGGGCTACGCTCCTGCGCGGCCCTTCGATGCGAACCTGAAAGCGACCGTCCGCTGGTACCAGGAGAACCGCGGCTGGTGGGAGCCGCTCAGGGCCCGGAGCCTGGATATGCCGACGGCGGCGGGACTGTCGGCGGCCGCGACAGGCGCGGCTGCGAGGCGCGAGTCGTGACCCGCTGGCTGGTCACCGGCGCCGGGGGAATGCTCGGCCAAGACCTGCTCGCTCGGCTGCGTGGCGAGGCCGAGGAAGTGATCGGGCTGGCGCGCCGCGATCTTGACGTGACCGATCCTGCTGCCGTGCGCACCGCAACCTTCGATCTGCGCCCGCAGATAGTCGTCAATTGCGCTGCGTGGACTGCGGTAGACGCGGCCGAGGCCAGCGAACTCGACGCATTCGCCGTCAACGGCACCGGCCCGGCCAACCTCGCCGCTGCTTGCGCTGACGGCGGAGCCCGCCTGGTCCAGGTGTCCACGGACTATGTCTTCGATGGGAACGCACGGGAGCCCTATGCCGAGGACGCGGTCTCCGCCCCTCGCACCGCCTATGGCCGGACCAAGCTGGCTGGCGAGCAGGCCGTGTTCGAGCGATTGCCGGGCAGGGGGTACGTACTGCGGACGGCGTGGCTCTACGGCGCGCACGGCCCTAACTTCGTTCGGACGATGATCAGGCTGGAACGCCAGCAGCGCGAGGTCAGCGTAGTTGACGACCAGTACGGCCAGCCTACGTGGACGGCCGAGGTGGCCAGGCTTATCGTCGACCTGATGCGCGCGGATGTTCCGCCCGGTATCTACCATGCGACCAGTTCCGGCCAGGCGACGTGGTGCATGCTGGCGCGCGAGGTTTTTCAGCTGATCGGCGCGGATCCAGCCAGGGTGCTGGCAGTGCCGAGCAGCGCCGTCAGGCGGGCCGCGGAAAGGCCGACCTACAGCGTTCTCGGCCACGACGGCTTGCGCCGGGCCGGGCTGCCGCCCATTGACGGCTGGCCCGCCGTACTGCGGCGGGCAATGCCCGCCCTGGTTGCCGCTGACCGCGATGACGCCCCGCTCAGCGCGGAAGCGGCAGCTGCGCCGAGGATCTCACCTGACTGACTCAGGCCGGCCAGCCCGGGGCTGGCCATGGTCGGCGCTCCGCAGTCCAGCCGCGAAAGCGGCGCACTGACTGTAGGCAGGGAGCAGCCCGCCGCGCTGCGCGTCCAGCAGCGATGGCGCGGCAGCGTCCTTCGCCGAGAGGACCGGCTCCCCCTGCTGGGGCCACCGGATGGCCAGTTCAGGATCTAGCGGGTGAACCCCATGTTCGATACCTGGCGCATAGAGGCTAGAGCACAGGTACATGACCGTGGCGCGATCGCTCAGCGCCACGAACGCGTGCCCGAGCCCCTCGGAAAGGAAGACCGCCCGGTGCGACTCATCGTCAAGCTGCACAGCCTTCCAGCTTGCGAATGTGGGCGACCCGGTCCTGAGGTCAACGGCCACATCCAGGATCGCGCCACTAGCGCAGACTATGTACTTGGCCTGGCCGGGCGGGACTTCAGTGAAGTGCACCCCGCGAATGACACCGCGGCGCGATACCGAGCAGTTGGCCTGAGCCAAATCAAGGTGATAGCCGAGGTCGCCGGCGAACTCAGCTGCCCGAAACCACTCAAAGAATTCCCCGCGGCTGTCCCGGTGAATCGGCGGCGTGTAGCACCACGCCCCCTCGATGCCGAGCGACTCCATCGTATAAGCCCCCTGCCAACGGCTCAGTGCTATCTGGTTCCGCGCCGGAGCGGCCGATCTGCCGTCCGTCTGCATGCTGCTCGCAACCCGGCGCAGTTCCCAGCGTACAGAGAAAGAGTGCGCCGGGGGCGGCAATCCGGTCTCGTTGACACAAAACCGGGTGTATCCTGAGTTGGGTTACAGTGGCGGCCGTGTCGCCTGGGGGCTAACAGGCTACGAGCGGGAGAGGGTTGGCACGCATGCAGTTCTTTGGCTGGCAGTCGCTGCGCCGAAACTGGCTGGTCGCAGTAACCGGGCTTTTCGTAACAATCTGTCTCACTGCCGCGGCCTTCGTCATGGTCCCCGCCTCGTACGTCGCGACCGATCAGATCGCGCTGATCCCGCCGATTCCCAAGCCGACCACGGCCAACGGCGGCACGATTAATCCTTACCTTGGACTAGCAGGGCTCGACAGCATGGCCGCTGTCGTGGCCCTGGCGATGACGGACGAGGCCACCGGGCAGGCTCTGGCGAAAGCCGGGGTCTCGCAATACACGGTGGAGCCCAATCCCCTTTCCGCCGGCCCGATTCTCATCCTCCAGGTGCAAGCATCCACCCCGGCCGCGGCAAGCAATGCTCTCGATGCACTGACCAGGCAAGCGCCGCTGACCGTAGCCCGGCTTCAGCGGGAGGCCTCCATTGCGAGCAGCGCATTCGTAACCGTGCAGGTGATTTCTCGCCCGAGCCTACCGGCGAGGTCCGGTAAAACGCAACTTCGGGCGGTTATTCTTGTATTCATACTCGGGATTGTCCTGACCTTGCTGGCCGTCGCGTTCGTTGATGCCTGGCGCATTCGGCGGCGGCAACGAGGATTCCCGGGACGGGGTTCCTATGATCAGGGTGATCTCCGCTCCGCGGATACCGGGCAGGAATTTCCGGAATCGAACGGGACTGCCCGGATGGCGAGGGGTGCCGGTGCTTTTCCCGATATGGGTCACGATAATGAAACGCTCATTCGCGAGCCCATTATCAAAGATGTTCGCAAAACGCCAAAATGACAGCTCTAGCGAACCTGCCATCACGAGCCTCAGGGGAACTTGAAGGTAATTCCTGGTCGTTTGACATCCTGTCAGCGCTGACCATCTACGCGGTGATCCGGGTAGCCCTTCCGTCGCAGTATGTAATCGGCGCGCTCGGTGGTGCCGGGCAGCCAGCGGAGCTAATCGGCTTGGGCATCGCGCTGTGGTGGCTGGCGAGCTGGCTCGGGCGGCCCTGGCCAGCATCCCGCGTCCGGCAGCCGCTCAAGCGTTATGCGCTTGCCTTCTTCGTTGCCGTGCTGGTCAGCTATCTGGCGGCGGCGGTCAGGCCGATTAGCTCGAGCGAACAGCTGGCCGCCGACCGGGCCCTGCTCAATGTCATCGCCTGGACCGGCGTCATGCTGGTAGTGATGGACGGGCTCACGTCCCGGGCCAAGCTCGATACCCTGCTTCGGCGCCTCACGCTCCTGGGCGGGCTGGAAGGCGTCCTCGGCCTCGTGCAGTTGCTAGCGGGGCAGACCTTTCTTCAGTACCTGCAGCTTCCCGGCCTGTCGAATACTGGGGTGGACCCGGCGCTCGTCGCCAGGGGAAGCTTCGACCGGCCGCAGGGGACGGCGATCCACCCGATCGAGTACGGCGTCATTCTGGCCATGCTTCTTCCCATCGCCCTTCACTACGCCGTGGCCGACGCCGGGCGGCGGAGGCTGTTCGCCCGATGGTTTCCAGTGGTGGCCATGGCCCTTGCGGTTTCGCTGTCGATCACTCGGACTGCCATCATCTGCACTGCGGTCGGTCTCGTCTTGCTCCTCGTGTCGTGGCCATCTCGCCTGCGTCGCTCGGTCTATCTTGCCGCGCCTGTTCTGCTGGCAGCCCTGACCTTCGTCATACCCGGATTCTTCCGGACCGTCCTCGATCTTTTCACCGGGATCCAGAACGATCCCAGCACCAGGTCACGGACGGATAGCTATTCACTCGCCTGGTCGTTCATCGCCCGGGCTCCGCTGTTCGGGCGCGGCATGGGTACTTTCTTGCCGGAGTACCGGATTCTCGACAATCAGCTACTTGGCTCGCTGATCGAGATCGGCGTTTTCGGCGTCGTCTGCATGCTCCTGCTGTTCGCGGTCGCCGGCATCACCGCCTGGCGGGTGCCCACTCCGGTAGCGGCGGCAGGAGATGGCGCGCTTGCAATGTCGAGACTGGGGCCTGCGCTTGCCGCGGCCATCGCGGCCGGCATCGTCAGCTTCGCCACCTTTGACGCATGGAGCTTCCCGCTCGTTCCGTCGATGCTCTTCTTGATGTTCGGCTGCGCAGGCGCGCTGTGGCGGCTGACCCTTGACGATGCCCTGACCAACCCCGGCGGCGTGCCCGCTGCTGCGGCCTTCCCTGCGTCGTCGAACCAGCGATCCCGCCGACAAGCCAGCGGGATCACGGTCTGGAGCCTTGCCAGCGCTGTCCGGCGGCGGTGGCCATTTGCCGCCGCGGGGATCCTTATTACCCTGGCCGGCTCCTACGCCGCTGCCAAGGCACCCGGTGTTTACTACGAGGACGCGGCCGTGGTGTTCGTGGCGCCCAAGGTGGTGCATAGCCCGCAGAGCGGCGGGCTGGAGGCTATGTCCAGCAGCTTGGTCTCGGTAGCGGGCCTGGTCAGCGCCCAGCTGAACGAGCAGGGGCCGCTGGCATTGTCGCCAGCGGCGACGATTGCGAGCAGCAGCCTGCGCAGCGGCGTCTGGGTCCGGCTGCCCAACGAGGGCGGGCAGTGGGCTACCAACTTCGATCAGAACGAACTGGATGTCGAGGTCATCAGCGGTACACCGCAGGATGCACAGGCTGAGATGCTGGCGACTGTCGTGAAGGTCCGGTCGGTCCTGCGGCAGGATCAGCTCGCTGCAGGCGCTCCGCCGGGCCATTTGATCAGCGTTGGCATGAGCCCCCCCGCTCCTCCGGTGCTCTACATGCGGGGCAGCCGCTCCCGGGCTGGCTTTACCGCACTCGCGCTGGGCATGATCTTGACGCTGACTCTCGTCGTCATGATTGACCGGCGCGCTGGCAGGCGCGTGCCGGGCGCCGCCATGTCAGACTGGCTCAGCCGTAGATGGCAGAACCTCAGGCCTCAGCCGGGCTCGCGCAGCGCAGCGGGCGGTGATGTCGATTTCGGGAGTGTTGAGCGAACAGCCGGCGACAGCAGCGCGCGTAGGGCGAGCCGAGGGGCGGGGCGCCGACAGCGCAGCAACTGATGCAGGGCGATCACGGCGGCAAACAGGCCAGACGTCAAGCTGGCGTGATACCGCCGGTAGTACCGGACCAGATTCATTGTGTACAGTGCGTAGTGGCTGTCCGACGTCCCCGAGCCGGCCCTGGCGTGCTGGACGACGGCTGAGGGCTCATAGCGCACGCGAAGTCCTGCCGCGCGTACGCGGCGCAGGAAATCCACCTCCTCGCTGTAAAGGAAATAGCGCTCATCCCAATCGCCCACGGCCCGGCGACATGCGCTGGATACCAGCAGTGCAGCACCAGTGGCCCAGTCCGGGAACTGCACTCTGTCGTAGGCTTGCGGGTCCCAGATCATCCCGCTCCAGCCGCGAGGCAGCCGGGCAGCGCAGTCGCCCAGCACGGCGTCGACGAGTGCCCGGCCGACGGACGGCTCATTCCGCAGAGACGGGCAGAGCGAGCCGTCGGCGTTCTCGATCCGAGGGACGACAACGCCGACAGGGGGTTGCTGGAGAGCGCCGAGCAGCAGGGCAAGCGTTCCGGGTCCAAGCACTAGGTCAGGGTTCAGGACAAGCACTGCCCGTTCGGCGGAGACCAGCCGGCTCCCGATGTTCACGCCCGCGGCGTATCCGTAATTGCCTCCGGATGCCACGAGCGTGACCCAGCCGAACTGCGCCACGATCTGAGGCGTGCCGTCGGTCGACGCGTTGTCGACGACTATGACATCAAGGTCGAGGCCGGTTTGGCGCTCGGCTTGGAGCGCCTCCAGCAGCACGCCGATATGCCCGGCACTCTGGTAGGTGACGATGACGGCGGTGCACGGAGCCTGGGCCACGTTCTCTGGTTGGCTGCTCTCTGGCTCGCTCCGGCTATCCGACGGCCGTGCCGCCCCGGCCGTCATAGTGCCTCCCCGGGGGCAGGCGCTGACAGTGCCGCGCAAGGTGCTAGCCGGACCGGCGGCGGTGTCGGCTGACCTGCGGCTTCCCGGGTCGTCATGAAGCGGGCACCGAGGGCCTGCCTGGTTCCATGCGCCCGTCTGGGTCTGCCGCGGCGCTGATCCTCCGGCCGCCCGTCTTTGAATTCATGCGAGAAGCTAGCTGGCTGCCGACACATTTACTCCCCTTCCTGCCGACCATCTTATGGAATGCAGCGTCCCGGAACCTCCGATTTGCTCAGTGTTCCGATACGCGGACGTTCTCGGCAGCGGCGGGATCAGCCATCGTGGTGACGCGGGCTGCCAACAACCGCAACCCACGCACGTCAGCCGAACTTAAATACTATCCTGTCGGCATGAATGATCACGGTATGGGATGCTTGTCATCGACCATGGTGCTCGACACGGACAGGCCAGGCATGCCCGGCTCTGGCCGGGTGCGGGCTCATGCGGTTACTAGATAAGCGTCGGCCGGGCAGTCCGCGGTACGCGGTTGCGCCGGGCGGGAGGTACTGGTGATGGGATGGTTGGCAGGTAAGCGCAGGTCCGGGCGCTCGGCGATGATTCACTGGATCCATATCGTCGCTGCGGCGGCGGTAAGCTGCGCGCTCGCTCTGTCGGGATGCGTGATAGGCGCCCCGGCGCCGGTGTCCTCGCTGTCGGCGCTGCGCCGTGTGCCGTGGGATGGCGGTCCCCGGTACTGGGCGCGGTGGCCGGCGACGGCGGCCAGCGGCTGGACTAATCCAGCGTTCTTTCCCATTGTGAGCTGGTTCGATGGCATTAGCAGTAATTCCGAGGTTCGGTATGACAAAGCCCATGGTTTCAATACCTATATGGGCGTGGATACGGCTACGCCGTACCAGCTCTTCGTCCACAACCACGTGTATCTGATCGGCGACCGGCTCAACGATATGCCTGCCCATGGTGTAAAGAACTGGGTGGGGTATTTTCTGGCTGACGAAGCCGACGGGTACAGCCCGCCGTCGGCGGGATTGGCCTATCTCAGGTCACTCCGGAAGAAGCTGCCATCGAACCGCTTCGTCTGGGCGAACTTCTCGTCGTCGGTCGTGAGCCGCTACATGAAACCCTCCGACGCCAAGGCTTTCGTCAATGACTTCACCAACGTGGTGTCGCTCGACATGTACTGGTATACTATCCCCTTCTGCAGCAATAAACCCTACCTCCCAGAATTTATCGTCCCGATCCGGCGGGCGACCTGCCGGACGGCTTCGAGCTACGGGGCAATGGTCGATGCGCTGCGGCAGCTCGTCGCGGCGGGCAGGAAAAGCCAGGCCGTCTGGGCGTTTGCCGAGATCCTCAACGGCGGTCCCGGCGGCGGGCCTTTCGTGGCCAATATCAGGCCGGCCGAGCTTCGCGGTGCGGTCATGAATTCAATCATCAACGAGGCTCGCGGGATTGTATATTTCAACCAGAGCCTCAATGGTCCCTGCCAAGGGAGCAACATAATCCGGCAATCCCAGTATCAGCCCGGCTTCTGCGGTGCAGCGCAGGTGGCGGCGGCAGGAGTCGTCAATAATCAGATTCACGCCCTTGCCCGTGTTCTCAACACGCAGTCCTATGTATGGAGATTCGGATCAGGCCTCGACACGATGCTCAAGGTTTATCATGGGAGCGCGTATATCTTTGCGATGGTGAACGGCTCCAGCTCCCCAGGGAAGCGCCAGTTCACGCTTCCTCCTGGCGTTAACGGCAAGCGTGTGCAGGTGCTTTTCGAGCACCGTTGGCTGCCGGTCAGAAATGATCGTTTCCAGGATAACTTCGCCGCAGAGTACAGTTATCATATCTACCGCGTCCCCCTCTCGGCCGCCGCTGGCGGCGGGTGACGAAGATGCGGGCTGATATCGACCACATCCTGCTTACCCGCTTCAACCTCCCGTCGCAGGGGCACGAGAGCCTCGTGCGTGCGCAGGAGAACTGGCTGAGAAACCGGGTCGAGCTATTCGAGCGATACTGCTTGCCCTCGGTTCTGGCGCAGACATGCCGCCGTTTCTCGTGGATCATCTACTTCGATCCGCAGAGCCCTGAATGGTTGCTGAACTGGGTGGGCGGCCATGAGCGACAGGGGCATTTCCGGCCATGTCTCCGGGCGGAGGTCCCAGCCGGGGACCTGCTCGGCGATATACGAAACGTTGTCGGGCACCAGCCCGGCGCGGAGCTTCTCACCACGAATCTTGACAATGATGACGGTCTCGCCGCCGACTTCGTGGCCCGGGTCCAGGGCGCAGCGCGGCGCGGCGCCCGGACGGCTGTCTATGTCGGCGATGGACTCATCCGCCGCGGGGACATGCTGTACCGGAATTTTGACCGGTACAACGCATTCTGCTCGGTCCGCGAGCCGTGGGACGCGCCGCTCACGTGCTGGGCCGATTGGCACAATCTGTTGCCTGAGCACATGCCCGCGCTGGTTCTGCGGGGTAGTCCGGGGTGGCTCCAGGTGATCCACGGCGCTAACGTCAGCAACCGGGTGCGGGGTCACCGCACCCGTCCGGTGCAGCACCGCCCGCTATTCCCCGGATTGCTCGACGACCTGCCCGATCCCTCGGTGCGCCAGATCGCCGCAGACGCATTTGTATCGGTACCTGGCCGAGCGGTCCGCGACAGCGGGCGCGCAATGACCAAGGCGCTGATTGCCAGGGTAGGCGGAAAACGGGGGCTGGATCGGGTGAAGTTCGCCTGGACATCGACACGGCGGCGGCTGGGGTAGGTACTCGGCAGGCGGGCTGACCACGCTGAGCGAGCAGCCGACGGGCAAGTTTACCCGCGCGAGCGGTAAAGCCCTGGTGAGAGCGGTAACACCTGTGTGGGGGGCACTACCGTGCGGCCAGCTCATCTGCCGTGATGCGGGCGCACGCCAGTAACTGCGCTAAGCCCATCCGTCGTCACTTCCGGTGGTCGGCCCCCGGTTGCCGGGATCTGCTGGCCCAGCCGCCGGGAACGCCGTTGGCTGGATAGCGAATGGCATTCCGGTAGACCGGAAGCGGCGTCGTCATCTCGAGATCCGCTGGCGGCTCGGTGACAGCCAGGGCGAGAAGAGCGCGCAGGCCCGCAGCCTGAGCGTCGGGGTCTGCCGTCTGTTCGGCACCGTGGCCTGCTGCCTCAGTTGCCGAAGAAGATGACGTGCGGGCATGCCTCGGGCCCTTGGCTGGCGCACTGCGGGCAAGTTCGCCGGGCTTTTCATCGTTGCTAGCGATGACCTCCCTGAACTCGCGGATGACTGGGCGCACGCGCAAGCCCAGCAGGCCAATGGCGACGGCCGCGACGATGCCGGCGGCGGCACATTCTGCAAAATCTCCGGGAATAACCGCCGCGGCTGCCAGCGCGATTCCGCCGACGCCCGCCGCGACGGCCAGCGGAAGCCACAAGACGCTGGCCAGAGACCGGATCCGGATACCGACCCGACTAAGTTCGATCAGATACCAGGGGAGTACCACAAGGCCGGCTGCTGCCAGGCCTGCGATCGCCACTCCGCGAATGCCGCTGAGCCGGGCCCCCGCAACGAGACCTGGCACAAGCACCAGTAGCCAGGCGATCTGGATCATCAGGACGAGCCGGGACCTGGCAAGCACCACGAAGAAGTCGTATGAGAGCTCGAAAAATACTCGTAGCGCGCCGAGCAGCGCCAGCCATGCCAGTGCCGCGCTAGCCGGCAGCCAACGGTCACCGTAGAGGAAGCCGACAAGCGGTACCGCCGATCCGGCGATGAGCAGGCACACCGGCAGGGTGATGGATCCGAGCAAGCCCGCGGCTGAGACAAAGCCCTTGCGCAGGGCCGCCGGATCTTGCTGTAGCCGGGAGAACAGAGCGGGGGCCACGGCGCGCACTGGCTGGGAGAACATGGTGACCGGCCAGCTCGCCAGATTCCACGCCAGGGTGTAGAAGCCGAGTGCCGTCGCGCCGAGCACATGCCCGACCACGAGGTTGTCGACGTTGGCGATGAAGAAGACGATCAGGCTTGATCCTGCCAGGGGGATCCCGAACCTCAGGAGTTCCCTGGCTTTGCTGATGCTGAATCCGAAGCGGAGCCGTAGCGGAGAGAACCGCACGATGAGCGAGCCGCCGGCCAACGTGCCCGCTACCGAGCCGATCGCAATGCTCATCGCGCCGAAACCTGCCAGCGCAAGAGAGACGGAAACCACCGCGCTCAGCCATGAGTGAACCTGGTCCGCGATGAGCTTACGGTCCTGGCGGAAGTAGCGCTGGAGCAGCGCGGCGGGCACGCCCACTACCCCGTCGATCATTACTCCGACGTCGATAAGACGGACGACGGAAGTGGCCGCAGGAGCACCCAGCGCGGCCGAGAACGCCGGAGCGCTGAAGAACAGGCCGACGTAGAGCAGCAGACTTGAGACGACGGTGATGGTCAGTACAGTCGGAACAATTTCATCGGGTTCCTTCGGCCATCGCACGATCGCCAGGCTCACGCCGAGGTCGTTGAAGCTCAGCCCGGCGATGAGCGCTACGAATCCAACCGCGGCCGCCCCGAACTGATGTGGGCCCAGCAGCCGGGCCAGGAGAATTCCGAAGCCCAGAAGGCCGAACCTGCTGAGCGCGGTGCTGAGGAAACTCCAGCCGAGCGCTCGCGACGCACGCCCAAAGAGCGTCCCCGAGTCGCCGGCACCAAGCCTCAATCGCCTCATTTTCACACGTCAGAGAGCCCGCATCACGGGCCGCGGCGGTCGGCGCACAGTCGGCGGCCAGCGGCGCTGCCGTGGCTGCCGAGGTTGCCGGGCCGGGCCGCAGCCCGTTCGTGCTCTCCCTGCACTGGCCTGGGTGCCCGGAGGTAGCCACGCGCACTGTCGCTTCGAAGGAGACAGGTCCGTTCGCTCCGATCGCACTATGTCTTATCTCATCACGCACGTTATATCTCATCACGGTGCGCAAGCTATATACCGCAGCAAAGTTAAGGGTACCGCCTTTAGCAAGTATGACGCACTGGCGGCTAGGTAGTGATAAATCATCCGATCTACTTGGCAACGGGTGCAAAGTACCGTATACTTACGCGCCTGGACATCGGGAACCGGATTCTCGCGGCGCCGGGTCACATGGCCAGAGGCCTCCGCGGCCTCCCTGCCGCTCATGTTTTCCGTGCTCAGATGACTAATCCTGCTGCCGGAGAGATTGCCATCCGCCGGCCGGCCAGGATCCGCGATCCGACCGGAGCGGCTTTCCCCGAGCGCCATGATGTCGGCAGTGCCCCGGCCGCCGCCCCTGCCAGCAGCCAGAACCCGATTCCCGTGTGAAATCCCAAGATGATTTCGGCCGCGGTCAGCTGATGACTGATGGCTCTGAGGTCGGCTTCCGTAAGATTCGTGAGAAGCGTCCATGAGCCGGGCGGCTGAGCGGCCAGGGTCGCCGGGATCGCCGGGGCATCTGCGCACGATATGGCGATCTTCCCGTCGCGCCGCTTCAGTCTCAGCGTCGGCGGCCCGCCCAATGGGGTGCTGTCCGGGCAGCAGTTGACGATGTAAAGCTCACGGTCCGGCGCTATTTGTATGATGTCATCCACGGCCCTGCGTATAT
The DNA here is from genome assembly GCA_052143655.1 of Streptosporangiaceae bacterium. GTDB lineage: Bacteria > Actinomycetota > Actinomycetes > Streptosporangiales > Streptosporangiaceae > CAVSUR01. The sequence continues at coordinate 6,901 of JBKQSL010000205.1, read as the reverse complement.
CGATAAGCACGCAAGGACAGCGGCCGAAGGCCCTGGCGCCCCGGCGCAAGACAATGGATTCGGTCAGCCACCGGTACCGCCAGCGCTGAGAGGCAAGGAATGGCGATTTTCCGGCCGAGATTCTCTGCTCTGAGATGGGTCCGCAGGTAGTGCGGACGGGAAGGATCTCACCGTATCGCGATGCGATCTCGCGATGCGCTGCATCCAGCCGGTCAAGATTAATGGTAAGACTATTGTGGGTCAGCGGAATGTCCGTGACCCCGGTTCTGGCGCCCCTCCTCCGGACTCGCAGCCCGTACTCAACAGCGTAGGCGTGCCATGCCAGGTCGGGCGACTCGGTGAGCGGATCGGCGAGCAGTCGGTCCCGGGCGGCCAGGAACAGGACCTCGTCTACGCTGTCAACTTCGGTAGGGGACGTAACTGCATCGCCGAGCAGTACGACGCGATCCCTGATTCTCCCGGCTATCCGGCCGTCATGTCGCACGCCGACCGCCCCCAGCACGCCGAAGTTTCCGGATGCCAGCTGGCCGGCCGCTTCCTTCAGCTTGACAAGAGAATGCAAATAAACATCCTGATGCGCGAATACGAGAACATCGTTCTTGGCCAGCTGCGCGCCGTGGTTCAGTGCTGCGCCCGCGCTAGCGTATTTACTGCCGGAATTATCGATAGGCAGGTATTCGACATTATTAGCCTCATGCGCGAGCGCCTGTAGCGAACGATCCAGGCATGCCTGCCGGACCGCCAGGTCATTGAAGACGCATATGATGGATATTGACGCGTGCGGAACGTCCATGGATTTGCTCCTGATGAAGCCCTGCGAACGGGCAGGCAGGTTACCAGCGGGGTTCTAGCGGTCCGAGCACCTCGCGCTGAGCGCAGCATGCAGCGGCCGCCAGCCCCTACTGGTCGGTAACCGCATGCCGCGACGGCGGCCTCGCCGACGCCCTAGCCATGGTACGGGCCCCCGGCCTGGCAACGCGACGTTACCGACCGGACAGAATTATCTGAAGTTTCACACTTTTGATGGCGGCTGGCGGCCGATGCTTCCGCCCCTGAACCTGTCTGCTTCGCTGCTGTGCCTGCTCGGTGAACTGCGGCCGTGCTTCACCGCGCCGGGGTTCGCCGCGTTCTGCGGCCTGGTCGCCGGGCTTGCCGGGCGGGTGCGCCGCCGCACTGTGGCGGGCATGCTGCCGGGCGGCTGCCTGCAGCACGCCTGGCCGCACGACCGGGCGCACTACTTCTTCGCCTGCGCCCGCTGGGAGCTTGACCAGCTCGGCCTGGCGGTTGCGCAACTGGCGGTGCTGCTGGTGGTGCCGCCCGGCGCTGACCTGGAGGTGGCGGTCGATGACTCGGTGTTCCGCCGCTGCGGGCGCAAGGTGCGCGGCGCGGGCTGGCAGCATGACGGCAGCTCCCGTCGGTGAGCGGCGCCGCCGCGCACCGGCCGCCGCGGCCGGCCCCGCGCCAAAGGGGACCGGCTCGGCACCGCCGGCGACATCGCGGCCACCGCGTCCTGGGACACGATGACCGTCACGGCCTACGGCCGGCCGCAGGTCAGGCACGTCGCCGAGGTCACATGCCGGTGGTACGGGTCCTGGCACACCCGCGCCACGACCCAGCCGACATCGACGACCGCCGCGCCAGCCAGCCGTGGTACCGGACCAAGACCGAAGCCTGCCTTCGAGGACATGCTCATCAAGCTACGCCGCACCCTGATCGCCGCCCGGTTTTCGGGCAGTCGTCCAGCTCAGCCGACCGGCGAGCAAATCCACGCCGTGCTCTCGGCCTGGGACGCAGCCGCAGCATAGCTACGAAACTTCAGGAATTATCGAGCCCGCGGACAACCGGCGAGTACGCCCATGCGTCTATCAACCAGACATGTGTCTGCTAACTACTCGATGAGGAGCAAAGGGTGAAGCCTGTCAGACTAGGCGCCGCAGCGGTCGCTGCCGTGGCCGTGCTGAGCGCGTGCAGCCAGGCTCCCACGGCCTCGGCAACGCACCCTGCCAGCCAGACCCCGGCTCCGTCGACCTCGGCCAGCCCCGCCGCTCGTGTCAGCTGCCCCCGGCTCTATCGCGCCTGGCGGCTCGGGCCCGCCCGGAAGTTCGCCGCCAGTCTGGCGGAACTGGGATCGTCCAGCGCTGGCCAGGATCTCGTCATTGTACGCAGGGAGCGAGCGGCGATCGCGAGCGCCGCCCGCAGCCCGATACCGCCATGTGCCGATCCGAAAGGTTACTGGACCGCCCTGCTGATGCATATCAGTGCAGTGGAAAGCGGCACCAACTCAGCGGCCGGGCGTAAATCGGATGAACTGGCGATGAAGATTGTGCCAACCCTGGGGCGCAAGCTCCGCGCTGAACTATCGCACACTACCCCGCAAGGCAGCGAGTCTTAGCAGTGACGCATTATCTGAGCATCACCCGCCAGCGCGACGTAAACCGAATTATGTGCTGATGCGTCGTACGTGCAAGGGGACTTGGGGAGGGATGATGGCGAGCCCGGCAACGCAAGGCGAACCGCCGGCAAGGCCCGCAGTCATACGGGGCCATCTGGCGGCGGCATGGCGGCAGTGGCGAGTTCTTGCCGTGGCAGTGGCCGCTCTCGGCGGTTGCATTGCCATCACTCTCGCCGTCGTTACCCAGAGCAGTCCGCCGCGTGCAGCAAGCGATCACGGCGCAGCTGCGGCGGCCGCCCGGTCGGCTTCTGCGGCCAGCTCGCGTCCGGCCAGCTCCGGCCCGGCCGGCCCGGCCGGACGCCTGGACGCCGCTCCCAGCCATCGGGTGCCCGTCTCGGCGGGCAGGCTGGCCCGGACCCCCGAGGGCGCCATGGCCGCCATGCATCTGCCCCGGCCGTTGGCGCCGGAGCTGCGAGCCTGGGATGCGAAAGCGGGCGGGAAAGCGCTCGCTGCCGTATCGAATGAACTTGGCGACGCGACGCAAGATGCGGTGCAGCAGTTCTACTCCCCGATGAAGTTTGCCTGCGCCGCTCTCAAGGCGGCCGTGGCCAGCGCAAAAGCGGGTCCCCAGATCCCCGACGGCACGCTGCAGGGGCGCTACGGCACTGCTCTTGGCACGCTGGCCAGGGGCGCCGCGGATTGCACTTCCGCCATCGCGGTGCATCCCTACGGAGATGAGGATCTCAGGACCGATGAGAATTCATCACTGATCCGGAAGTCGATGACGTTGTTCGCCGTCGGCTCACGGGAGCTTTACCTGGCAACGGTCCTGGTTCACCTTGCAGCCCGCCGCTAGTGGCCGGTCGTGGCCCGCGTTCGTTGCCTGAAGGCAGGAGCATTGCAATGAAACCCGACGTCCGGCTGACCGCCGACGTGGACGAGCGTGCTGCGCTCGGACCGGGCACGGTCGTATGGCACCTTGCGCAGATACGAGAACATGCCCGGCTGGGCGGCGGGTGCATCGTCGGCAGAGGGGCATACGTCGGCCCGGGCGTGGTGATCGGCAACAACGTCAAGCTGCAGAACTACGCGCTGGTATACGAGCCGGCCAGGCTCGGCGACGACGTGTTCATCGGCCCCGCGGCAGTGCTGACCAATGACCGGTTCCCCCGGTCGGTCGACGGTTCGGGAGAGCTCAAGCGGCCGGGGGACTGGAACCCAACTGGGGTGCAGGTCCGGACCGGGGCCTCGCTCGGGGCCCGCACCGTGGTGGTAGCGGGCTGCGTTATCGGGCGCTGGGCAATGGTCGCCGCCGGTGCGGTGGTGACGCATGACGTGCCTGACCATGCCCTAGTCGCCGGGGTTCCGGCACGGCAGATCGGATGGGTCGGCCGCGATGGCCAGCGCCTGATATCCGACGGTGGCAGCCGATGGCGCTGCCGCCAGACTGGCCAGATATACAGCGAAATAGACGGACGCCTGACTGCGTCGCCGGACCGGCAATGATCAGGCCAGGGCAGCTCCAGGTGGAGCCAGCGAAGACCCACGACGCCGGGGCAGCACAGCCTAGCCGCTCGCTTGGCGGCAGGAAACCTTGCCTGATGCAGGCCCGGTGCATCAGGCCCGCGCGGAGCATCCCTCATCGTGCTGTCGCCGAAAGACTGGAAGACCGGAGACCATGAGCAGGACCAAGCGAACAGGCGAGAGAATCACGGCACGCCTTGCCGCCGTATTGCCCCGCGCCAGGGGAAAGATGATGCGGCTCGCGGCGGTGCCTGCAGTGGCGCTGCTGGCCGCTTTCGCCGGGCTCACAACGGCGGGCGCGGCGCCCGCCGTTGCGCCCCGGCTCGTGGCAACCGGAACGGCGGCCCTGCCTGCCAGTTCGGCGTCGGCTGCTCCGTCGCGCAGCACGAGTTCGTCGCCATCTGCTACGCCCGTATCCTCGGCCTCATCGCCTGCACCTGCCAGCCAGCCGTCGGCCGCGGCGCCGAAAAAGGCGGCCAGCATAAGCGCGGCGTCCGCCGACCCGGCTTCGTGCGCGAACCCGATTGTGTGCGAGAACGAACTGCCCGGCACTCCCCAGTCGCAGTGGGATGTCAGTCCTGGTGAGGGTTCGACCATCCAGGGTTTCGCCGACCCGTACAGCGTCAACGTCGGGCAGTCCATCAATTTCAAGATCGAATCGCCGGCTACCTCCTATGCTATCGATATTTACCGCATGGGCTACTACGGCGGTGACGGCGCGCGGCTGATCGCCAGCATCACGCCGAATATTTCCATATCCCAGAACCAGCCGGCCTGCAATACCAATACCGCCACCGGGCTGGTCGACTGCGGCAACTGGGGAGTATCGGCTACCTGGAACGTTCCGTCCACGGCCGTTTCAGGGGTGTATTTCGCGCACATTTACAGGACGGACGGCACCACAGACGAAAGCCAGATTCCTTTCGTCGTCACCAACAATGCCAGCACCTCCGACGTCGTCTTCATGACGAATGACGAGACCTGGCAGGCTTATAACAACTGGGGTGGCTACAGCCTGTACTCGGGCAACGCCACGGACACTGAGAGCAGCTCGCTTGACCCCGGGCGTGCCGAGCAGGTCAGCTATAACCGCCCCTGGGCTACCCGCTTTGACTCAGATGACCCGTACGGGCGTACATTCTTTTTCAGTGATGAGTACCCGATGATACGGTTCCTGGAAAAGAATGGTTATAATGTCAGCTACGTCGGCCAGTCTGATGTCGCCGCTTCCGGCGCCGCGGCCATGCTCGAACAGCACGATGTTTTCATGACGGTAGGGCATTCGGAGTACTGGGACGCCGGGGATCGGGCTAACGTCACGGCGGCCCGGGACGCGGGGGTCAGCCTGGCGTTCTTCTCCGGAAATAACTTGTGGTGGAAGACTCGCTGGGCGCCGAGTCAGTACAACAATGAGCCTGACCGCACGCTCATCACGTACAAGGAAAGTGTGGATAGCGCCCAGACTGATCCTGCCGACCCGCCCACCTGGACCGGGAACTGGCGAGATCCACGGTTCAGCCCGCCCGCTGACGGGGGCCACCCGGAGAATTCGCTCACCGGACAGCTGTGGATGGTCAACTGCTGTTCATATGCCGATACGGTCCCGTACGCCTATTCCAAGCTAGGCATCTGGAAAGATACTGCGGTAGCGAATCTGCAACCCGGGCAGACATATACGATGCCCGATGAGACGCTCGGCTATGAGTGGGACGAGCCGGTGGACAACGGGTTCCAGCCAGCCGGTGAGATCGACTTGTCCAAGACGTGCGAGGACGTCTCGCAGTTGCTGCTGGACATAAGATCGGATGTGGGGCCTGGTCAAGCCTGCAACAGCATGACGCTCTACAAGGCCTCCAGCGGCGCGCTGGTATTCGATGCGGGTGCCGTCCAGTGGGCCTGGGGGCTGGACTCCGATCACGACGGCGATGCCCAGAACCCGCCGGATCCGGTCATGCAGCAGGCCACGGTCAACCTACTGGCCGATATGCACGCCCAGCCGGCCACGCTTCAATCCGGTCTTGTCGCCGCAGCAGCCTCGACGGATACGACCCCACCGACATCAACTATTACATCGCCGTCACCAGGCGCGACGTTCAGCAACGGCAGCACCGTCACCATCAGTGGCACGGCCACCGACTCGGGCGGCGGCGTGGTCGCAGGCGTCGAGGTGTCCACCGATGGCGGCAGCACCTGGCACCCGGTCACCACCATGTCCGACGCCGCCACCTCCGTGACGTGGAGCTACACCTGGCCGGTGGCCGGCGCGGGGACGGTGCAACTGCTGTCGAGGGCGACCGATGACAGCGGGAATACGGAGACTCCCGGGGCCGGCGTGTCGGTGAACGTCAACTGCCCGTGCGGCCTGTTCGCGACCGACTACACGCCGACTATCACGTCCGCGGACGACTCCGGTTCCGCCGAACTGGGCATGAAGTTCCAGTCAGGCGTGAACGGCTACGTGGACGGCGTCCGCTTCTACAAGGGCGCCGGGAACGGCGGAACCCACACCGGCTCGCTGTGGACCTCTTCGGGTACCCTGCTGGCCACCGGGACCTTCACCAACGAGACATCCAGCGGCTGGCAGTCGATGCTCTTCGCCAGCCCGGTCCAGGTAAACGCGAATACGACCTACGTGGTGTCCTATTATGACCCGGAGGGTCATTACGCCTTCGATGAGGATCTCTTCGACTGGCCGCTGAATAACCCGCCGCTGACCGCGCCGAAATCAAACTATGCAATCCCCGGCGAAGGGAACGGCGTTTACAACGCGGGCGGGCCCGGGTTCCCCACGTCGAGCTACAACGGTGCGAGCTATGCCGTGGACGTCATCTTCACGACGACGGGCTCGGGCGGCTCGGCGCCGACGGTGACGAGCTCGACTCCGTATCCGGGGTCGTCGAGTAATCCGGTGTCGACTGATCCGACGGCGACGTTCTCCGAGCCGGTGGTGCCGAGCTCGGTGTCGTTCACGGTGACCGATTCGGG
>JBKQSL010000204.1:0-10268 GCA_052143655.1 Streptosporangiaceae bacterium | reverse complement strand
CGCGCTGCGCGAGGTGATACTCCACATGGTCGAGGAGCACGCCCGCCACCTCGGCCACGCCGGCCTGCTCCGCGAGCGGATCGACGGCCGCGTCGGCCAGTAACCCCCGGACGAGCCGGGCGCCCGCCCTGCGCACCGCCAGAGCTGGCCGGGCTCCACCGGCGAGACGGGGTCATGTCCCCGGCTGACCGTCCCCGAAGGTTCGAGGAGAAACACCCTGAACCGGACTGGCGCGCTTGCCGCCGCGTGCAGGAACAGGAGCGACCAAGCCTGAAGGGGGGCACGCGGGACAGTGCGTCCTGGGCAGCCACGCTGGCAGGGCTGCCCAGCAAGGCAGGCTAAACGCAAGTGCCGGGGGCGCTTAAGATGCCCGATCGGCGCAGTGTGACCACGCTCCGTAATTGGCCGCTCTTCGCCATCGCGCGCACAGCCGTTCTGGGCGGCTGACAACTACCGTGCGCTGGGCAGGTCAGCCGCGCAGATCCGGTGCTTCTGCGCGTGCGGGTGGCTGCGGCAGTTTCTCAAAGACCACGACCTGGCTGTGGCCGGCGGAGGTGAAGGGTGCACGATCCCAGCCCGCCCAGCGGTCCCGGGCCCGGAAACCAGTGATCTTGGCCATCAGGGTCCAGCTCGGACGGCCACACCTACCGGTAGGGCGCGCAGTGGCGCACCAGATGCCCCTCCACCTCCTTCCAGTGATGTGACCACGCGATCTGGGCCGCGGTGTCGTCGAAAGTCTCGATCCCGACGTGATCGGGGTCGAGGGCGAGCACCCACCCGGTCTGGCCGGGCGGCACCCGGCGCAACTGCGGGACCTCCACCTCCACCACGAAGCACCCGCCGGGCTGCAGGGGCGCGGCCGCGCTGGCGAAGACCGCCAGCTGCTCGTCCTGCGTGGTGACGTTCATGATCGTGCTCGCCACCAGGTACACCAGCCGGAACATCCCCGGCACCCGGGTGCTGGTCATGTCGCCGATCGTCACCGGGACCGCATCGGCGCCGGGCTTGGCGAGCATCCGCTCTGCCATGTGCGGGGACAGTTCGATGCCGTGCACCGGGACGCCCCGGCCGCTGAGCGCCAGCGCCACCCGCCCGGTGCCGGCCGCGAACTCCAGCGCGGGGCCGCCCTGCGCGAGTTCGGCGAGCAGGTCCACGACGGGGCCCGAACCGGCGCGGCGGACTGGGCCGCGGCTCCGCTGCGGACTAGCTGGTCGCGCCTTCCTGGCTGCTTGCAGGGCGGGGCACAGCTTCGGGGCCCGGGCGGCGAGCAGGGCGGCGGTCTCGTTCACGTATCGCCAGGCGGTGGCGGTGCTGATGCCGAACCCGGCGGCCAGGCCGGCGAAGGTCTCGCCCTTGCGCAGATAGGCCAGGGCCATCAGGGCCTGCCGGCCGGGGCTGAGCCGCCGCCAGCACGACCCGATCTTCTTGCGGTGGCGGCGGACGACCCCGGTCACATAGCCGAGGGTCTGACGGGACAACGGCAGCGCGGCCACCGCAGAAAAGCATGGAAGCCCCTGGGCAGACGACGCGGATCTTGGTCGATCGCTTCACCTGTCAGGGGCTTCACGACACCGGAAGCCGACACGCCGTCCCTGATCAGCACTTATGCCAGGCCTGCACCAGACCAGGATGAAAAGGTTCAGTGTAACGATGACTGCAAACGGGCATGTGCCCTGGGTGGGTAGTGGTATTTATTGCGAATTGGAGCATGACGGCGCAGGTTTACGCAACCAATGAAGGTGCGAGAACTGCCTTACATACGGTGGCTGACAGTCGCGTAGGCAGGTGGCTGCTGGAGGGCCCGATGGCTGGTGCAGGGAACCGTCTGGCCACAAGACGCAGGGGGAGGGCCGTGCCCCAGCTGACGCGCTTGTTCGGCGGTCCCCGTCCCCGCCGTCGTGACCGGAGTGGCGTCGATGAGCCTGGCAAATGGCGGTCACGGCGGCTGCTCCGGGCTGTGACGGTGCTGACCGGCACTGTGGTGCTCATCTTCATCCTCTGGCTGGCCTGGGTCGCCTATCTGTATTTCGTCCGCGGCGGGTCGTCGAGTTCAGCGCTCGACCCAGACCGCAGGTGTGCGGCGCTCAGCTTTTCCTGCGGCGTTATTTCTAATGTTCTGGCATCCGGTGTGCTATTGGCTCTGGCCTCGTCCCTCGTGCTCTGGCGGCTGTTCGGGTTGCAGCGGCGCTACCGGGCCAAGGCGCGAAAGGAGTCTCGTGAGCTCGTGCCGACGGCTGGGGCAATCATTGGCCAGGTCGTGGGTCGGGACGAACTGTGCAAGGTGGTAATGGCGGATCTGCACGATCGAGGGTCCCGCCCGCAGGTGCTCGTCGGCGGCGTGGGCACTGGGAAGACTGCGGTCCTTGTCAGGCTCACGGAATTCCTGGCCGAAAAGAACGCGATCCCGGTGCCAATCCGGCTGCGTGACGCTGCAGCAGATCTTGACTTTGAGAACCTGGCGCGGGACCGCTTCCTCAACCAGGTGAATCCGAGCCTGTTCTCCTCCGCCGAGGGCGAGACTGTCTGGCGGCGGCTGCGCAGGGACGGAAAGATAATCGTGCTCGCCGACGGCCTGGAGGAGACGCTCGTCGGGACTAGCGCTGAGCCGGAGCGGGATAACATTATCCGCGCTGCCATTCGGAAAGCGCACCAGCAGCACCTGCCGCTCGTCATCGCCTCGCGCCCGCACGATCCACTCCGGGCTACAGAAGCCACGATTTTCACGCTTGAGTCGCTCAGCTACGAGGCGGCGCTGGCTTACATCGGCAGCGATGGAACGGGCGAGGATGAGCGCCGGCTTGCCTGGATCGTAGAGACCGCGGACGTGGTTGAGGCGCCGCTCTACCTGCAGATCACGCGTGAACTGCAGGTCAAGGGCCTGCTTCAGCCCACCTCGGCAGGCCAGCACGGCGCGGTGGACACTCGAGGCGTGGACCGCTCGAGACTTCGGCTGGGTCTGCTGGAGACATGGGAACAGGCGCTCATCTACGGGCACCTTCGCGAAGAGGTCCCGCTGAATCGGGCCGAGCGCCAGGCGGCGGTCGAGCAGCTGTCGGCACTGGCCTGCATAGGGCTCAAGCGCGACCGGCTGGAGGTCGAATTCGACGATCTCCCGGGCAGGCGGATCTCCGCAGAAGTGCAGCGGAGGCTTGCAATAATTGACGAACAAGCGGGCCACGCGCGCGGCGTCCGGAACCTCGATGTTCGTCTTGCCGCGGCATGGGGGGCCCAGCTGGATCTTGTCGAGCTACGTGGGGACAGTATCCGGTTCCCGCACAGCTTGATGCAGGCATATCTCGGGTCGCGGTTGCTGGACGCCGCATTGCTAGATCCCGCCTACCGCCAGGAGGCCATGCAGTATCCGCAGCCCGGCCGGGAGTTCCTCATCGCGCTCGTGCTGTGCTCCCGCGCGTCGACACCCACCGGCACCTGGCGCCCGGAATTCGCCCGCCGTGAAGCTACTTTGAGCACCTGGCGGCCGCGCAGTTTCGGCGTGCCCCATCTGCATGCCCAGCCTGAATTCGTCGGGCCGCTGCGGCAGGCCGCCGCCACGCGCGACGACAATAAGGTGCTGGATATGTACGCGGCTGCACTTGAGATCGACTGCGTCAGGGCTGCACCTGCTCACGCCGCCATCGCCGAGGAGATCAAGGATCGGTGGTCCCGGATCCATGCCCAAGACCCAAGGACGCTGGAGGAGGGCAAGATCGGGCTGGTTCACCGCTTCGGCGAGGCAGCTCGGATGATCGATGACCGGCGGCGGCGCGGTGACCGATACCGGGCCGGGCCTGCCTACCCGCAGCTCTATGCGATCGGCTGTAGCGAGCAGTCCTATCCGATCCAGCTCGCAGTGGCGCAGGAGATAGGCGTCGGCGGCGATGCAGCCTACCGGGCGGTCAGGCACCTGCTGGCCGCGCCGTGCCGGATCTGCGAAGCCGAGCGAATGGAGCGGCCCAGGACCGGGGCTGACCAGCTCACGCCTGGGCCTGAAGGCGACAATGACAGCTGCCGAGCATCGATCATGAGTGCCTGGCTAGCACCGATGCTGGTCGGTTCCGTCGGCGGGAGGGGGAACGCGCCCGCCGACAAGATCCTGGCAGCGCAGGCGCAGGCGGACCTTGCGCGATGGCTACGGCATATCGGGCAGGACGGGCGACGATCCGGGGAAGAGGATCTGCCCATCTCGCTTGAGATCGCGCTCGCGCAGGGGTTCAAACACGCCGCCAACCGTCGGCCCGCGCAGCCCGACACGCTGCGCGAGGCGCGCATGTACCTTGCCGAGCAGGCCTTGGAGATGCTTAAAGGTGCCCGCTACTGGTTCACCCAGCTGACTCTGATTCAGGCCCTTTGCCTGCTGAATCTGTCCGAAGGCTCGAAACAGCCCGGCGACTCCCGCGGTGCCAAGCCTGAAGCGATCGTCCAGCATTGGCTCGACGTCGCCGGCCGCGAGCGTGCGGACCGGAGCCAGCCACCCGGCTCACCGGCCGAACCGCACCCGTTCGTCCGTGAGGCTGCCTTACTGGTCGGGCTGGCGCTGAAGACGGGGCGCCCGCAGCGGTACTGCTGGATCGATGAGAGCGGGGTGGTCGGGCAGGTGGGTTCCCGCAAGCTGAGCCAGGGGGCACCACACCGCCGGCACCGCCTGTGGATCCCGCCATCCGCCGGGTGGACCGCACTCAACGGACGTGCCCAGCAACTGGTCGCCGACGTGCTCTTGCTGCTGAATCTGGCGGAACGAGGCGACCAGCCAAGCGAGCGCGAGCGGCGCCTGAAGCGCTCGAACCGCAATGACTTGCCACCGTGCATTACCCGCTACCGGGACGCGCTCGACCCTGGGCGGACCGTCGGCACGGCCGTTTCCTCAGCCCCCGGCACCAACTGCGTGGACGGGTGTGTCTTCGAGCTCTGCCCGTATCCGCCGAAGGGCGTCCAGCCGAGGGTGGAGATGAGTGAGGCGTTCTGCCGCCGCCAGCAGACCCTGCTGACCTGGAATCCCCGAAATTCCCTGAACCGCCGGGCACCATGGCAAGAGATGCGGCCGACGCAGCTTACCCGGTTCTGGGCCGAGATGGCCGATCGCGCCCGCGGCGCGCATCCCCGGTCTACGGCACCTACCCGGGGCGGCTACCGCTAGGCCAGCCGCGCGTTAGGGCCGCGCAGCGCTGCGCCTGTCGTTCCTAAATGACTCAGATGTCCACCACAATGCTCACTCCGCGTCGCGGAGGGCCGGTGTGCTGAACAACCCGGTGGTCGCTCACGCGCGATATCCGCCCGGATGCGCGGGCGGGGCAGCCGACCCGGACGAGCAGTACCAGCTACCCATAACTCACGCTCAGTGATCAACGGCAAAGTTCACCCGCACGCAATCCCGCCGATCTGGTCGGCAACATGGGTCGCCTGAGCGCCTGGGCGTTGCCGCGCCGGAACGTGGCGTTCTGCGCGGCTGCCGGTGGCGGGGCAGGGATGACCTTATCCGTCTTCCGGCGGTGATCCGGGCAGGCGCCGCGCGCGGCGCGTGCACCGGCTGCGCTCGCCGCGCAAGGTCAGCCGCGCTATGCCGCGGTCACGCACACCCTGTCCCGGGGTGCGCTCACCGCCACGGGCACGGCCGGTAGCTGGCGGTAGGCCAGCGGCGATCGCGCTGGCCGGGGCCGGCTGGGTGGACTGGCGGTTGCCGGGCCAGTGCGTTATTTCCAGGTGTGCCCGTTACAGCGGGTGATGAGGGTGGTGGCGTAATCGGTAGTCCCGACTGCCCAGGCGTTGCGGGCGGAGGTGGGGGCCACGGCGAAGAGGGCGTTGAGGTACTCGCTGGCGGGGTTGGGACTGGGTATCTGCTTCCAGGTGCTGCCGTTCCAGCGCTCGATCACCGTCGCGCATTTGGGCGCGCAGTTGTTCTGGTACTGGGTGTTGCCCACGGCCCATGCGCTGCGGGCGGAAAGGGCGGCCACGCCGAGGAGGGTGGCGCCGGGTGCGGGGGTGGGGCTGGGTACCCGCTTCCAGGCCTTGCCGTTCCAGTGCAGGATCAGGGTCTTGTCGTTGATGTACACGCCGGTGACGCCGACTGCCCAGGCACTGCGGGCGGAGGTGGCGGTCACGGCCAGCAGGACGCTCTCGGCGGGCAGGCCCGGGATGCGCGCGCGCTTCCAGGCCTTGCCGTTCCAGTGCAGGATCAGCGATCGCATGCCGGGCCCGTCGGTGCCGGTCTGGCCGACGGCCCAGGCGCTGCGGGCGGAGGTGGCGGCCACCCGGTTCAGGACGCTGGCCGGCCCGGGGCTCGGGCTGGGGACCTGCCGCCATGCCCGGCCGTTCCAGTGCTCGATCAGGGTCCTGGTGCCGGGGGCGATGGGGCTGGCGGGGCTGGTGCCGGTCTCGCCGACCGCCCAGGCATTACGGGGCGAGGTGGCAGCCACGCCGCTGAAGGTGCTGGCAGGCCCGGGGCTCGGGCTGGGCACTCGCTTCCAGGCCCGGCCGTTCCAGTGCACGATTAGGGTCCGGGCGCGGAACCAGTTGGTGCCGCCGACCGCCCAGGCATCGCGGCGCGACGTGGCGGCCACGGTGACCAGATAACCGGGCCAGGACCTCGCCTGCTTCCAGGCCCTGCCGTTCCAGCGCACGATCAGGGTGCGGCTGCCGGTGAGGCCGACCGCCCAGGCGCTGCGGGCGGAGGTGGCCGCTACCCCGTACAGGCGGCCGCTGAAGGCCGCCGGCGGGGCTGCGGACCCGGTCCGGGCCGCGGCCGCAGCACAGGAGGAGGCCAGGCCCGCCGCAGTGAGCGCGACGCCCGCCGCCGCAGCGGATAACACGTGCGCAGTGTGCTTGTTCATGACAACCATCCCCTTCCCCCGGACCACTGACCCGGGGCAAGCCGGCCGATCCCGGCCGCACGGCGGTCATCCGCCGCAGATCCGGGTAGCGCCGTGCTCGGGCGCCGCCGCCGACCCTCTCAACGTGCTGCTGCCCCGGGCCAGGCAGCAGCGCCGAAGGCCGCCGGCCTGCGGGACCATAGTCCCGGCGGCGGTGGCGGGCAAAGGAGTGTTAGCCGCTGAGAGCGCGGCGACCCGTCCGCTATGGATGCGGCTGGCGGGACCTTGGTCCCTGGCTGCCTGGTTGCCAGGCGGCGAGATTGGCCCGTGCGGGTGACCCCGGTGCCCGCGGAAGGGCCTCGGGTGAGAGTCATGCGAAACCAGGCACAGTCCTCTTTACGCCGGCGTCGCCGGTGGCTCCTGGCGGTGGCCGCGGCGGCGGCGCTGTGCCCGGCGCTGCTGGCCAGCGCCAGCGCGGCGGCGGCCGGCAGGCCGTCGGCCGTTAGTGCCCGCGCCCCTGCCCGCGCCTCGGGCGGGACCTGGGGCAGGGCCAGGAAGGTCCCCGGCCTGGCGGCGCTGAACGCGGGCGGATTCGCCCAGATCTACTCGGTGTCGTGCGGCGCGGCGGGCAACTGCAGCGCCGGCGGGTACTATACCGACCGCTCCGGCAATTCTCAGGCGTTCGTCGTCAGCCAGGAGCACGGCACCTGGGGCAGGGCAAGGGAGGTCCCGGGCACCGCCGCCCTCAACACGGGCGGGAGTGCCGAGGTCTGGTCGGTGTCGTGTGCCTCGGCGGGAAATTGCAGCGCCGGCGGGGGCTACTTCGATGGCACCCCCGCCTCCGGCCACGGCCAGGCGTTCGTGGTCAGCCAGAGGAACGGCACCTGGGGCAAGGCGGAGGAGGTCCCCGGCACCGCGACCCTCAACGTGGGCGGAGACGAGGGGGGATTCGCGCAGGTGTGGTCGGTGTCGTGCGCGTCGGCGGGCAACTGCAGCGCCGGCGGCCGCTATACCGACCGCCTCGGCCACGACCAGGCGTTCGTCGTCACCCAGAAGAACGGCACCTGGGGCAAGGCAAAGAAGGTCCCCGGCCGCGGAGGCGCCATCATTTACTCGCTGTCGTGCGGCGCGGCGGGCAACTGCAGCGCCGGCGGGGTCTACGGGGCCGGCCCCGGCCGCGATGAGGCGTTCATCGTCAGCCAGAAGCACGGTGCCTGGGGCAAGCTGAAGGAGGTCCCGGGCATCGCGGCTCTCAACACGGGCGGATTCGCCCAGATTTACTCGCTGTCGTGCGCCTCGGCGGGCAACTGCAGCGCCGGCGGGTTCTATGCCACCCGCTCCGGCCATTGCCCGGCAGTCAACCGCGGTAACTGCCAGGCGTTCGTCGTCACCCAGAAGAACGGCACCTGGGGCAAGGCGAAGAAGGTCCCCGGCGCCGCGGCCCTGAACGCGGGCGGAGACGCCGAGATCTACTCGGTGTCGTGCGGCTCGGCGGGCAACTGCAGCGCCGGCGGGTACTACACCGGCCGCTCCGGCCGCTCCCAGGCGTTCATCGTCACCCAGAAGAGGGGGGCCTGGGGCACGGCCAAGAAGGTCCCCGGCATCGCGGCCCTCAACGCCGGCGGTGGTGCCGAGATCCGGTCGGTGTCGTGCGGCTCGGCGGGCAACTGCAGCGCCGGCGGGTACTACACCGACCGCTCCGGCCATCTTCAGCCGCTGGTCGTCAGCCAGAACAAGGGCACCTGGGGCATGGCGGAAGAGGTTCCCGGCACCGCGGCCCTCAACAAGGGCGGCAGTGCCCAGGTCTGGTCGGTGTCGTGCGCCTCGGCGGGCCGCTGCAGCGCCGGCGGGTACTACAAGGACGGCTCCGGCCCCGACTATCAGGCGTTCGTCGTCAGCCAGACACGATAACCCGTGAACCGGGCCGCGCCCGGCAGAGCGAGATGGGATCCGCGTCCCGAGGCCCTGCCGGTCACCGGGCGCCCACCCGGGACGACGGCCTGTCAGCGGCCCGGGCATGGTGTCCGGCGCCTGCCTGGCTCTCTTGACGCAGCGGGCCGAGCCAGCCACCACAGAGAGCACCTTACGGAATAAAAGCCCCCGCTATCAGCCAGAAAGGAAGTCTCGCCATGAAACTAACATCCCGTGCTGGCCGGCGCCTCACCGCCGGCATCGCGTTGGCCTGTTCTGCCATCCTGCTCCCGGCAGCCGCCCTGGCCGCGCCGGCCGCCGGGGGCAGGCCCAGTCATCCCGGTGCAGCCGTGCGGCCAGAGGCCGGCCCCGCCGACGGCGCTGCCGCCAGTCCCCAGCGGCGCCGGCTTGCCGTGACCACGCTGTCCAGCTTCAAGGTGGTGCTGACCGCCACCCGGTCACCAGGCACCGGCCCGGGCCCGGCGGCCACCGTCACCGCGGCCGGCTACCGGCATACCTCGCGCGGCTGGAAGCTGATCGCGACGAAACGGATCGGCAAGGCCAGCCGGTGGTCCTGGTACGCGACGGAAGTCTGCAGCCTCACGGTGACCCAGCTCAAGCCAGAGCCCAGCTCCGCGGCACCGTCAGACACGATCACGGTCAGCCTGCTGTGGGGCCCGGCGATCGGCTGCCTGAAGCCCTACACCAGGCACTGGCGGCCATGACGGCGACCGTCTCCCGGGTCCGTGACGCCACGGGCCCGGCGCCGGCCTGGCAGACAGGCCGGAGCGCACCACCACCGGGGCCGCGACCGGCCGCCCGCCCGCGCCGCCGCTTGTACAGGCGGCGATCAAACAGCCTTGCCGCCGGCAGTCGGCGCAAACGCGCCAGACCTGGCTTAGCTGTAACTGGCGCAGCGCTGACGCCTGCACACGAAAAGTGCGCAGGGGAAGCGCCCAGGACTGCCGGTCACCGGGCTCAGGCTCGTCGAACCAGCAGCCCGTCATCCCCTCCCCGCATCCAGGGGTGTTCTCACCGGCCGGCGCTGCGACCAGGTGCGGGCCGCCCCGGCGCTCCGCTGGCCGCCTGGGCTGCTGGCGGCGGCCACGGCCGGGCGGGCGGCCACGGCTTCTTGGACCCGGAAGCGTCGCACCTCCTGCGGCCAGCCGCAGGCCACCGCGATCTTTCCGGCCCACAGCCGCGCCGCCTCCTCGTCGGCCACATCCACGACGGCGAAGCCGCCGAGGTGCTCCTTGGACTCGATGAACGGGCCGTCGGTGAACAGCGGCGTGCCGCCCGACGCATCCACACTGAACACCGGGGCAGCATCGTCCAGGCCGCCGGTGAAGATGAAGACCCCGGCAGCCTTCATCTCTGCCACCAGCCCCCTGACAGCCCTGGACTTCTCGCGCAGCTCCCCGACCGTGTGGTCGGGCACCCACTCGTCGTTGAAGGCGATGAGGTACTCGGTCATGTCTCCTCCTTTGCCGGGGTGGCCCCCTGCGGACACCCTCCACCTTCTCCGCAAACGGCGGCGGCCCGATCCGGCACCTC
>JBKQSL010000203.1:0-4006 GCA_052143655.1 Streptosporangiaceae bacterium | reverse complement strand
CGGTCTGACGCAACACCCGCTCCATCGGCCGCCCCATACCAAGGTCGGCAACAAGCGACAGCGTCGCCACCAGCTCGGCAAGAGTCACCCGCCGCAGGGAATCGGCAGCCACCACCCCAATCTCCCCTCATGCTGCGCCGACCGGTTCGCAGATCATAAGCAGCATGCCCGGTCACGCGCGAGTGCCCCGAATACGGTCAAACACCGCCGCCAAAGGCCCACCCCCGGCCGGTCCATGCCGCGCAGCTACTGGGGAGCCGCCGATGACGATCAGTAGCCGCCAGGCTGTGTGTACTGCGCGAACACGCGCGTTCACGCGCACTGCCAGGGAGAAGCAGCCCGCCGTGGCCAGCGTGCCATTAGATGACATGCATCGGGCCTGACTGAGCTGTGGTCGCGGCCGGGTGCCGGGAGATCTCCTGGCGCGGTTCGCCGGCCGTGACGACGTCGTGTTCGCGGTGGAGGGGTGCACCGGGTGGCGGTATGTGGCCGGGGAGCTGGCCGCGGCCGGGATCGCCGCGCATGCGGGCGAGCCGGCCGGCACCGCTGCGGCTCGCGGCCGCAAGCGGCACGCCAAGACCGGCAAGACCGGGCTCCCGGCACCTCAGGGTGCTGCTGGCCGAGGGCCGGCTGCCGGAGTGCTGGGTCCCGCCGGCGCAGATCCTGGAGTACCGGGCGCTGCTGGAGACCTATCACGACCTGCGCCGCGAGCACACCGCCCAGGCGCAGCTGCGCGGTGTTCTTCCGCCAGGGCGCCCCCCGGCTGGGCGAGGGCGCTTTGCGTACCGGGCAGGGCCTGGCCGCGCTGCGGGCGGCCGCCGCCGGGCACCTGTCGCCGGCCGGGCAGCTGCAGGTCGCCACCGCCCTGGACATGCTCGCCGCCGCCGAGGCCCGGATGGAGGTGCTGCGCACCCAGCTGCGGGATGCCGCCCGGCACCTGAGGGGCGCGAAGGTGCTGACCGCGCGGCTGTCCGGGGCCGGCCCGGTCACCGGCCTGGCACTGACCTGCTGGCTGGCCGGGGCGGGCCGGTTCTCCTCGGCCCGCAAGGCGGTCCGGTTCACCGGGCTGGACGTCACCGTCTGGTCCTCGGACCGCAAGGGCCCGCCCGGGCGGCTGTCCCGGCAGGGACCGCCGGTGCTGCGCTATCCCCGCAGGCGGGGACACCCAGTCAATCATCATGTCGCCGGGGCAGCGCCCAAGCCCCGCGGACCTAGGCAAGGCTGGCTGCCTCTCCTCCCGCCCGGCCGCCACGGCTGGTCACCCCGCACAGAAAGGCCCCAGCCTGAACCACTAACCACACCCGCGTCACCCCCGGGCCTCCCTGCCTGCCGCCTGGCATGATCCGCTCCCGGCCGGCCGCGTCAAGGACGCCTGCGGCACCGCTGCGCGGGCCAAAGCCGCGAAGTTAAGGGTCTGGCGCGGTTGTCAAGGGTGTATCGGCTGGCGGCGTGTTGAGGGCGTAGGTGCCGGAGCCGGTGCGGGTGAAGAAGCCCAGGCGAGCCCATTCGCCGAGCTGGGTGAGCATGTTCCGGGGTTTGACGTGCAGGAGGATGGCGAGTTCATGGCCGCTCCAGGCCCGTGGGGGCTGGCTGGTGATGATGGCGGTGATCCGCTGGCGGCGAGTGGCCGGCCGGAGCGGGCGGGGTGGGGTGCCCCGGTCGCGGCGGGTCCGGCCGGGCTTGAGGTCCACCGGCGGGGTGCAGATGGCGATGTCGATCGCGGTGATGGTGGTGGGATGGGCCGGGCGGCCGTCGTCCCGGTTCAGGTACCGGGAGGTGGCGCATTTGACCTTGCGGGCGCTGTACCGGGGGCGGCGGGCGGGCAGCAAGGTGGCCAGGACGGCCCGGCCGATCGCGCCGGGCAGGTCGGCTGGGCCGTCCGGGCAGACTCCCTGGGCGGCGGTGAGCTGGTCCTTGGCGGCTTCCATCGCGGTGGTGAAGCTGGCCCGGTCCGGGTCGGTGCCCGGGCGGGTCTCCACGGCGGTGACCATGGCCATGCGCAGCAGCTGGTAGAGGGTGAGCAGGGCCCAGGTCTCCTGCTCCAGGCCGGGCCGGTCGCCCGAGCGCAGCACATGGCCATCGAGCAGAGTGTGCCGCAGGGCGAAATACGCCGACTCGATCTCCCAGCGCTCGTGATAGAGCCGGACCACGGCAGCGGCCGGGAACCGGCGGTGGTCCATCAGGGTGGTGATCAGCCGGTAGCTGTCGCGGACACGGCTGCCGTCGGCGCCGGTCATCGTCAGGCTGGCCTCGATGATCCGGACCTGCAGCTCGTCCAGGCAGGACAGGTAGGAGCCGTCGGGCAGGTGGCCCAGGACGGCGGGGTGGCGGGTGGACTTGGCCCGCGCCAGCAGCAGTGCGCCGGTGGCCGCGACCTCACCCAGGAAGGCGTTGGCGTCGAAGGCCCGGTCCAGCAGGACGAGCATGCCCGGCCGCAGCAGCGGCAGCAGCCGCCGGGTCACGGTGGCCTCGTCCCGGTCAGCCGCCGACCCGAGCGCGGCGCCGAGCAGGCCGCGGGTGCCGGTCTCGGCCAGGGCCATCAGCCGCAGCGTGGGATACCCGGCAAAGCCCATCCGGTACCGGATCCTGCCCAGCCACCCGCGGTTGCGGCCGGTGTCGGGGACCTTCACCGAGTTGCACCCGTCGAAGGCGACCGTGCGCAGCCCGCCGAAACGCACCCCCGGCGTGCGGGGCTGGGCCAGCGGCCCGGCGACCACCTCGAACAGGGCCTTCAGCGGCGCCGGGCCGAGCCGCCGGCGCAGGTCCCGCAGCGCCTTCTCCGACGGGCACCGCACCTCCATGCCCGCCAGCCCCGCAGTCAGCTTGGCCCAGACCCGCGCATAGCCCAGCCGCGGGTACATCCCCAGCGCCAGCATGAAGTACACCCCGGCCCGTGACGGCAGATCGCGCAGCCGGCGCTGCACCGTCGTGGTCTGCTCCAGGACGTCATCGACCAGCTCGAACGGCAGGTACTGCGTTAATTCACCCAGATGGCCGGGGGCGAATACCCCGGCGGCGACGGTGACGGCATGCGTGATGGTGGTCGTGGCAGACTGGGTACGCAACGGGACCTCCGGTGTCCGGGAAGATCGTGAAGGATTGACCCCGATCTACCAGAGGTCCCGTCTTCCTGCCACCCCATGCCATCAGGCGATACACCCTTGACAACCGCGCCAGACCCTTAACTTCGCGGCTTTGCTGCGCGGGCGCTGCGCGCCCCTTTGACCCGGCCCGCCCGCTCGCAGAACCCGGCAGCTATCAAGGGCAGGGAGCAGGCTCAAGCCATCCCCAGCCAAGGCAACCACGGGCCGCACAAGCCCTACATGACCTGATTGCGGTCACCGACCGATACAGGTAAGGCGGATAGTTCGTCGCGCCTTCCTGATCGGGTAGTCACATGGAGTGGCTTCTGGCCGCCGGCAGGCACAGGTAGCCGCTGTCCGGGCGGCAGTAGGATCATGGGGCCCGGCCCGGCCCGGCCCCGCCCGCACACGCGCGCCGCCGGCGGTGCCGGGTACTGGACTGGGGAGGTCGCCATGCCGGGGGCGTTCGCGGATCTGTCCACTCCGCTGGTGGCTGATGCGTGCGTGCGCTGTGGTGTTCCGCTGCGGGCCGCCCATTCGGGAATCCGGGCGGTCGTGGCCGGCCAGCAGATCGCTGGGCGGGTCCTGCCCGTGCGGCACTACGGCAGCGTGGACGTGTTCCTGGAGGCATTCGGCCGGGCCGAAGTCGGCGACGTGCTGGTCATCGACAACGGCGGCCGCCTGGACGAGGCCTGCGTCGGCGACCTGGCGGTACTGGAGGCCCGGGCCGCCGGGGTGGCGGGCCTGGTGGTGTGGGGCCTGCACCGTGACACGCCGGAACTCGCCGCGATCGGCCTTCCGGTCTTCAGCTACGGCAGCTACCCGGCCGGGCCGGTGCGGCTGGACGAGCGGGAGCCCGAGGCGCTGGTCACCGCGCGGTTCGGGTCGCACCTGGTCAGCGCCGGGGACATCGTCTTCGCCGA
>JBKQSL010000202.1:0-7419 GCA_052143655.1 Streptosporangiaceae bacterium | reverse complement strand
TGCGCGTCCACCATGTACTTCTGGCAGGCCTTCGTCATCAGGAACGGGCCGCGCAGGTGCACGCCCAGGACTGCGTCCCAGTCCTCGACCGTCATCTTGAACAGCAGGTTGTCCTTGGTGAAGCCGGCGTTGTTGACCAGCACGACCGGCGGGCCGAGCTCGCTGGCGATC
This sequence comes from Streptosporangiaceae bacterium, assembly GCA_052143655.1. GTDB lineage: Bacteria > Actinomycetota > Actinomycetes > Streptosporangiales > Streptosporangiaceae > CAVSUR01. Next base: position 7,248 of record JBKQSL010000202.1, on the reverse strand, counting down.
TTCTCGACCGCCGCCTCGACCTGCGCGGCGTTAGTCACGTCGGCGCCGGCCGCAGCGGCCTTGCCGCCGGCCTTGATGATGGCCTCGACGGTCTCGGCGCAGTCGCTCTCCTTCAGGTCAATCACGCCGACCGCGTGTCCGTCCGCGGCCAGCTGGCGGGAAATCGCCGCCCCGATGCCCCGGGCACCGCCGGTGACGATGGCGACTCGCTGCCCTGACTCCGACATATTTCCTCCTACTAGCTGTACTTGCTCAGCTCGCGCCGCGCGAGTGAGCGCTTGTGCACCTCGTCCGGTCCGTCGGCGAGCCGCAGAGTCCGGGCTCCGGCCCACAACTGGGCCAGCGGGAAATCCTGGCTGACCCCCGCCGCGCCGTGTGCCTGGATGGCCTTGTCGATGACCCGTTCGGCCACGGCCGGAGTATTGATCTTGATGGCCTGTATCTCGGTGTGCGCGCCCTTGTGGCCGGCCGTGTCCATCAGCCACGCGGTCTTGAGCACCAGTAGCCTAGCCGCCTCGATGGACACCCGGGCCTGCGCGATCCAGTCCTGGATGACCCCCTGCTCGGCCAGCGGCCGGCCGAAGGCGACCCGGCCGCTGACCCGGCCGCACATCAGCTCCAGCGCGCGCTCGGCCATCCCGATCAGCCGCATGCAGTGATGGATCCGGCCCGGGCCCAGCCGGGCCTGGGCGATCGCGAAGCCGTCGCCCTCGGCGCCGATCAGGTGCTCCGCCGGGACCCGCACGTCGTCGAAGTCGATCTCGGCGTGCCCGCCGTGCGTGCCGTCGGTGAAGCCGAAGACGTTCAGGCCGCGGCGGACGGTCACTCCCGGGGTGTCGCGCGGCACCAGGATCATGGACTGCTGCCGGTGCCGCGGTCCGTCCGGCGCCGTCTTGCCCATCACGATCAGGATCTGGCAGCGCGGGTCCATCGCCCCCGACGACCACCACTTGCGGCCGCTGATCAGGTAGCTGTCGCCATCCCGCCGGATGCTGGTGGCGATGTTGCTGGCGTCGGAGGAGGCCACGTCCGGCTCGGTCATGCAGAACGCCGACCGGATCTCCGCGGCCAGCAGCGGCGTCAGCCAGCGCTCCTGCTGCTGCGGGCTGCCGAACTCGGCGAGCAGTTCCATGTTGCCGGTGTCGGGGGCTGCGCAGTTCAGCGCCTCCGGGGCGATGGCCGGGCTGTGCCCGGTGATCTCCGCCAGCGGCGCGTACTGCAGGTTGGTCAGCCCGGCGCCTGCCGGATGGCCGGCCAGGAACAGGTTCCACAGCCCGAGGCTGCGGGCCCGGGCAGTCAGCTCGTCGATCACGGCAGGCCGTTCCCAGGTACGCCCGTGCGCGGTCGCGTCGGCGACCTGCGCCGCGAAGACCTGCTCCGCGGGGTACACGTAATCGGCCATGAAAGCCAGCAGCCTGTCGCGTAGTTCCTCGGTCCGGGCGTCATAAGAGAAGTCCATGCGCAGCCTCCACGAAGGTCCGGGCAAGAGTACCTACCAGCCGGTATGGCCTCCGTGGTGGCCAGCGCGCGCAGCCTCCCAGGGGCTAACGCTCACGGAAGCCGCCGCCACCCGGCTAGGGCCACTGGTCGGCCGGGCCCGGGACCTTCTACCCATTGCGCCGGCGGCCGCTGTCGTGCCGCCCGGCTGCCTTCCCGTTCCATGATCGTGGCGTGTTTCATGCGGAAAGCCGCGGCAAGGACTCCGCGATCATGGGATACCGGCTCAGCAGGCAGACTGGGCACGCAGGCGGCCCGCAGCGGCAGCGGAAGGCCCGGGCACGAACGCGGAAGGGGCGCCAGTGGACCTGGATAGGTGGCTCAGTGCCGGGGTGGCGGCGATCCGGGACTGGGAGGCCGGCTTCGGGGCGGCGACGCCGGACGAGTCGCTGCACGTCAGCGAGGAGCGGTTCGCCGCGGCATTCGCCGAGTTCACCGCCCGGCTGCGGGACAACTACCCGTTCTTCCACCCTCGCTACGCCGGGCAGATGCTCAAGCCGCCGCACCCGGCCGCGGTGGCCGGCTACCTGACGGCCATGCTGATCAACCCCAACAACCACGCGCTCGACGGCGGGCCGGCGACGGCCGCGATGGAGAAGGAGGCCGTGGCTGCCCTGGCCGCGATGTTCGGCCTGCCCGAGCACCTGGGCCACCTGACCACCAGCGGGACGATCGCCAACCTTGAGGCCCTGTACGTGGCCCGGGAACTGCACCCGGGCCAGGCGGTGGCCTACGGCGAGCAGGCGCACTACACCCACAGCCGGATGTGCGGGGTGCTCGGCATCAAGGCAGTGCCGGTCGCCTCGGACGCCGCAGGCCGGATGGACCCGGGCGCGCTGGCCGAGGTGCTGGCGTCCGGGCGGGTGGGCACCGTGGTCGCGACCGCGGGCACGACCGGGCTGGGCGCCATCGACCCGGTGCACGAGATCGTGGCGCTGGCCCGCGGGCATGGGGCGCGGGTGCACGTGGACGCCGCCTACGGCGGCTTCTATACGCTGCTGGCCGGAGCGGCCGGCCGGGAGGGCCTGGACCCCGCGCCGTGGCAGGCCATCGCGCAGTGCGACTCGGTGGTGGTCGACCCGCACAAGCACGGGCTGCAGCCGTACGGCTGCGGCGCTGTGCTGTTCGCCGATCCGTCGGTCGGCCGGTTCTACCTGCACGATTCGCCTTATACCTACTTCACCTCCGGTGACCTGCACCTGGGGGAGATAAGCCTGGAGTGCTCGCGGGCCGGCGCGGCCGCGGCGGCGCTGTGGCTGACGTTCCGGCTGCTGCCTCCCGAGCCGGACGGCCTGGGCCGGGCGCTGGCGGCCTGCCGCCGCGCCGCGCTGGACTGGGCCGGGCTGCTCCGCGGCTCGTCTCGGCTGGAGCTGTACCAGCCGCCGGAACTGGACATCGTCAGCTATTTCCCGGCCGACCCAGCCGGGCTGACGGGCCTGGACGGCGCGGGCTGCCCGCTCCGGCTGTCGACGGTGGATGCGGCCAGCGCCCGGATGCTCGCCGACGGGATGGCCGACCTCGCGGACCCGGTGTTCCTGTCCACGCTGCGGGTCAGCGCGGCCGACTTCACTCGCCGCTGGCCGGGAATCGACGCCGACGCGCCCGCGGCCCGGATCCTGCGCAGCGTGCTGATGAAGCCGGAATCGGCCGCTTACGTGCCCGAACTGCACGCCCGGGCAGAACGGCTGGCGGCTGCCAGCCCGGGTGGCGCTCCCCCGCATCCCCACGAGCCCCGCTGATCATCCGCCGACGCGGCCGGCAGAAGATCAGCAGGAAATGGCCGATCAGCATAATGCCAGGTCTGGGGGCATACCGGAACTTTGCGGTCCGAATTGGCCGAATCAGGGGGGAGTCGCTCCTTGACGCCCCGCGACGGAATGACTTGAATGGGTGACGCAACTTGCCCTGTATGTACCTTTGAGGGTATTTTGACATTATTTTCGAATAAGGCAATCGCCAGGCGCGTTCGACTGCCGTTCAGCCCGCGACTCCCGCTGCGCCACGCGGTCGCTGAACTCCGGACCCATCCCGCAGGGAAAGGACGCGATTATGTCAGGGCCAGGTGGCCTGGAAGAGAGCATCATCGCCGGAGCACCTGGCGGGCGGGCGGCCCAGGCGCCGGGGCACCAGAGTCCACATTGGCCGCTGCTGCGGCCGGCCGCGAGCAACTGGCAACGGCGGCATCGCCTGTGGTGACACACCGGCGGCGATCAGTGCGCGATCAGGGTAAGCGAGGCTATTGACCCTTACATAACAAGGGTCTATAACATGTATGTATCTACACCGGACCTAAGGCGAGTCTCATGCGGAGAGCCGGGTTAGCACCGGCGCCGGGGCTGGCCGCCTCTGGTCCTGCTCGCAGCCGACTGCACCACGCGGTCGCTGATTCCGGACCCGCTCGTCAGCTGGGAAAGGGCGTTCGATGATGTCAGAGCCAACCGGCCTGGAAGCGATCATCACTGCCGAGCCACTGGCCCGGCGGCAGCGCGAAGCCGATGCGCCCGAGACCTACCTGGTGCTGCTGCGCAACCCCCGGCTGGCCAGGGCAGTGGGCACGGCGCTGGAGGAGATGCTCGCCGCCGAGGACCGTGACGCACTGGCGCTCGTCCCGCCGGTGCGCGGCACCGGATTCGCGCAGTGGGTCGCGTCCCCTGCGCCCGCTGACCGGCAGCGGCTGCGTGCCTGGTGCGCAGGGAACCTGCCGGCGGGCGGGGCGCCCGTGCTGGTCGGCCTGGATGAGGACGGGCTGGCCGACTGGCTGCGGCGGCTGCGGCTGGCGGCTTACATCGGCATCCCGCCAGGCCAGGGAGAGCCGGCCGGCCTCCTGCTCGGCGGCCGGGCCGGCGAGCAGCTCAACCAGAGCAGCCGGGTGCGACTGATCCCAGTCACTACTCTGAGCGATCTCATCGAAGCGGTGGCCGCAGCAACCGCCCCGCTCAGCCCGGCCGCGCAGGGGCAGGAAGCATGGGCCGCCGACCCCGCGGCTGCATCCCCGGCCCGGCCCGGCAGCCGCCGTCTGCGGATCGCCCTGCCGACGAGCCGCGGGCTGGCCTGGACCGGCAGCGCACTGGGACCTGTCTACTGGCCCGGCAGGCTCGCCGCGGCAGGCACCGCAGGGGTGGCCAGCCTGGCCCTGATCACCGCCGGACTGCCCTCCTCGGCTGCGGCCGCGGCCGCCAGGCCGCCCCGGCCCGCAGAGTCCGCCCTGATGGCAGCGGTCATGCGGCTGGCCGCCGAGGGCATCATCATCGAGCCGCCCGCCAGCCGGCCCGACCGTCGGCACCCGCCGGCCGGCCAGGAGCACTCCCCGGCCGGGGATGAGCATCACCGGCCCGGCCATCACCGGCCTCGCCATCATCCGGCCCCGCCCGCCGGGCACCACCAGCCCGGGCACCACCCGGCACCGCCTCCCGGGCACCACCCGGCACCCCCTCCCGGGCACCACCAGCCGCCCGCGCCGACCAGGCCGCCTGCGGGCTCCCACAGCGCTACTGCCCAGCCACCTGCCAGTCCCGGGCAGCACGGGCACCCGGCCGTACCCGGCACGCCGCCCGCCGGTCCCCATCTCCCCCCGGGTGCCCCGCCACCGCAAGGCGGCCCGTCAGGCCCGCACGGCGGCGGCCAGTCGGGCCCGCACGGCGGCCTGCAGTCGCCGGGCGCTAACTGGCTCTTGTCCTGGCTGGCTCATAATTACCCGGCCATTTTCCAGCAGGCCGGAGTGATGGGCCTCGGGGTTGCGGCTGGGTACGGATTCGGCCAACTGGCCAAGAAGCAGGATCACGGGCCCTTGAAGTTCCTCGGGACTCATCCCGGCACGATGGGGACAGCTATTGTTGCCGGGAATGCTGGCGGAGTAGCTGGTGGTGCCCTCGGACGCGTAGTGGCGAACCTTATCGGTACCCATCAGCTTGGCTGGCAGGCGAGCTACCTGAACCCCGCTAACGGCAACGCCGTAATGGGGCTAGTCAACTCGAACGCCGCCGGCGCATGGTTCCTGGAGTTCGGTAAGTCTTCCGCTAAACCTCTAGGGCACGGGCTGGATCGGGCTGAGGGCAAGTACGGGAATGGGCGCCTCATCAGGGCGGCCAGGGCAGTTGTCCATCCGGACAGGTTCCCGTTCGTCGTGGAAAACATCGCCAGCCTCCTGGTCAGGAATTACACGAAAGATATTCCCGCGCCAGCCACTATCGTGCTGGGCGCCAGCCTGGCAGGCAGGTGGACCTGGATGGTTCTCCCGCCTGCTACGCAGCAAGCAGCGAAAGGCGCCGGCCGGGGCGCGGTGTATGAGCTAGGTGAGCTAGGAAGGCCTTTCCACGCCGTGTCGTTCGCGTCATCTGCTCTGAACGCGCCCGGCCTGCCATCGACGGCTCAATCATTTATCAACAGGATTGGCAGGCTTTACGCGCCGCTGGCGAACGCCGAGAACCATCTCGCGACACAGGCCGCGGTGATTTCGCTGGACACGGCTGCGGAGAAGGCAGCGGCCGACCGGGCGTACCAGCTGGCGGCGCAGGCGTCGCACCAGGCCAGGCGGGCCAGCGAACCGGACGCCAGGAGGCAGGCCAGGGCGAGCGCTCAGCAATACCTGCAGGAGGCCGGGCAGCATAGCCAGCAGGCTGCCCTGCTGACCCAGGCCGGGTACCGGGCCGGGCTGGCACTCCAGAACTTCCAGCGGCAGCTGTACCATGCCGCGGCCCTCGGCCCCCAGGTAGCCGCGGAGAAAGCCGCGGCGGCCAGTGCGTACCGGGCGGCTGCGCAGGCATCGCATCGGGCCAGGCTGACCAGCAACCCGGATGCCAGGTGGCAGGCCAGGGCGAATGCCCGGCGGCATATCCAGGAAGCGGAGCAGCACAGCCAGCAGGCTCATCACCTCAATGCCGAGATCGTCCGGGCCGCGACCAATGCCAGGCAGGCGCTCGGGGGCTTCGAGCACTGGCTGAACAGCGGGCTCGGCTCGGTAGCAGCGGCGCACGCCCAGGCCTTCGCTCACACCATCGACCACTGGTACGGGCCTGCGGCAGCGGCTGCAGTGCATGCCCTGGATATCGCAACCAGCATCGCCGGGGAAAAGGACGCAGTCGCCCAGGCGAAGCAGGCGGCGACGCGCGAGGGCGGGCGGGCAGCGAGCCTGACCACACAAGCCATGGCGATGAAGCAGCGCGCCTGGCAGACCGGCAGGAACCGCGCCGAGGCCAATGCCCGGGCAAACGCCCTGCTCACCGAGGCAGCGAAAGCCAGCGAGAACAACTTGCGGCATCTGCGGGAAATGCAGGAGCACAACAACAGGGCCAGGAGCCTGGAAAGCCAGCTGGGCTCAGCCGAGGCAGCGGCAGCGAAGGCAGCCCGGGACTTCGAGCATCGGCTGGGCGACGAACTCGGGCTGACGCCCCTTGGGGACGCCAATTACGCCATCAACTTCACTGACCCTGCCCAGGTGCCCGACTCGGCACCGGCCGCCGGATCTTCCGCGCAGCAAGCGGCAGCCCCGCCATCCGACAGCTCCGGCAGCCACGGCGGATCACTCCCGAGTGCATCCGCCGCGCCAGCAAAGACCTGGCCCTCAGGCACCGTGGTCGCAATGCCAGGAGTTATCCCGATTCACCTGCCGCTGATTCACGGCGCCCCGTGGGACGCCATGATTCCCGCTGAGCCCGCCATTCCCAGCGTTCCCGGCCACCCCTTCACTCCCGCCACTCCTGCCGAGCCCGGCGCGCCGGGCGCTCCTGTCACCCCGGCCGCCCCGACCGCCCC
>JBKQSL010000201.1:0-7607 GCA_052143655.1 Streptosporangiaceae bacterium | reverse complement strand
GGGATCCTGCTGGACGAGGCGGACCGGCCGCGCAGCGCCTGCATCCGGTGTGCCTGGTGCGACGGCTACCCGTGCCTGGTGCACGCCAAGGCCGACGCCGAGGTCATCGCGGTCCGCCCGCTGCTCGACCTGGCCCGCTGGCAGTTCGCGCTGACCTCGATCAACCACTTTCTGTTCGTCCCGGTGACGATCGGGCTGGCGGCAGGGCTGGATCGCGGTGCTGGCCGGCGGCAGCCTGGTTGCCCCGCTGCTGATCGGGGTTGCGCTCGGCGACCTGCTGCATGGCATCCCGGTCGGGGCGGGCCAGCAGTACGACGGGTCGCTGGTGCTCGCGGTGATCGCCGCGGTCGTCTGGTGCTACGCCGGCCGGGTGGATGGGCGTTCGCCGCGACGACCGGGACAATGGCCCTGTGCATACTCTCGATTTTCGCCGGACTGTACCCGCGGGTACTGGTGTCGAGCATCAGCCCCGGCTACGACCTGACCGTGGCGAACACCGCCGCCGGGGACTACTCGCTGAATGTCATGACCGCCACCGTGGTGGTGGTGGTGGTGCTGCTGCTGCTGCTGCCGCCGCCGCTGGTGCTGGCCTGCCAGGGCTGGAACTTCTGGGTGTTCCGGCGCCGCCTCCGCGCCCGCGAGTTCGGCCGTGACTGAGCCGGCCGGGACTAGGCCGGCCGGGACTGGGCCGGCCGGGCCGCTCCGGCTGACCGAGGCCGAGTTCCGCGCGCTGCACGCCCGGCTGCGGCTGGCCGCGGACCGGGGGGCCGACGACCGCCGCGGCGCCCTGAATAACATCACCCCTGCGCAGGTCGCGGCGGCCGCGGCGGAAGTGACGGCGGGCCGCAGCGTCTCGCTCGCCGCGCCGGTGGGCCAGCGGGTGGCCGCGGACAACCCCGATCCGGCCCGCGTTGCGGTGACCAGCCCGGCGATTGCCGAGGCCGAGCCGGGGATGGCGTTCAACTACGACCAGTTCACGATGAACGTGCACGGCGACCACGACTCGCACCTCGACGCGCTGTGCCACGTCAGCTTCGACGGCCGGCTTTACAACGGCGTTCGGGCCGGGGCGGTGACGACGGCCGGGGCGAGCGAGCTGTCGGTCGAGGTGGCCAGGGACGGCATCACCGGCCGCGGGGTGCTGCTGGACATCCCGCGGCTGCGCGGCGTGCCCTGGCTGGAGCCCGGCGACCACGTGACCGCCGCCGACCTGGCCGGCGCCGAGCAGGCCCAGCAGGTCCGGGTCGGCCAGGGCGACATCGTGCTCGTCCGGGTGGGGCACCGGCGGCGGCGGCGCGAGCTTGGTGCGTGGGACACCGCGCACGGGCGGGCCGGGCTGCACCCGGCCGCGCTGGAGTTCCTGGCGCAGCGGCAGATCGGCACGCTGGGCAGCGACGGCAACAACGACACCGCGCCGAGCATCGTCGACGGCGTGGATTTTCCCGTGCATGTCCTGGCCATCAACGCGCTGGGGCTGCACCTGCTGGACTACCTTCAGTTCGACGGCCTCGTCCCGCTGTGCGAGCAGGCGGGCCGCTGGTCTTTCCTGTGCGTGATCGCCCCGCTGCGGCTTTCCCGCGGCACCGGATCGCCGGTCAACCCGATCGCGATCCTGTAACGGAGCACGAGGAGACATATCTATGACCGACCAGGCAGATTCCGTCGACGCGCTGGTGATCTTCGGCGCGACCGGTGACCTGGCGAAACTGGAAACCTTCCCGGCCCTGGTCGGCCTGGTCGAGCGCGGTGCGCTGACCGTGCCGATCGTCGGCGTGGCCAAGAGCGGCTGGGGGCTTGAGCAGTTCCGCAACTACGCCGAGGCGTCGCTGAAGCGGGGCAACATCGACCCGGCCCGGCCGGCCGCGGCGAAGATGCTCAGCATGCTGCGCTACGTCGACGGCGACCTCGGCGACGACGCCACTTACGCCGCGATGGGCCAGCAGATAGGCCCGGGACGGGCGCTGTTCTACCTGGAGGTGCCACCGGTCCTGTTCGGCCGGATCGCGGCGGGCATCGCGTCGGCCGGCCGCGCGGCCGGCGCCCGGGTGATGGTGGAAAAGCCGTTCGGCTCGGACCTGGCCAGCGCGCAGCAGCTGAACGTGACCATGCACAAGTACTTCCCGGAGGAAGCGATCTACCGGGTAGACCACTGGCTGGGCCTGGACCCGGTGGAGAACGTGCTCTACGTCCGGTTCGCCAACTCGATCCTGGAGCCGCTGCTCAACCGCACCTACGTGGACAGCATCCAGATCACGATGGCCGAGGCGTTCGACGTCTCCGACCGGGGCAGCTTCTACGACCGCACCGGCGCGATCCGGGACGTCATCCAGAACCACATGCTCCAGGTGCTCGCCACCGTGCTCGCCGACCCGCCGGACGGCAGCGGGCTGGCCTCCTGGCGGGACGCCAAGGCCCGGGTGGTGTCGGCGATCATGCCGCTGACCCCGGCCGATGCCGTGCGCGGTCAGTACGGCGGCTACCACGACGTCGCCGGGGTCGCCCCGCACTCGACGGTGGAGACCTTCGCGGCGGTGCGCCTGGCCGTCGACTCCTGGCGCTGGTCGGGCGTCCCGGTGGTCATCCGGGCCGGCAAGTGCATGCCGGTCACCGCGACCGAGGTCACGGTGCGGTTCCGGCGCCCGCCGCGGGACGTGTTCGGGCTTGACCCGCTGCCGGACGCGAACGCCCTGCGGTTCCGGGTGTGGCCGGAGACCGAGGTGGGCCTGACCCTGGCGGGCAAGAAGCCCGGCGCCAGCTGGGAGCCGGAGACGCAGGACCTGGCGTTCGCCCAGCAGCCCGGGTCCGACCAGCGGCCCTACGACCGGCTGATCGGCGCCGCGATGGAGGGCGACCGGTGGCTGTTTGCCCGGCAGGACACCGTCGAGGCCGCCTGGCGGGTGGTCGACCCGGTGCTCGGCGACGCCGTGCCCGTGCACCCCTACGCCAAGGGCAGCTGGGGCCCGAGGGAAGCCGACCGGCTGCTGCCCGACCGCGACATGTGGTACGACCCGGCGGGCTGACCGCCGGGCGGCCGGATCCGCGCTACAGGTCCATGACCGTGCGGATCCGGCCGGAGGCGGCCGCGGCCGCCAGCGCGGCGTAGTCGCGCTCGTTCTGGTCGGCGTACGCGGCCGCGAAGTCGGCGATCGCCTGCTCGAACACATCCGACCGGCCCAGATAGCCGGCCAGGGCGATCCGGTCGCCGCTGCGCGCGTGCGCCCGGGCCAGCGTCCAGCCGCACAGCTGGCTGTAGAGCCACAGCCCGCGCGGGCGCAGGGTGGCGATGTCCAGTGACAGCTTCCAGTCCCGGAACTGCCGGACGTAGAAGTCGCGGCGCTGGCCGTCGAAGCCCGCGGTGCGCACCCAGCCGAGGAAGATGTCGCTGACCGCCTGCATCATCCGCTGCCCGACGACCACCCGCTCGCCCTCGCTGTTGATCTTGCTGACGCCCGCATAGTCGCACAGCACCGACCGCTGCGCCTCCTTCACCTGCAAGACCAGCGGGTCGGCGGCGTCGCGGCCCTGCATCAGCACGACCCAGCAGCTGGTGCCCACGCTGCCGACGCCGACGACCTTGCGGGCCATGTCCACGAACTCGAACTCGCGCAGCAGCGCGCGGCGGCTCGGCGTGATCGACCGCGCGTAGCTGCGCATCAGCTCGCGCATCCGGCCGACCAGTTCCTCCTGGCTGATCCCGGCCGGGTAGAACTCGCTGACCGGGACCAGCAGCGGCGGGTCGGAGATGATCCGCGGGCGGCCGTCCACCATCTCGGCCAGCTTGCCGAGCGCCTGGCTGCTGTTTCGGGTGCGCGCCCGGGCCAGGGCCTTGCGGATGCGCTTGCGCTCGGCGCTGCCGAGCTGATCCTCGATCTGCGCCTCGGCTGCGTCCACGTCGAAGTGCGCGTACCAGACGTCCAGGGTGTTCATGGCCGCGAAGCCGAGCATGGCCTGCCGGTAGGCCGCCGCCCCGGCGAGCACGATGTCGCGGCGCTTGCGGGCCGGGATGCCGTCTTCCCTGACCGCGATCTCGAAGCTGGCCGCCATCCGCTTGACATCCCACTCCCACGGCCCGGGCAGCGTCTCGTCGAAGTCGTTCAGCGAGAACACCAGCCGCCGCTCCGGCGAGGCGAAGAGTCCGAAATTGGACAGGTGCGCGTCCCCGCATACCTGCACCCGCAGGCCTGTGGTGGGCGTCAGGGACAGGTCGCTGGCCATCGGCAGGGCCGCGCCGCGGAAGTAGCTGAACGGCGAGGCCAGCATCCGGCCGTAGCGGACCGGCACCAGGTCCGGCACCCGGCTCGCCGCCTGCCCTTCCAGCAGGCCGACCGGGTCGGGCCGGTCCGCGGGCAGGTCGAGCTGGGCGTGGCAGGCGCGCGGCACCATGGCGCGCAGCGACTTGCCGGCCGCGGCCCGCTCGGCCGGGGTGAGCTGGGTGGGCTTGCGAGCGGCCCGGCTGCGCGGCAGCCGCGGCGCGGCGGTGGTCTGCGTTGGCATACGGTGCTCGTTCCCCGCCCTGACCAGATGAAAATCACCCGTTGCAGGTGACGTGCCGGGGGCGACGCCGCGGAACGGTGCCAGTCACGACTAGTCACGGCCAGTTGCGCAGGGTGATGCGAGGCCCGGACCCGGGCGGGCAGAGGGGGCGCGAGGTGAGCACGGCGGCTGATGCGCTGGCGCCGATGCGGACCCGGCCCTACCTCGTCCTGCTGGTCATGGCGGCGGTGCTGGGCGTGCCGGTCTCCGCCGGGGCGTACTGGTTCCTCAAGCTCATCGCCCTCATCCAGCACTGGGTGTTCGGCCAGCTTCCGGCCGCCCTCGGGCTGGCCGGCGTGCCCGCCTGGTGGCCGCTGCTGCCGCTGGCCGCGGCCGGGCTGATCGTCGGGCTGGCCATCCGCTACCTGCCCGGCCGCGGCGGCCACTCGCCCGCGGACGGGTTCTCGCCCGGCGCGGTCCTGGTCCGCGGCGCGGACCTGCCCGGCATCGGCCTGGCCGCCCTGGCCAGCCTGTCACTGGGCGTGGTGCTCGGCCCCGAGGCGCCGCTGGTCGCCCTCGGCGGCGGCCTGGCGGTTCTGGCCGTCCGGCTGGCCCGCAGGGACCTGCCCAGCCAGACCGCCGCGGTGGTCGCGGCGGTCGGCAGCTTCGCGGCCATCAGCGCGCTGCTGGGCTCCCCGCTGGCCGGCGCGTTCATGCTGATGGAGGCATCCGGCCTGGGCGGCGCGGCGGCGACGCTGGTGCTGGTGCCCGGCCTGCTCGGGGCGGGCCTGGGCTACCTGGTGTTCGTCGGCCTGGGCTCGCTGACCGGATACGGGACGTTCTCGCTTGCTGTCGGCGTGCTGCCGCCGTTCGGCCATCCGCAGGCCGGCGAGTTCGGCTGGGCGCTGGTGATCGGGGTCGCGGCCGCGTTCGCCGCCCGGGGAATCCGCTGGCTCGCGCTGACCGTGCGCACCCCGGTGGCGGGCCGGCCGGTGCTGCTGACCCCCGCGGTCGGCCTGGTCATCGCCGGGCTGGCCGCCGGGTACGCGCTCGCCACCGGCAAGCCCGTCGCCGACGTGCTGTTCTCCGGCCAGGACGAGCTCGGGCCGCTGATCCAGCACAGCGGCAGCTACGCCGCCTGGGCACTGGTGCTGCTGGTCGCCTGCAAGGGCCTGGCCTACGCCAGCGCGCTGTCCAGCTTCCGCGGCGGGCCGATCTTCCCGGCCATCTTCCTGGGCGCGGCCGCCGGCCTGGCGCTGGCGCACCTGCCCGGCCTGCCGCCGATCCCGGGGGCCGCGATCGGGATCGGCGCGATGACCGCCGCGATGCTGCGGCTGCCGCTGACCGCCGTGCTGCTGACGACGCTGCTGCTCGGCGCCGACGGCGTCACCGCCATGCCGATGGTCATCGTCGGCGTGGTGGTCTCGTACGTGCTGACGATCCGGCTGGCCGGCCCGCCGCGGGCCGCCGCAGCGGCCGGGCAGGCCGCGGACCCGGCCGCCGCGCCGGCCGCGGCCCGCTAGCCGGTGGCCGCGGGCCGGGACGGGCCGGGCAGGTGCCAGCGGCGGCGGCGCGCTGCCTACCGCCGGATGCGAGCCCTGGCTGGACCGCAAATCACTCCTGCCGGGTGATGCCGGACGGCCCGCCCAGGCCCGATAGTTGCGACGCGACGCATGGCGGCGGGACCGGCCCGCCTGCCCGCAAAGGAGCGGATAACAAATGGCATCCCTGACGGTATGGAAGTTCGGCACGCCCGTCGGCGCTGAGGAGGCGCTGGGTACGCTGGAGCAGCTGGCCAGCCAGGAGCTGATCCAGGTGCACGACGCGGCGGTCGTCAGCTGGGAAGTCGGCAAGAAGAAGCCGAAGACGCACGAGATGCGCGACACCAAGAAGGCTGGCGCGCTCGGCGGTGCCTTCTGGGGCCTGCTGTTCGGCCTGATCTTCTTCATCCCGATCATCGGCCTGGCAATCGGCGCGGCCACCGGCGCGCTGTTCGGCTCCCTGGCCGACGTCGGCATCAGCGACCAGTTCATCAAGGAGGTGCGGGAGAAGGTCACCCCCGGCACGTCCGCGCTGTTCGTGATGACCTCCGACGCGGTCTACGACAAGGTCGCCGACGCCTTCCGCGGCACCCAGGCCGAGCTGATCAGCACCAACCTGTCCAACGAGCAGGAGGCCCAGCTGCGCGAGGCGTTCGCGCCGGAGGACTGAGCGAGCAGACTGAGCGAGCAGACTGAGCGCCAGGACACCGAGCGCCAGGACACCGAGCGCCGGCGAGCTGCGGCCGGGATACTGAGCGTCAGTGACGAGCACAGCATGGTGAGCGCAGCGCGCGCAGTGCCGGGGACGGAAGGAGGACTGTCCCCGGCACCGCTTCGCGGTCACCGGGGGCCAGGGGACGGGCATGGGCACGAGTTTCGGCACTGTGCTGGCGCAGGCAGCCGGCCTGGCGCTGCTCGCCGGGCTGTCGCCGATGGCCGTGCTCGTCGCGGCCGTCTACCTCGGCGCGCCGAGCCCGCGCCGGGTGGCGAGCAGCTACCTGGCCGGCGCGGTGATCGTCAGCGTGATCATGGCGATCGTCGTGATCGTCGTGCTGCAGGCGATCCACCTGCAGCACCCCGAGCACCGGACGCCGCGCTACGGGCTGCGGCTGGCCATCGGCGTGCTGGCGCTGGCTGCCGCCGCGGTGATCGCCCGCCGCAAGCCGCGGCCGCCAGCTGAGGGCACCGCCAAGAAGCCTGGCCTCACCTCGCGGCTGATCGCCGAGCCCAGGCCAGTCACCGCGTTCGTCGTCGGCATGATGCTGTTCGGGCCATCGCTGAGCTTCATCGCCGCCGTGGAGGTGATCGCGACGGCGCGGATCGCGCTGCCGCTGAGCACCGCCGCGGTGGCCGTGGTGGTGATCCTCGATGCTCTCGGCGTATGGCTGCCCGTGCTCTGTCACCTGATCGCGCCGGAGCCGACGAACCGGATCCTGAAGGCTTTCAATGGCTGGATTCAGGCCCGGCTGCGACCGCTGATCATCGGCGGCCTGGTGATCATGGGGCTGATCATGACCGGCAACGGGATCCTGGGCCTGACCGGCGTGGTGTAAGCCGGCCGGGCTTGCCTGGCAGGCTGGACCGCGCCGCCTC
>JBKQSL010000200.1:0-19274 GCA_052143655.1 Streptosporangiaceae bacterium | reverse complement strand
GGGCCCGATCGCGAAGCGAGGATTCCCCCATGACCACCACCGAACTCCCTTCGGCCACGACGGCCGCCCGGCCGCCGGCTCCGGCGCCGCCGGTGCCGCGGCCGGAGATCGAGCCGGAGCCGGCCGGCCCGGTCGAGAAGATCCTCATCGCCACGTTCGTGGTCGTCCCCACGCTGGCCCTGATCGCCGCCATCCCGGTCGCCTGGGGCTGGGGCATGGGCTGGCACGACGTGATCCTCGCCCTGGTCTTCTACGCGATCTCGGGCCTGGGCATCAGCATGGGCTTCCACCGCCACTTCACGCACTCCTCCTTCAAGGCCAACCGGCCGCTGCGGATCGCGCTGGCGATCGCGGGCAGCATGGCCATCGAGGGGCCGGTCCTGACCTGGGTCGCCGACCACCGGCGGCACCATAAGTACAGCGACAAGGAAGGCGACCCGCACTCGCCGTGGCGGTTCGGCACCGACTGGAAGGCCCTGGTCAAGGGCCTGATGTGGGCGCACATGGGATGGATGTTCGACGGCAAGCACTCCTCGAAGGAGAAGTTCTGCCCGGACCTGCTCGCGGACACCACCATCTCGCGCATCTCGGCGGACTTCCCGATATGGGTGGCGGTCTCGCTGCTCGGCCCGGCACTGATCGGCGGCCTCTGGTCGATGTCCTGGCAGGGCGCAGTCACGGCGTTCTTCTGGGCCAGCCTGGTCCGGATCGCGTTCCTGCACCACGTGACCTGGTCGATCAACTCCATCTGCCACACCTTCGGTTCCGAGGACTTCGAGGTCCGGGACAAGTCCAAGAATGTGGCATGGCTGGCGATCCCGTCCTTCGGCGAGTCGTGGCACAACCTGCACCACTCCGACCCGACCTGCGCCCGGCACGGCGTCCTGAGGGGCCAGATCGACATCGCCGCCCGGCTGATCTGGGTCTGCGAGAAGTTCGGCTGGGCCAGCGACGTGCGCTGGCCAGATGAGCGGCGGCTGGCGGCCCGGCGCACCAGCGCCCGCCGGAAATTCGGCTCGATGACCCGCCCGGCCGGCAGCGAAGCCCGGCTAACTCGATGACCCGGCCGCGGCCAGACATGATGGAGCAGTGACTAGCCAGGCATCACACCCGGGTCGCAAGCGGATGACCGGCAAGGAACGGCGGGAGCAACTGCTCGATATCGGGCGGCGGCTGTTCGCTGAGCGCGGCCTGGACGGCACCTCCATTGAGGAGATCGCCGCCCAGGCCCGCGTTTCCAAGCCGGTCGTCTACGAGCACTTCGGCGGCAAGGAAGGCCTGTACGCGGTGGTGGTCGACCGCGAGGTCGAGCGCTTCCTCGCGATGGCCACCCAGTTGCTGGGCGGCGACGACACGATGGAGAAGTTCGAGGTCGCCGCCGTCACGCTGCTGCGCTACATCCAGGAGAACTCGGACGGCTTCCGGATCCTGGTGCGCGACTCCAACCCCGCCTCCGGCTCTGGCACGTTCGCGAGCCTGATCAGTGACGTCGCCAGCCAGGTCGAGTACATCCTCGCCGACATGCTGGCCGGGCGCGGCTACGACCCCAAGCTCGCGCCGATGTACGCGCAGATGCTGGTCGGCATGGTGGCGTTCACCGGCCAGTGGTGGCTGGACGCGCGCAAGCCCAAGATCGAGGAAGTGGCCGCGCACCTGGTCAACATGGCGTGGAACGGGCTGTCGCAGCTCGATCACGCCCCCCGGCTGTCCGCAGGCGCGCTGCAGCGGCTGCGCGAGGAACGCTGACCGGGCGCCGTCAGGGCCGCCGGGCCACCACGAACACCCGGCGGAACGGGAATGGCGTCCCGTACGGCGCTGCCGGGTAGGCCGCGCGCATCCGCGCGCCGTACTCGGCCAGGAACTCCGCCGCCTGCTCGGCGGGCAGTACCGCCAGCACCGGCCGCAGCCCGGTCCCCTTGTACCAGTCGAGGACCGGGTCGGCTCCCGGCAGGATGTGCAGGTACGTAGTCTCCCAGGCGTCGACCTCGCAGCCCGCCCGGGCCAGCAGGTCCGCGTACTCCCGCGGGTCGGCGCTCTGCCGGTTGAGCTGCACCCCGCCGAGCCAGTGCTGCCAGCGGCCAGCCGCGGCCAGCTCGCGCAGCACGGCATGGCTCGGCTGGTCGAAGTTGCCGGGAACCTGGAACGCCAGGCTGCCGCCGGGCGCCAGCAGGCCGGTCCAGCCGGCCAGCAGCCGCTCGTGGCCTGGCACCCACTGCAGGACCGCGTTGCTGATGATCAGGTCGGCCTGCTGCTCGGGCTGCCAGTCCCGCAGGTCCCCGAGGGCGAAGCTCAGCCGCCCGGAGCCGGCCGCCGCGCCCGGACCGGTCAGCAGCGACCCGGCCGCGCTGATCATCTCCGGATCGGAGTCAAGGCCGTGCACGCGCGCCTGCGGCCACCGCTCCGCCAGCGCGGCCGTCAGCTGGCCGGGGCCGCAGCCGAGGTCGACGACGTAGCGGGGGTCCTGGGTGCGGACCCGGCTGAGCAGGTCGAAGAACGGCCGGGCGCGCTCGTCGCGGTAGCGCAGGTACTGTCCGGGATCCCACATGCCGCCATCTCTCTTGACGTCGAGATACTTTGCTGATGGCAGCGGTTTACCGGATGAGTAGTCTCGATGTCAAGAGATATGCTCCCGGCATGAGGCCGCACGCTGACCCGGACGAGGGCCCGGCGGCACCTTGCGAGCTGCACGATGAGGTCGACGACCTGGTGGCCGGGTGGCGGGCCGAGCGGCCCGACCTGGACGTCGAGCCGATGCAGGTTCTCAGCAGGGTGTCCCGGCTGGCCAGGCACCTGGACCGGGCCCGGCGCGCAGCGTTCAGCGCGCACGGGCTGGAGCCGTGGGAATTCGACGTGCTGTCGGCCCTGCGCCGGACCGGCCCGCCTTACCAGCTCAGCCCGGGTGCCCTGCTGCGGGCCACCCTGGTGACCTCGGGCACGATGACCAACCGCATCGACCGGCTGGCCGGGGCCGGGCTGGTCCGGCGGCGCCCGGACCCGCAGGACAAGCGGGGGGTGCTGGTGATGCTGACCGAGCGCGGCCGGGCGGTGGCCGACGCCGCCCTGGCGGACCTGCTCCTCGGCGAGCGGGAACTGCTGGCCGGGCTGGACGCGGGTCAGCGCCGCCAGCTTGCCGGGCTGCTGCGGGTGCTGCTGGTGCCGTTCGACGCGCAGCAGGCCGCGGATGCCCCGCGCCCCCCGGCGACAGCGCCCTGACCGGTCGTTCCCGCTGCTTAGACTGTAGCGTGCGCAGGCCAGGACGAGCCGGTGACCGGGAGGCCGGGCGAGTACGCCGCACCGTCACCGGGATAGCCGCGGCGGTGGCGTGCGCCCTGGCGGCCGGTCTTGCCGCCGGCTGCTCCGGGGCACCTGACCCCGCAGTGGCGGCGAGCGGCCAGCCGGGACATTCGCACAGCCGGGGCGCCTCCGCCCGGGCCGCCCGGACCCGGATCCGGCATAACAGCTATTACCTGGCGCTCGGCGACTCGCTGGCGCAGGGCGTGCAGCCCGACCGGGCGGGCGCCGACGTGCCGACCCGGCAGGGCTACCCGGACCAGCTCTACGCTGCCCTGCACCGGAGCGAGCCGTGGCTGCGGCTGGTCAAGCTCGGCTGCTCGGGCGAGACGACCGTCACGATGATCCGCGGCGGCAAGTGCCGCTACCCCGCCGGGTCTCAGCTCAGCCAGGCCACGTCGTTCCTGCGGGCGCACCGCGGCCGGATCGCGCTGATCACGCTGGACATCGGCGCGAACGACCCGAACGCCTGCCTGCTGGACACCCCGCTGGCCCGGATCAGCGCCTGCCTGCCGCGCTGGTTCACCGCAGCGCTCGGCAACCTCGCGGTCATCCTGCGGCAGCTGCGGGCGGCAGCCGGACCCCAGACGATGATCATCGGGATGAACTACTACGTGCCCGAGCTGGGCGCCTGGGTGGCCGGCTGGCCAGGCCGCGCGGTCGCGACGCTCAGCCAGCAGCTGGTCAGCGGCTACGACCAGCAGCTGGACCAGGTCTACCGGCGCTATGGCGCCCGGGTGGCCAACGTCTACGCGGCCTTCCGCAGCGGTGATTCCACCGGTCAGGTCCGGCTGCCCGGCCTCGGCACGATGCCGCCCAACGTCGCGGCCATCTGCCGGTGGACATGGGTGTGCACCGGGCCGCACCGGCCGGACGAGCACGCCAACCGGGCCGGCTACGCGGTCATCGCCGGGGAGTTCCTGCGCGCGGCCCGGAGCTGACGGGACCGGAGCCGGCGGGACCCGAGCCGGCGGGACAGGCCGGTTCCGCCCCGGCCGGACGGCAGTGCCGGGCAGAACCTGCCGCAGCTGGCGCGCGGCGCCGCGCCGAGCCCACCGGGTGCCGTGTCACGGCGCCTTACGGCGACGCCTCTTCGGCGAGCGTCAGCCAGCGCTCCTCTAGCTCGCCCTGCTCCTGCTGCACCGCCGTCAGCTGCGCGCCGAGCTCGATCAGGCGCTCGTAATCGGCGGCATTCCGGGCCAGCGCCGACTCCAGCTCGGCCCTGGTGTCCGTGAGCCGACTGAGCTGCCGTTCCAGTCGCGCCATCTCCTTGCCTGCCATCCGCTGACGGGCTGCGGCTGACGGCCCCGCCGTCGCGGGAGCGGCGCCCGGCCGCGCCTGGCCTGATCGGGGCGGCCGCGGGCCGGCCAGGATCCCTGCGGCCGACGAGGGTGCCGGCCCGGCGGCCGCCGCGGGACCGTCAGCCGCGCCGCGGGCTGGCCCGGCAGCCCGCCGGTCCAGGTACTCCGGCACGCCGCCGGGCAGGAACGGCAGCTTCGCGTCCAGCACGGCGACCAGGTGATCGGTCACCCGCTCCAGGAAGTACCGGTCGTGGCTGACCGCGACGACCGAGCCCGCCCAGCCGTCGAGCAGGTCCTCCAGCTCGGTCAGCGTCTCGATGTCGAGGTCGTTGGTGGGCTCGTCGAGCAGCAGCACGTTCGGCTCGGCCATCAGCACCATCAGCAGCTGCAGCCGCCGGCGCTCGCCGCCGGACAGCTCGCCGACCGGCGTCCACTGCCGTTCCCCGGCCAGGCCGAGGCGTTCGAGCAGCTGGCTGGCGGTCAGCTCGCGGCGGCCGAACTGCACCGATCCGCGCACCTGCTGGGCGGCCTGCAAGACCCGCAGGCCCGGGTCGACTGGCGGCGGCTCCTGGGTCAGGTAGCCCAGCCGGACCGTGGCGCCGCGCACGACCCGGCCGGTGACGCTCACTCCGGCTGGCGCAGTGCCGGCGGGCGCAGTGCCGACGGGCCCGGCCCCGCCTCCGGCCGGCCGCACCGGCAGCCGGCCCGCGAGGACCTGCAGCAGCGTGGTCTTGCCACTGCCGTTCGGGCCAAGCACGCCGACCCGCTCGCCAGGCCCAAGCTGCCAGGTCACGTCTTGCAGCAGCGCCCGTCCGCCCGCGGTGACGGTAACGTCGCTGAGCTCGAGCACGGTCTTGCCGAGCCGGGCTGCGGCGATCCGGGCCAGCTCGACGTCATCACGCGGCGGCGGCTCGCCGGCGATCAGCGCGCTCGCCGCAGCCAGCCGGAACTTGGGCTTGCTGGTGCGGGCCGGCGGGCCGCGCCGCAGCCAGGCCAGCTCCTTGCGCAGCAGGTTCCGCCGCCGCTGGTCCTCGGCCGCGGCGACCCTGACCCGCTCCGCCCGGGCCAGGACGTAGGCCGAGTAGCTGCCCTCGTAGGAGTGCACGTGCCCGTCGGCCACCTCCCAGGTCTGGTCGCTGACCTCGTCGAGGAACCACCGGTCGTGCGTGACCACCACGTACGCCTGCCCGGACTGGCGCAGGTACCCGGCCAGCCAGCGGATCGCCTCGATGTCCAGGTGGTTGGTCGGCTCGTCGAGCAGCAGCAGGTCCCAGCTGCCGCGCAGCAGCGCGGCCAGCGCGCCGCGGCGCCGCTCGCCGCCCGACAGCCTGGTGATGTCCGCATCGAGGTCGACGTCGGGCAGCAGCGCGGAGATGACCGCCCGGATCCGCGGGTCAGCCGCCCAGGTGTGCTCGGGCGCCGAGCCGAGCACCACATCGCGCACGATCCCGGTCAGCTGGCTGGCCTGCGGCAGGTAACCGACACGCGCTGAGCGGGCCCGGGTCGCCTGGCCGGAGTCCAGGTCCAGGTGGCCGGCCAGCGCCGCAAGCAAGGTGGTCTTGCCGGCTCCGTTCCGGCCCACCACGCCGATCGCATCCCCGGCTGCCACCCCCAGGGACACCCGGTCCAGCAGCGTCCGGCTGCCGAGCGTCTTGCTCGCCGCCTCCAGGTTGACCAGGTTCACGTCCGCTCCCGGTCAGCCAGCAGCGCTGCCCCTGACACCGGGCCGCTGGCCTGGACCACCGAGCGGCACACGCCCGCGCCGGTCAGCGACACCGCCAGGTCGCAGGCATGCCGGTCGCTGGCGGCCAGGAACGCGCAGGTTGGCCCGGAGCCGGACACGATCGCGCCGAAAGCGCCGTGCTCGCGGCCGGCGGCCAGCGTCCGCCGCAGCTGCGGCAGCAGCGAAATGGCGGCCGGCTGCAGGTCATTGGCCAGCAGCGGACCGACTGCCGCCGGGTCACCCGAGCGCAGCGCGGCAAGCAGAGCCGTGCTGAGGGCGGGCTCGGCGACCCGCCGGATCGCGCCGGAGCCGGACCTGGCGGCCCGCAGCCGGTCGCATGCCGCATAGACGTCCGGGGTGGCCAGCGAGCCGGCCGCGAACGCCAGCACCCAGTGGTAACTGCCGGTCACCAGCGCGGGCGTCAGCCGCTCGCCGCGCCCCTGGCCGATCGCCGTCCCGCCGGTCAGCGCGAACGGCACGTCACTGCCGAGGGTGGCGGCCACCTCGGCCAGCTCGGCTGGCCTCAGCCCGGCCTGCCAGAGCTCATTGCAGGCCAGCAGCGCTGCGGCCGCGTCGGCGCTGCCGCCGGCCAGGCCGGCCGCCACCGGTATCCGCTTGCGGATCTCGATCCGCACGGCCGCCCGGCTGGGCCGTCGCGCGGTCGCCCGGGCCAGCGCGGTCACTGCCCGGGCCGCCAGGTTGGCGCCGCCCCGCGGCACCGAGCCGGCGCCCTCGCCAGTGACCTGCACCATGGTCCGGTCCGCGGGCGAGATCGTCACGTCGTCGAAAAGGGAGACAGCGTGGAAGACCGTGACCAGGCCGTGGTAGCCGTCGTCGCGCGGGGGCCCGACGGCGAGCTGGAGGTTCACCTTCGCGGGCACCCGCGCGGTCACGGCGGGCGCGGCGGTCACTGAGGTCACCATCCGATGATTGCAGCCCCGGGCCGGTGCTCAGCCCCCGCCCGCCGCCCGCACCCGCCCGTGCCGCCCCGGCTCAATAGTGTCGATGGAGCATTGCTGCTGCGGTTTTAGCAGCAATGCTCCATCCACTCTGTTCGCTCTGGCCCGCTCGCGACCGCCGACATGACCGCCTGCCCGTTCGCGGATGGCGGCGGGGTATGGACCTTTGCCCGGCGAGAGCCGACGATGTGGTCCTGGGCCTGTGGGCGGCGGCGCGAACCGGCGAAGGGGCAGAACTAGTGCGAGCAGCGACGAGACGCCCTGCGTTCGGCACGGCGCTCAGCGCCGTGCTCCTGGTATCCGGCCTGCTGGCGGCCCCGGGCGCGCTGGCCGCCGCGGGCCAGCCCGGCCGGCCTGGCGCGGCCGCCCGGCCAGGACTGATCTCTCGGCCAGGCTCGGCCGCCCAGCACCGGGCGGCCGGCCGCGGCGGGCGCTGCCGGCCCGGGGCGCGGACGCTGTCGGGCTACGGCGCGCAGCTGTATCCCGACACCGGCAACGGCGGCTACATCAGCGTGCATACCAGCGTGGACCTGGTCTACGACGCCGTGACCAACCGGTTCCTGCCGGGCAATCACGTGCTGCTCACCGACCGGGCCGCCCAGTGCCTGACCGCGTTCAGCCTGGACTTCGAGCGCCGGTCACTGGCGAACATCTCAGCCGGCCCGGACATGCGGGTGCGCCGGGTGCTCGTGGACGGCCGCCGCGCCGCGTTCCGGTTCGTGCAGCCCACCTATCCCGGCGACCCGCGCGGGCCGGACGACCCCAATCCGCTCGCCCACGAGGCATCGCAGCACGATCCCGTCGGCGGGCCGCAGCACAACCCGCTGCCGCCAGCCTGCACGCCGGAGCTGAAGTCCACCAGCGCCGCCCGGCGCAATGCGCAGAACGGCCAGCAGTGCCCGGCCAACAAGCTGGTGATCACGCCGACCGCGCCGATCCGCGACGGCACGCTGTTCCGGATCGCGGTCTACTACACCGGCCGGCCGGGCGTGCACACCGACGGCGACGGCACCACTGAGGGCTGGTTCCGGTCGGACCAGCCGCCTGGCGACGGCGGCTTCGTCACCACCGAGCCCGTCGGCACCGAGGACTGGATGCCCCTGAACGACTACCCGAGCGCGAAGCCGGCCTACGACTTCCACGACACGGTCACCGCGGGCCGGACCGTGCTGGCCAACGGCATCCTGGAATGGGCTCGCCGGCACCGGCCGGACAGGCAGTTCCCGCACGGCTCGGTGACCTGGCACTGGCACTCGCCCGAGCCGGTCGCCAGTTACCTGGTCGAGGACAGCGTCGGTCACTTCGACCTGACCAGGCACATCGCTGACGGCATCCCGTTCTACGAGGCCCAGGCCAGCTCGCTGAGCCCGGCGCGTAAGCGCGCGAACCTGGCCATCATGAACAAGCAGCCGGAGATCACCCGGTTCGAGTCGCAGTTCAGCGGCCCGTTCCCGTTCTCCTCCGACGGCGTGGTCGTCGGCAGGCCGCCGGCCAGCTTCGAGGAGGAGATGCAGACCATGATCACTTTCTCCGGCGGCCAGATCGACACCGACACCCTGTACCACGAGAACATGCACCAGTGGTGGGGCGATCACGTCACCGAGTCCGGCTACCGGATGACGTTCTACAAGGAGGGCCTGGCCACCCTGGCCGAGTATCTGTACGCGGCCCGGCGGGCGCAGGCCGCCGCCGGCGGCCCCGGCTCCCGGGCCGGGCGGCGCGCCTTCCGCCGCAGCCTGATCCGCCAGTTCGACCGGACCTACCCGAGCGCGGGCGGGTTCTGGACCACAGCGCCGTCGAACCCGACCCCTTTCCTGCTGTTCGGCGAGGACAACACCTACGCCCGGCCCGGTGCGGCCTACATCGCGCTGCGGCAGATTCTCGGCCCGGTGAATTTCACCCGGGCGCTGACCGCCATCCAGCGCGCCTACGGCGGGCGCAGCATCACCGAGCGGCAGCTGGAAGCCGGGCTGAGCCAGTGGCTGCCAGAGCGCCGGCCGGCCTGCAGGGCGCGGCTGGATGAGTTCTTCCGGCAGTGGTTCGACACCGCCTACCGGACGGGCGGCGGCCGGAACCGGCCCCGGCTGACCGGGCCGGGCCTGGTCGGCCGCGGCTTCTACGGCGGCGCCTGCCCGGCCCGCTGAGCGGCGATCGCGGCGAACTCGGCCACCGTCAGCGACTCGCCGCGCCGCGACGGGTCCACCCCGGCCGCGCGCAGTATCCGCTCGGCCGCGGCAGCCGAGCCGGCCCACTGGGCCAGCGCCGCCCGCAGCGTCTTGCGCCGCTGCGCGAAAGCCGCGTCCACCACCGCGAACACGTCTTCCCGGCGGACGCTGCCGCCGCCCGCCGGCCCGCCGGGCGGATCCCGGCGGGTGAAGGCCACGAGGCCGGAATCGACCCGCGGTACCGGCCAGAACACGCTCCTGGGCACCTTCCCGGCCAGCCGGGTGCCGGCGTACCAGGCCATCTTCACCGACGGCACCCCGTAAACCCGGCTGCCCGGCGGTGCGCTCATCCGCTCGGCGACCTCGGACTGGACCATGACCAGCCCGCGGCCCAGTGACGGCAGCACCGCGAGCAGGTGCAGCACGACCGGCACCGCGACGTTGTAGGGCAGGTTGGCCACCAGCGCCGTCGGCGGCTCGCCGGGCAGGCTGCCGAGCCGGAGCGCGTCCGCGGTTACCACGTCCAGCCGGCCGGCCAGTCCCGGCGCCCGGGCGGCCACGGTCCGCGGCAGCTCGGCAGCGAGGACCGGGTCCACCTCGACCGCGACGACCCGCCCGGCCGCGGCCAGCAGCGGCAGGGTCAGCGACCCGAAGCCGGGACCGACCTCCAGCACGACGTCGCCGGGGCCGACCCCGGCCAGCGCGGTAATCCGGGTGACCGTGCCGGCATCGATGACGAAGTTCTGGCCCAGGCGCTTAGCCGGGCGGATCCCGAGCCGCTCGGCCAGCTGTCGGATCTCGGTGGGACCGAGCAGGTCAGCGGCGGGGATGGACATCGCAGCGGGTCACCGTACCCGGCCCGGTGCCGCCGGAGTCACGGCGGCCCTGCCACGGGCCGAACATGCGCTCGGCGTTGGCGGCGACGGTCGCGCACAGCTGCGCGGGGTCGGCCTGCCGGACGGCGGCGATGGCCCGCAGCGTATGCGCGACCTGGGCCGGCGCGTTGGCCTTGCCGCGGTTGGGCACCGGCGCGAGGAACGGCGCGTCGGTCTCGACCAGGATCAGCCCGGCGGGCGCGACGGCGGCCGCCGCGCGCAGCGGCTCGGCGCTGGCGAACGTCACCGTGCCGGCGAACGACAGCAGGTAGCCGGCCCGCGCGCATTCGGCGGCCAGCTCCGCGTCACCGGAGAAGCAGTGGAAGATGACCCGGTCGGGCGGCCCGGCGTCGGCCAGGATCGCCAGCACGTCGGCGTGCGCGTCCCGGTCGTGAATCATCAGCGGCTTGCCCGCCTGCTTGGCGATCTCGATGTGCGCGCGGAACCATTCCTGCTGCAGCGCGGGCGGCGCGCTGTCCCGGTAGTAGTCCAGCCCGGTCTCGCCGACGGCCCGTACCTGGGCCTGCCCGGCGAGCTTGGCAATCTGCGCCAGCACGTCGTCCCGCTCAGCGGCGGTGCTGGCCGCGGCGGCGGTCTCGTTCGGGTGAATGGCGACGGCGGCGTACACGTCGGGATGGCCGGCCGCGCAGTCCGCGGCCCAGGCCGAGGACGGCACGTCACAGCCGACGGTCACCGCCCGGTCCACCCCGGCCGCGCGGGCCTGCGCCATGATCTCCGCGACCGGCACGGTGATCATGTCCAGATGGCAGTGCGCGTCGGGCACCGGGGCCGGCAGCGGCTCCGGCGGCGGCGCGGCCGGACGGCCGAGGCTCATGCCCGTTCCAGCCGGGCCAGTTCCTCCTCGGCCACCGCCGGGTCCAGCTTGGCGAACAGCGGCGTCGGCGGGGCGAGCCGGGTGCCCGGCCGGATCGGCGCCGATTCCCACCGGGCCGCGCCGTCGTAGTCCCCGGTGATCACCGGGTACGAGGCGCCGCCGCCGTCGTCGACTTCCTCGATCCGCGGCATGCCCGACCAGTCGCCGGTGCCGCCGAGCATCCCGTAGACCTTCTGCGAGGACCGGGGCAGGAACGGGGTGAGCAGCGTCTTGCCGTCGTCGACAAGCTGCAGCGCCACGTGGCAGATCGCCCGCATCCGCTCCGGGTCGCTCTCCCGCAGCTTCCATGGCGCCTGGTCGGACAGGTACTTGTTGGCCTCGGCGACGGTCCGCATCGCCTCGGTGATGGCCGCCTTGAAATGCGACCGGGACAGCTCCCCGCCCACCACGGCGAACCCGTCCCGGGATCGCTGCAGGACCGCCGCGTCGGCGTCGGTCAGCGCCCCGGCAGCCGGGATCTCGCCGATGTTGCGGGCGGCGAACGACACCGAGCGGTTGACCAGGTTGCCCCAGTTGGCCAGCAGCTCGTCGTTGTTCCGCCGGATGAACTCCGACCAGGTGAAGTCGGTGTCCTGGTTCTCCGGCCCGGCCACGGCCACGTAGTAGCGCAGCGCGTCCACGTCGTAGCGGTCCAGGAAGTCGCGCACGTAGATGACGACCGACCGGGAGGAGGAGAACTTCCTGCCCTCCATCGTCAGGTACTCGCTGGCCACCACCTCGGTGGGCAGGTTCAGCGCGCCGAGCGCGCCCGGCGTGCCGCCGCGTGCGCCCCGGCCGCTGTAGCCCAGCAGCATGGCGGGCCAGATCTCGGAGTGGAAGACGATGTTGTCCTTGCCCATGAAGTAGTAGGCCTCGGCGTCGGGCGCCTGCCACCACGCCCGCCAGGCGTCCGGGTCGCCGCTGCGGCGAGCCCACTCCACCGAGGCCGACAGGTACCCGATCACCGCATCGAACCAGACGTAGATCCGCTTGTCCGGGCGGTCCCGCCAGCCGTCCAGCGGGATCGGCACGCCCCAGTCCAGGTCCCGGGTGATGGCCCGCGGCCGCAGCTCGTCGAGCAGGTTGAGGGAGAACTTGAGCACGTTCGAGCGCCACTGGCCGCTCTTGGACTGCAGCCAGCTGCCGAGCACATCGGCGAACGCGGGCAGGTCCAGGAAGAACTGCTCGGTTTCCCTGAACAGCGGGGTCTCGCCGTTGATCTTCGAACGGGGGTTGATCAGGTCGGCCGGGTCGAGCTGGTTGCCGCAGTTGTCGCACTGGTCCCCGCGGGCACTGTCGTAACCGCAGATCGGGCAGGTGCCCTCGATGTAGCGGTCGGGCAGCGTGCGGCCCGTGGACGGCGAGACGGCGCCCATCGTGGCCTGCGCGAAGACGTAGCCGTTGTCGTACAGGCCGCGGAAGATCTCCTGGGTGACGGCGTAATGGTTGCGGGTGGTGGTCCGGGTGAACAGGTTGTAGGACATGTCCAGGCCAGCCAGGTCCTCGGCGATCACCCGGTTGTACCGGTCGGCGAGCTGGCGCGCGGTCAGGCCCTCGGCCTCGGCCTGCACCTGGATCGGAGTGCCGTGCTCATCGGTGCCGCTGACCATCAGGACGTTGTGCCCCGCCATTCGCTGGTACCGGGAGAACATGTCACAGGGCAGCCCGAAACCGGACACGTGCCCGATGTGACGCGGGCCGTTGGCGTACGGCCACGCCGGTGCGGCGAGGATCTGGCGGCTGGTCGGCGACATGTCATCAGCCTAGAGGCATCCGGTGCCGCCCCGGAGCCGACCGCGGCCGACCGGGCAGACTGACCGGGCAGACTGACCGGGCCGGGCGGCGATCAGGCTTGCCCCGCGCCGCCCGGGCCGGGCCCGGCGCCGACCACTACCGCGTACAGCTCGCTGCGCCGCAGGCCGGAGGTCTTAGCCACGGCCGTGACGGCATCCCGCCGGGACATTCCCCCGGCTACCAGCTCAGCCACCTGCGCCGCGGCGTCGGCGACCGGGGTGGCGGCCGCCGCCGGGGCGCCCTCCACCACCAGCGTGATCTCGCCCAGGGTGCCGTCCTGCGCCCAGGCCGCCAGCTCGGCCAGGGTTCCGCGCCGGATCTCCTCATGCGTCTTGGTCAGCTCCCGGCAGACCACCGCGCGCCGCGCGCCGCCGAGCGCCGCGCCGAGCGCGGTCAGCATCCCGCCGAGCCGCCGTGCGGACTCGAAGAAGATCAGCGTCCGCCGCTCGGCGGCGAGCTCGGCAAACCGCCGGTCCCGCGGCCCCGGCTGGCGCGGCGGGAAGCCCTCGAAGCAGAACCGGTCGCTGGGCAGTCCGGATACCGCGAGGGCCGTGGTGACGGCCGACGGCCCGGGCAGTGCGGTAACCCGGATCCCGGCGGCTGCCGCGGCCGCTACCAGCCGGTACCCCGGGTCGCTGACCCCGGGCATTCCCGCGTCCGTGATCAGCAGCACATCCTCGCCCTGCGCCAGCCGGGCCAGCAGGGTGACGGCCCGCTGGGCCTCGGCCGCGTCGTGGTAGGCGATGACCGAGCCGGCCAGCCGCACGCCGAGCGCCGTGGCCAGCCGGCGCACCCGGCGGGTGTCCTCAGCGGCGATCACCGGCACCGCGGCGAGCGCGCTCGCCAGCCGCGCGGACGCGTCCTCCGGGCGGCCGATCGGCGCGGCGGCGACGATGAGCACGCCGCCCGTGTCCCCGCGGTCGGCAGCCATGGTCCTCCTTCTGCTCTTACCTTGGCATCCCGGGCACCGCACCGTGCGGGCGGCGGCCGGCTCGCCTGAGCGCCAGCTGAGAGTTTGCTCAGTATTCGGGACCGGGAAGCGAAACGCGCATCCAGGATGACCCTTTCGGACGTCTACTCAGTAGGAAGTGGTGAGGAGACAGCCATGAGCCCGACTGAGCAGTTGCCCGGCTGCGATGAGCGCTTCGCCCAGGATGCCCTGCGCTATCAGCAGCAGCTGTACCCCGCTGCGTTCCGGCTGACCCGCAACGCCAGCGATGCCGAGGACCTGGTGCAGGAGACCTTCACCCGGGCTTACGCGGCGTACCACCAGTTCACCCCGGGCACCAACATGCGGGCCTGGCTGCACCGGATCCTGGCGAACACCTTCATCAACAGCTACCGCAAGAAGCGCCGCGAGCCTGCCTGCGCGGCGGGCACCGACCTGGACGACGACTGGCAGTCCGGGGCCCGGCCGCTCGTGGCGCCGGCCCGGTCGGCTGAGGCGGAGGCGCTGGACCGGCTGGCCGACTCCGAGATCCTGCGCGCGCTGCGCGAGCTGCCCGAGGAGTTCCGCGTCGCGATCTACCTGGCCGACATCGAGGGGTACCCGTACAAGGAGATCGCGGAGCTGATGGGCACGCCGATCGGAACGGTGATGTCCCGGCTGCACCGGGGCCGGGCTCGGCTGCGCGAGAAGCTGGCCAGCTACCGGCCGCAGCCTGGCCTGACGCCGCTGCCGGGCTGACCGCAGCCCGGCGGGCGGACAGCGGATCTGGCTGCCGCCGGGCCCGGGCCGCAAGCGCCTGGCTAGGTGCCGAAGATCCGGTCGCAGGCGCGGGCCCCGGCCTTGCCGTCGTCGAGCGGGCAGAACTTGGCGGCGAATGCGCTGTACGCCCCGCGGTACTGGTCGCCGACCGCGCCGATGTCTCGGATCGCTGCCGCCACCTCCCCGGTCGTGGCCAGCAGCGGCCCCGGCGCCTCGGACTCGAAGTCGAAGCAGAAGCCGCGCAAGTTGTCGCGGTAGGACTCCAGGTCATAGGTGAAGAACACCATCGGCCGGCCGGTGGCGGCGAAGTCGAACATGACCGAGGAATAGTCGGTGACCAGCACGTCGCTGATCAGGAACAGCTCGGAGATGTCCGGGTAGGCGGTCACGTTAACCGCGAAGCCCGGCCTGGTCCCGGCGGGCACGTCGTCGGCCATGTGGTGGTGGCCGCGGACCAGGACGACGTAGTCGTCGCCCAGTACCTGCCAGGCCCGCTCCAGGTCCAGCCGGAAGTCGAACCGGTACCGCCCGGACGCGTAGTACTGGTTGTCCCGCCAGGTGGGCGCGTACAGCACGATCCGCTGGCCGGCCGGGATGCCGATGCGGCGCCGGACTTCCGCGCCGATGCGGTCGGCGTCGCCGGATCGCAGCACGTCGTTGCGCGGGTAACCGGACTCCAGGATCTCGCCGTCGAACCGGAACGCGCGGCGCATGATCGGGGTGCTGAACGGGTTGGGTGACAGCAGCATGTCCCATTTGGCGACGTCGCGGCCGAGCAGCTCCAGGTAAGCCGATCCGCTGGCGAACTTGGGCTGGCCGATGTCGAAGCCGATCTTCTTCAGCGGCGTGCCGTGCCAGGTCTGCACGTAGACCTGGCCTTCGCGCTTGGTGTAGGTGGCCTGCATGTCGTCGTTGGCGATGACGTAGCGGCACCGGGCCAGCGCCTCGAAGTACTCCTCGGTCCCGGCGAGCACGCCCCGCGCGCCCGGCGGCACCGGCACCGCCCAGTCGTTCACTGCCCAGATGTGCTCGCGGTCGTCACCGCGGCGGCGCAGCTCGGCGGCGATACCGCCGGGGTTGTCGCCGCACTGCTTTCCCTTGAAGCTGACGAACATGACCGCGTCACGCAGCGGCAGCTTCTGCTGCACCGGGTAGAACACGCCGCGCATCACCCGGCGCCGGACCCGGCTGCGGTCGGCGCGGCCGAGCACCGGCACGACCTCGATGATCGGGGCGTCGTAGCCCGAGGTGGAGAACCGGTACGTCTTGTGGCCGAAGGGCGCCTTGAGGTCCTGGATGTCGGCCAGCCTGGCGTGGTCATAGGCGGGGATCATCTCGGCGCCCGGGCAGCCGGACGGCCGGATGGCGATGTCCCAGATGCCGTCGCGCAGCGGCACCCGCTGGCCGAACGACGGCATCGCCGTCGCGTCGATGGCCAGCGTGAACCAGTCGGCGTCCCGCTGCACCGCGACCACGTGCTGATCGGTGGACGTCCGGCGGCGCAGCACCGCCTCGAGGTCCTGGCCGGGCAGCAGCGGGTAGCGGCCGCGCAGCGTCAGCCGCCCCGCCGGGCTCCACTCGTGCTCGTCCACGACGGGCCGCCGGTCGCGGCGGACCAGGACCACGTTGCCGTACCTGGTGTGCTCGACGGCGAGCTCGCGGGAGCCGGCCGGATAGCTGTGCTCAGGGCGGCCGGTGCCGTACGCGACCCGGATCCGCCGGCCGGCCGGCGGCGCCGCGTACAGATCCCACTCGACTGGGCCGGCCGGGCCGGTCCCGCCGGGCTGATCCGCCGGGCCCGGCTGGCCCGTATCGCCGGGCTGATCCGCGCCGCCGAGCAGCGCGGCCAGGTCGGCCCGGCCGGTAATCCGGAGCCTGCCGCCGCCGAGGTCC
Source organism: Streptosporangiaceae bacterium (assembly GCA_052143655.1). Taxonomy (GTDB): domain Bacteria; phylum Actinomycetota; class Actinomycetes; order Streptosporangiales; family Streptosporangiaceae; genus CAVSUR01. The sequence continues at coordinate 2,691 of JBKQSL010000200.1, read as the reverse complement.
TCGGTGCCGCCCGGCAGCTGCCTGCTGGCGCCGCCCTTGGGCCGGACCAGCACCAGCGCGGCGGCCGGGCCGTCAGCGGGCTGGCTAACCGCGCCCTGGCCGGCGGCGCCCTGGCCGGCCGGAACCTGGCCTGCGGCGGGCTGGCCGGGGGCGGCGTCCAGGTCAACGGTCAGCACCAGGTCAGTGCCGTCCTGCTCGCTGCCGTGCAGCACGGCAGGGGTCCGGGCGACCCCGACGTGCAGCTGCCGCCACACCCACCAGGCCCCGATCCTGATGCCGGGGGCTACCTGGCGGAACGCCGGCCGCTCTGCCTGCCCGGGCAGCGGGCTGTGCAGCCGCGACGGCCGCCACACGCCATGGCCGCGGACCAGGATGAGCGCATCCCAGTCGCCGGTCAGCCAGCGGGCGCCGGCCTTGAACCAGCGAGCCGGGATCTCGGCCCGGAAGCCCGCCCAGGGATAGGAGTAACGGTTCTGCCCGGACAAGATGGCCGCGTCCGGATACCAGGATGACCGGGCCACCGCGGCCATCGGCGGGCGCAGCCGGGTACGCGGGACCAGCACGACGACCTTGCTGGTGTTGCGCCGCTTCGGGATGTCGATCGACGGCACGAACGCGCATCCGGTGATGACCAGCCGGTTGTTCTCCCAGTTCACGCCGTCCACCCGGATGACCGGGTCGAGCTCGCGCCAGTGCGGCCGGTACACCCAGCCCGGGATCTTCGCCGCCCGGTCCTTGCGGAACGGCATGTCCGCGTAGACGCGACCGTGCTCGCGGACGAGCGGCACCTGGCTGATCGGCTGCTCCAGCCGCCAGGCGTCGAACTTGACCAGCCGGTCCAGCTGGCCGGCGGCCATCAGGTGGTAGGCGAGCTTGTGCGCCGCGGGCAGCGACCTGAGTACCGGCGCCTCGACCTGGCGCAGGTACGCCCCGCCCAGCTCGATGAACTCCGCCCGGTAGGCGTCCGTGGTCCTGGACAGCTCGCACACGTACAGCCACAGGTCGTTGACCAGTGACTTGCGCTGATGCTGGCGCAGCAGCTTCGGCGTGCCCCGGGCGCGCAGGAAGTCGTCGATCACCTGCAACGCGGTGATCCGGTCGCGGAAGTTGGCGATGTCGGTGCGCGACTGGGTGATCGACAGCTCGCCGGCACCCCGCTCCCGCCAGTAGTAAATGGTGTCCGGGATGACGTCGACGGCCCGGGCCAGCACGTGCGCCTTGGTGATGGCCTGCAGGTCCTCCCAGACCACCCCCTCGGGGAAGCTCAGCCCGGCACGGTCCCAGAACGACCGGCGGAACAGCTTGTTCCACACCGAGACGTCGTAGAACAGGTTCGGCGCGCGGCTGATGTGGGTGCCGATGGCCCGGCCCTTGATCGCCCGGGCGTGCAGCGCCGACTGGGTGATCCCGGCCGGGCCGATCCGCTCCACGTTTCCGGAGACGAAGTCGGACCCGGAGGCCTCCAGCGTGTGCAGCAGATGCTCGTAGGCGTGGCTGGGCAGCATGTCGTCGCCATCGAGGAAGGCCAGGAACTCGCCCTGGGCCAGTTCGATGCCGCGGTTGCGGGCGTACCCGGGACCGCCGTTGGGCACCTGGATGAGCGTGCACCTCGGGTCGGCGTCGGCCCAGGTCCGCGCGATCGCGGCGCTGCCGTCGGACGACCCGTCGTCGACCAGGATGACCTGGAGGTCACGGTAGGTCTGCGCGGCGATCGACTCCAGGCACGGGCCGAGCACATCCTCGTTGTTGTAGAACGGCACGACCACGCTGATCCGCGCCACTGCCACAGTTCGGCCCTGTCCTTTCCGCCGCGCCGTGCGCCCGGCTGTGCTGATGGCCTCCGGCTGCCGGGGGGCGGCAGACCGGGGCTATTCGCCGCGCCAGGCCGGCGGGCGCTTCTCCGCGAAGGCAATCGCGCCTTCCATCGCGTCCGCCGAGGAGAACACCGGGCTGATGATCTCGTTCTGGCGCGCGAACGCCTCGCCGGTGTCCCAGTCCGCGGCCTGGGCGATGACCTGCTTGGTGACGGCGAGCGCCAGCGGCGCCCCGAGCGCGACCTCGGCTGCCAGTTCCCGCGCGGCGGCGACCGCCTGGCCGGCCGGCACCAGCCTATTGACCAGTCCGGCCTGGTGCAGCCGGCTGGCGCTGAAGCGCCCGCCCGTCAGCGCTATCTCCATCGCCAGGTGGTAAGGGATGCGGCGCGGCAACCGGAGCAGGCCGCCTGCGCCGGCCACCAGCCCGCGCCGGACCTCGGGGAGCCCGAACGTCGCGGCCTCGCTGGCCACGATCAGGTCGCAGGCCAGCTCGAAGCCGCCGGCCAGGGCGTATCCCTCCACCGCCGCGATGACCGGCTTGGCCGGCGGCCGCTCGGTGATGCCGCCGAAGCCGTGGCCGGGTACCACCGGCGCGTCCCCGGCCTCGGTGCGCACCGCCTCGGTCATCGCTGCCTCACTTTGGCTGGAAGCGGATGCCACCGTCGAACCTGATGACCTCGGCGTTCATGTAGTCGTTCTCGATCAGGGCGATGACCAGGTGGGCGAACTCCGCGGCCGCGCCCATCCGCTTGGGGAACACCACCGGCGCGGCCAGCCGGGCCTTGAACTCCTCGCTGGCCGGGCCCTGGCCGTAGATGGGGGTGTCGATGATGCCGGGGCAGACCGTGTTGACCCGGACGCCGATCGCCGCCAGGTC
>JBKQSL010000199.1:0-9842 GCA_052143655.1 Streptosporangiaceae bacterium | reverse complement strand
CGCCGGGTCGGCGAGCAGGCCGGTGATGTGGTCCCGCACGACCTGATCGAGGTAGTCGGCGCGGACCGGCTGGTTGCCGCAGACCCGGCCGCCTTCGTACCGGTAGTCATCGCTGCCCAGGCACCGGCTCACCTGCTCCAGGCAATCGGCGGCTTCCCGGCTCGCGGGATGATCGCTGAATGGCTGAAGGCGGGCGTGTTCGAGCCGGGGAAAGGGTTCGCCCGGGATACCCGGGTGCGCACCGGCTCCTACTGCGCCGGGCTGTGCCTCCTTTCGCGTTAAGTGGATGGTTCGTGCTGGTCAGGCGGGTGCTGGCAGGACGCAGAGCCGCTGCCAGCAGGTGAGGAAGGCTCCGGCCCATGGCCAGTCGGGGCTGATCGCGAGGGTCCGCTGCCGGGCGTGGCGGGCGAGCCGGGCGGGCAGGTGCCAGACCCGGTAGCGGAGCGTATCGGGGTTGGCTTCCCGCAGCCCGGGGTCGTCGTAGTGGCCGAGGAGGCGGGTCCAGGCGGCAAGGTCGGCGGCGATGTTCGCGGCGATGACCCAGCCGGCGTTGACCTGCCAGGTCTTCGACGGGAGGGCGCGCAGGCCCATGGCCTTGGCGGTGCGGACCCCGGCGGTCTCGACGCAGGCGTGCTCGCGGTGGACCACGTCGATGTACTGGGGGTGGTGGCTGCCGGGAACGCCGCCGATCCCGGCGTCGGGGATGTTCGTGCAGGTGATGGAGTACCGCCAGCCGGTCTTCTTCTCGTAGTCCGTCAGGTTGCGCATCTGGCGGCGGGACGGCTTGACCCGGCGGGCGATCCAGCGCAGGCCGCCGGGCCAGTTCCCGGCGCGGGCCGTGAGGCTGGTGATCTCCGCGACGTCCTTGTCCTCTTCTATGGTGCCGTCCTGGGCGATGCCGGGCTTCCAGGCGCCGCCGGGGAGGAGCGCGATTGCCTGCTCGTCGGCTGCGGTGATCATCCATCCGCAGGTGAACAGCAGGGTCCGCCGCGGGGAGGTCAGGGACAGCAGGTGCTTGATGAGGTCGTGGCTGGCTCCGGCGCCGTCGATGCGGACCAGGATCTTGCGCCGGAACCGGGCGGGGACCTGCCGGATCGCGGCGGCGAGCACTTCCTTGTGGTCGGTGAAGGTGTTCGAGCCGGCGTTGCCGGGGCGGAGCAGCATGCCCAGGCACTCGCGGGTGTTCCGGCACCAGCCCGCCAGCGGGTGGAAGCCGTAGCCTTTCTTCCAGGTGGGAGCCGCCCCCTGCTTGTCGAACTCGCACAGGTTCGCGTCAAGGTGTGCAAGGCGGTGCCTGCAGCGCACGGGTTGGCTGGCGGCCGATGCCGGGGGTGCGTTCGAGGCGGTCGCTGTCGACGTTGCCGGCAAGGTAGCGGACGAGCCCGGCGTCGCACATGCCGAGAGCTGTGGCAGCCAGCTTGGGATCCAGGTCGGTGACGAGCTGGGAGACCCGGGTCTGGCGGCAGAGGGCCGGGGTGGTGCCCGCGTGCCTGAGGATCCTGGTGAGGTAGCTCTGGTGCGCGGGGCTGTCGCCGGTGCGAGTGGCCATGGTGACGATCACATGCGGGTTGAGCGTGCGCAGGGCCTCGCGGTGGCGCAGGCAGTCCCCGAGCGCGGCCCAGCTGACCGGGTCCAGGGGCGCCGGGAATGGCCGGCCGGCCAGGCTCAGCGTTCGTTGTGCGTGGTCCGCGTCGCCGATGGTCAGGCCGCGGATCTGGGCGCTGGAAGCCGCGTGCAGCAACGCGAGCAGGCCGGTGAGTCGTTCGTGCGGGTGAGCCGTGCCGCCCGTCCATCGCCGGAACAGCGCCCGCTGGGCGGTGTCAAGGACGGTGCCGGTGAAGGCCGGCTGGATGCCCAGCCGGAGCGCCTCGGCTGGGTTGATCAGGATGAGCCTGCGGTGTTTCCGCCCAGCCGAAGAAGCCGCGCAGCACGTAGGTCTTCTGGTGGCGGCTGGCGGGGCTGTGGCCGGGGAATCCTTCGAGGTCGGCGGTGGTCACCTGGGACCAGCCGGTGACTGGCCCGGCGGATGTGAGGTGGACGGCCAGGTCTCGGAGGATCCGGAGCCTGGTCTCCAGGGTGATGTCGCTGAGCGGGCGCCGTCCGCCGCGCCGGGCTCGTTCCTGTTCCGCGAGCTGGCTGCGTTTGAAGGCGGCGACCGCGGCGGCCAGGCAGTCCGGAACCGCGTCGAGACGACGGCGCCGCCGGGCCGCGGCACGGCGCTGTTTCTCGTCTCCGGGCAGTGTCAGGCCGCGGGCGGTGAAGAAGGCGCGCAGGGCCCTCCCGGCTGTCCCGGCGGGCGGTGCGCAGCGGCCCGGGAGCTGCTGCGGGCTGGCATCAGGGCCGGCGCCGAGCAGCCGTCCGGCCGCACGCAGGATGACGACCGCGCCGCTTGGGTGGTGCCGCGCAGCGGCGAAGGCGGTGAGGTCGTCCCACCAGGCCGGGACCGGGTCCAGCCGCCGGGCCAGCGCGGCGGAGTAACGGAAGGGCCGGTCCGGGTCGGCGAGGCTGCACCGGTTGCACATGCCCTGCCGGGCGTTGCGCCGCTGCTCGCCGCAGCGGGCGCAGGTGATCGTCCTGGCCGGCCTGCCCGGCACGGTGCCACGTTCGCAGACAGCGCAGACGCCGGATTCCCCGAGGTGCCGGAGCCGGCCGCAGTCCGGGCAGCAGCGTTTCAGCGCGGCGCGGGTGACCCTGCGATGACAGACGTGGCAGCGGACCCGGTCACCGAACTTGACCGGTGACGGGCAGTCGCGGCAGGTCCGGTATCCGGTCACAGCGGCGGCATGGAACGGCCCCGGGCGGCCTTCGGTTCTGGCTTGGCGCGCGCCGGCCTGACGGCGGGTGCCACCGGCGTGGTGTCCACCTCGAGCAAATCGTTGGGAGTGCACTCCAGCGCGGTGCACAACGCCAGCAGCGTGTCCAGCTTCACCTGCGCCGGCTGCCTGGTGAGCAGCGCGGACACCGACGCGGACGACAGCTGCAGCCCGGCCCTTTCGGCCAGCAGGCGGCGCAGCTGCGCGCCGGTCCAGACTTCCCGGTGCGCTGCGGCCAGCCGCAGCCGCCATCTAATCTGCATCGCCGTCTCCTTCCAGGCCCGCCAGCGTGCCAGAGACCGCGCGGCGGTAGGCGTCCTCGATGAACGTCGCTGACGGGGTGACATACCGCATCGTGGTCCCCACATGCCAGTGCCCGAGCATCTGCTGGATCGCGACCAGGTCCACGCCACGTTCGTAACTGGTAGAGAGCACTATTTCAACCATGCTGAATACCTCAGCCGGAGCGGGCGCTTGGAGGCTACTCCCCAGGTTGGTGATTACAGGTACGGATCTGCCCAGCTGTGCCGCAGGTCCAGGCCAGGAGCGTCCGCCGGTCGGCGACTGCGATGCGCGGCGGCCACGTCCGCGGCGCGTCGGCCCGTCGGCGTGCCGCATGGCTGACGGGCGAACTGGCGGCTGCGCGAACATTCGTCTCCGGGGGCGGGGATGCATCAGGTGCAACGAGAGCGGCCGGTTGGCAGGTCGGGCGCGTGGCGCGACCAATGCCGCGGAGGTCCAGCGCATCCCTCGCAGCTGCGGTGCCGGCCGGGCGCCGCTCGCTGGGTCAGGCGATGATGCAACCGATGCAACCGGCTGCTCCCGGATGCATCGCGATGCCAGCAGGCGCAATGATGATGCGGGCCACGCAACGGAATCAGCCGCATCATCGTTGCATCAGATTCAGGCGTACCGTGAAGCCCCAGGTCACCGCAGCCGCGCGGCGCCCCGGCAGGCCGAGGGCACCGCAGGGCCGCACGCTGCGTCGCAGGCAGCGCGTGTTCACGCAAACTGCCGAATGATGCATCCGATGCAACTCCGCTCACTTAGTTCCGGGTGGCGCAGGCATGCCGCAGCGAATGCGGGCTGAACCTCACCCGGCCGGGCCCGCCGCCGTGGTCAGTCCCGCAGGCGGCTTGTTCCAGGTCGAGCAGGCAGGCCAGCCGGTTGCGGACGGTGCCCCGGTGCATCCGGCCGCCGCCCTCGTCGCAGAACAGCGCCGGGCCGTCACCGAGCCGGGGACGGATTTCCCCGAGATACCACTGCAAGATCAGGTCCAGGCCATCGAGCATCGGCACCCACCGCGGCCGCGGTCCCGATGTCAGGGCTCCCTTTCCGAACCGGACGTGCAGCTTGCCGAACGGGCCCCGGCCGAAGTGCACGTCGGCCCGGTCCATCGAGGCGGACTCCTCAGCGCGCAGCCCGGCCAGATACAACGTCCGGTACAACGCGTAGTCCCGTCCCGCCGCCGTGTACTTGCGGGCGCCGGCTATCCGCTCCTTGAGGAAATCGAAGAACTCCTCCATCCGCTCCGGGCCCGGCGGCGGGTTCACCGACGGGGAGTCCGAGCCGACGTGCCGGGCCGCGTTGAACTCGTCGACCGGGCTGACCAGCCGGACCCCGAACAACGCCTCGATCTCGCCCGCCTTGCGTGCGACAAGGAACGCGTGGAAGCCCTTGAACGCCTGCACGTAACCCCGCCGGGTCGAGGCGGCCAGCCCCTGCGCGCTCAGCCCCGCGACCACCCGGTCCACATCCTCGCGGGTCACGTCCCAGGCGGGCCGGCCGCATGCGGCCAGGAACCGTTCCAGCACCCCGGCCCCGTTGTCCATCGAGGTCCGGCTGAAACCGCGGGCAGCCTGCGACGCCTCGAATGCCAGCAGGCAGCCATCCTGGAAAGTGACCGGATCAGCGGCCAGCCCGGAGGGTTCAGTGCCCGCCGCACCACCCGGGACCAGGCGAAGTCCGTCTCCCTCCACGGTCACCTTCTTCCAGCCTTGTGAATTAAGGCGTCACCTTACAGATGAATGCGCGACCTTGAGGGCCGCGACACGCCGGAACGAGGCAGCGGACCAGCTAGCAGGCGGTCCGCCCGTCAGGAACATGTGCCAAGTGCAGATGAGTGCGCGGTGACCAGGGTCGCGTCCATGTCGATGATGATCCAGCCGGCCAGGGTCTTCCCGGCGATCTCCAGCCACGGGAACCCCGCCGGGGTGGCCTCGATCAGCTTCCACGCGTGCGCCCGGGCCCTCGCGCGGGCCCGGGCGATCCGGTCCAGCACGGACGGCGTGCCGGCCAGGTCCAGTGCCCGGCGTACCGTCGGGCCGCTCGGCGCGGTCCCCAGCACCGGAGCGAGGTGGGCCAGCACCGCGATGTCGCTCATGCTCGTGGCGCCCAGCGCGATCGCCGTCGCCATCGGGACCAGCACGATCCCCCGGTCGAGCAGCGGCGACGTGCCGTTCTTCCGCAGTGCCGAGCTCAGGGCGGCGGTGAGCCCGGCCTGGTCGGCGGCCTTGCGGAGCAGGATCGCGCCGGCGTGCCCGACCAGGCCCTTCCCGTCCGCGGTGATCTTCAGGGCATGGTCCCACCCGTTAAGCTGCATGGTGAGGGGCGCTCCAGTTCCAGGGGATTCAGGCGTGGTAACCCGTAATCTCCCAGAGCCAGGGCGCTCTTCGCCTTTAACCCGCAAAGGGCGGCCGCTCCGCGGCCGGCCCCCTGCCGGCCGCCAGGATCGCCCCGCACCCATAAGGTGCACCCGCCGCCGGACCTGTCCAGCACGAAAAACCAGCTCACAGCCACGAAAAGCCGCCGGATGGCTCAACCGCCCATCAGCGCTGAATAGCGGAGGCTGGTTCGAGGTTGGCGGGATGCGCAGGTCGGTGGTGAACCGCAGCACGTCGGCTTGGCGGTCGCGCAGGCATTCCAGCAGGTCGCGGCCGGGCTGCTGCTTGCGCCCGTCCGCCCGCTTGACCTGTCCGATGCCGAGGATGACACCGTGCCGGAACGCGCGGATGAGCGGCGCGGCGATATCGTCCGGGATGGCAGGCAGGCCCTGGCCGCGGGCGGTGTTCGCGGCGTGGATCAGCCCCTGCAGCGCCTCGGCGATCTGGACCGGCCAGTGCGCATCGGGGTAGGTCTCGGCGGCGTCGGCCAGGTCACGCTGCAGGTGCTGGCAGCACAGCTGGTGGATCAGGCCGGGGAACTTGTCGTAGTTCTGGTACCGGTCGTGCACGACGACGGTCCCGTCCAGGTCGGGCAGGACGAACGCGGCGAAGGTCTTCATGGACCGGTCGCCGAGGAAGTAACAGGTGAGCAGGCTGGTGCAGGCGACCAGCAGGTAGCGCTTGCGGGTCCTGGGGCCGGGGCCGACCCGGATCGGGGTCTCGTCCGCGGACACCACGTGCGCGAGGATGATCAGGCACCGGATCGCCTTGTTCGCCGCGGCGACCGCGGCGGCGGCCCGCCTGATCATGGAATGCACGAACCCTGGTGACGGCTTCGCGCCGGTCAGCGACTCGATCAGCTCGGCGCAGCGGTGCACCGGGATAGCGTGCGCCGCGATCAGGTACACGCACCCTGCAGGTTCAGGCCGTAGGTGACCGTCCCGGCGGCGCCGGTCCCGGCCGGCGCGGCCGCCCGGTGCACCCGGCCGCAGCCGCTGCACGCCACCTCGTGCAGGTCGTGCTGGGTCACCCGGGCGGCGGCCAGCGGAATCTCCACCTGCTGGTGGCTCGCGGCGACGCCCAGGTCAGCAGCGGCGGCCAGGTCCGCGCCGCACGCGCACGGCCCCTCCGGGAAGTGCGGCACGGTGTCGTCGGGCCTGATCGCTCCAGGCCAGGTGCGATCCCGGCGACCCCGGCTGCCCGCCCGGCCTGCGCCCGCCCTTACCCCGCTTCGGCTTCGGCTCCGGCGGCGTGCGGCCGGGCAGGTCATCAGCCGACGGCGCCATCGAGGAATTGCCGCTGTTACGGCCCAGCCGTCTCCGCAATTCCGCGACCTGCGCCGCCAGCGCCGCCACATCCGAGCGCAGCTCCCCGATCGCCTCCGCCTGCTCCGCGATCACCGCGTCCCGGGCAGCGCACGACGCGCAGTCCGGTGCAGGCGGTGGCAGAACGGCCATAACCAGCCATCATCATCGCCGGCGACCCGGCATGACCGGCCGGGAGGTCGTTGCCACCGCGCCGACGCTGGTCGCCGCCGACAAGGGACTGCTGGCCATGAGAACAACCCGGCCTGCGGCGACCCCCGGCACGCCCGGAAACTCGTCACCGTCATCATCGACGACACCTGCTACCGAATCCTGCGCGAGGGGGGAAGAACTCGCCATCAAACCCCGCCGCGACACCACCCCATCACCCGGCTCTACGCCGCGGCAAAAACACCAGCCCCAGCCGACGGTTAAGCAACTCATGAGAACGAACAGCTGGACATGTCCTGAGGCCACACAGCCACCCGTACGGTGCCCGCGTCGGTGTCGATATCGCAGCGGCGGAGCACGGCCAGCTCGCCCAAGCGCAGCGCAGCCCGCAGAAGCAGACCAGCAGGATCCGAGCTGACCGCTGTCTGGGTGGCGGGCGGCAGGGGATTTAGGCACGGCGCCGGATCCTGTCGAGCGGGATGGGGGTCACACTCGAGGTCGACGTGGCCGCTGGTGCAGGGCTGACAGTACCGCCTGGCAACAGGGGGACCGCGGATCTCCGCGCAGGCTTCCGGCGGCGTCCGCTCGCTCGGAACTGGCAGCTGTGAAAGGACGGACCAGCTGGTGGCGGCGGGCCTTGCCGGGCTCCAGGGTCTCCAGCGCTTGCTATCCAGCTCCTGCGGTGCGATGCTGACAGCACGATCAGGATTTATGTTGCTCCAGACTCAGGCAGCTGAATAAAAGCAAGTCTGGGGGTGACACGAGTAGATGACAGTAGGTCCAGCCTCTCATCAAATGCGTCCAGTCGTCGTTCTTCTGGTAATCCCCCAAGCCTTAGTGGTCCATTACGTTATCCGCGGCCAGTTCATGGCGAAGGTTAACGCCAAGGGCCGGGACAAGGCGAGTGCGCGCGTCGGGCTGCGGCCAAGGGCCGAGCCGGTGTACGTCAGCGGGAAGACTTCTTCGCTAGGCGGACGGCCCGCGGGTCGCATGGTCGAGCGGCGGCTGGCCTGGACAGGACAGGCGCAAATCAGAGAGGTGCACGCCAGTGGAACCGGTTGAGTACAGGGCCCTTGGCTGGGGTGAGGAAGACGACGTCTCGGGCATGCTCGGGCGGCTGAACGAACTCGGTGCGGAAGGCTGGGAGGTCTGCGGCGCGGTGCGCGCACGAACGGGCAAGGAAGTGATCGGGATGGTGGAACCTGCCATACACCATGGCCAATTCCTGCTCCTCAAACGGCGAAAGGCTGCGTAGCGCCGGGTAAGGGCCACGCTCATCCTGAAAGGCCAGCATTCGTACCTCTCTACGGGGGTTGGGGTTCGAGGGTGAGGCCGGTCTGAGCAAGGAACGCCTCGATAAGGGCGGGCCGGTACTGCTCTCTACCGCACTCCGCGCATCTGGATCGGGCCATGCAGCCTCGTCTGGCCTAATCGGCTCGTGAGTCACGGCGCGCGGCGGTTGAGTGCAATCGGTCAAGCTCAAATGAGTGCGACGACGTGGTACCGCGTAGCTGCAGTCATTGAAGCTGTGGTCGATGCTGGTGACGGCGCAGCTCACCTGAGCAGCTTCTGCACCTCGCGGAACCTGGGATGGCGCGAGTCACGCAGCCACTCGAAAAGCACCATCTCCGATGTCACGATCTCCGCACCGTGCTGCCTGGCGCGGGCGGTCGCGGCCGCCCGGTCAGCCGGATCACGCGAGCCGATCGCGTCGGCGGCCAAGAGCACACGATGTCCGGAATCGAGCAGGCCAAGCACGGTCTGCAGCACGCAGACATGGGCCTCGCACCCCGCGACGACAATCTCGCTGGCCCCGGCGGGCAGCAGCGCGGAGAAACCCGGATCGTCCACCGCGGAGAACATCGTCTTGGGCAACACCGCCTGCGGGTAAGCCGCGAGTGGCGCTACCGTCGGGCCCAGGCCAGCCGGGTTCTGCTCAGTCGCGCGTACGGGCACATCCAGAAGCCGCGCCGCCTCGGCGAGCCGCACAGCCCGGGCAACTACAGCCTCGTTGTCATGGATAGCGGGCACGAGCCGCTGCTGCAGGTCGATCAGAAGCAGCACGGCACCCTCGGCGGTAAGCAGCACGCATCGACGCTACTTCATCAGGCGGACGGGGAGAACGCGTCCACGCCGCCAGTGACAGCACGTACTTCTACGTTCGGCCCCGCACCCGCATATCCTGCAAAAGCGGACGTCAGGAATGGGTAGTACCAGGCCTGGCGCGGCGCTCTGCTTCGGTCCGGATGCTCCTGAAGGAGGAGCGGACCGCCACCTCCCATGCGACCGCAACCCGGTCGGCCCACCACTGGCCCGCGATTCCGAAGTCGGTGCCGAGTTCGCGGCTCGCCGGGGATCGGCCGGGTGGTGGCAGCAGATCGGGATCGGGAACCCAGGTCCCGGCACAACGCGCTCGCTCGGTCCCCGCTGGCGACCTGATGCCCGAGACTGCCGATCGCTGCCCACACAGAACGATCAATCGGCTCGGGTGAGCAGCCAGTGTTCATCGGGCACCAATCCGCGCATCAGGCGGTTCGCGCGTAATTCCCCGGCTCACGTTGCGTGAACTCGGCTTCCGCCTGGCTGGCACTCTGGCAGCCAGGCGGAAGGCCTGCGCCTGCCTAGCGGGCGGCTCCTGCGACGTAGGCGGCGACGATGTAGGTGGCGTGCCGGTCCAGGGATACCCTGGCCCGGTCGTATCTCATGGTTGTCCGTGGGTCGGCGTGGGAAGCGGCTTCCTGCACGTCCCGCAAGGGCACGCCGGCGTCCAAACTAACTGGTAGAGAGCGGTTTACCAACCCTGTCGAATGGGTCACCTCGAAGAACGCGCCTTTGGGAGGGCCAGTCCCCGTTGGTGCGGTTTTGGCGTTGCCGTGGCTGCAGCATTCTGT
>JBKQSL010000198.1:0-7950 GCA_052143655.1 Streptosporangiaceae bacterium | reverse complement strand
AGCGGACATGCACGCAGATCCCTACGGATAGGAACAGGATCAGGCGCTACGCGACGACTGATCGCGGCGATGACGGAATTCGCGGACCGCCCTCATGAGAGCCGTTCGCTGTTCCAGATGAAATGCTCCGAGAGACACCAATTGGGCACTTCCCAGGAGACCCCGAGCGGTGAGTATTGACGGAATAGAGAAAACCACCCACTTAAGCCATGTGGAATCCTCAGGTATGCCAGGCCATCCCAGAGTGGCGGCAAAGCTAATCAAAGCTGCTGCCACACAAACCCAACCAACTATGATAAATGGTCGGGCAGAGCCCTTAATACCGCCTCGCGCACGTTCCAGCACTGCCATGTATTCCGGAGTAAGCGGCGAAACAGAGATTGTCTTCGCTGCAACGACTACCGCGGCCATGGCAACAGCGGCCCCGCCGCCCGGCCGGTGAACGCGGCCCAGTTCGGTCGCATGGCCGGGACGAAGAGCCCGCCGGGTCCGGCCTGCCTCGCTGGCTACCGGCCGCTTGCTGGTCCGCGCAATCGAGCCCGCGGCGTTCCCGAGCTGTCACGAATATGGTCCGACCCGATGGTGCGCCCGGTTCCTCGGCGGCCCCGGTAGCCGGGTCGTGCGCTGGCGCTCTCGGATGGGCGCGGTTAATGCCGGTGCCGTAGCGGGGGGATGTCAGCGTCGTCGGGGACAAGACAACGGTCTCCCGCATCCTGCCGCCCTGCAGCCATCGTGCTGGCAGCAGGGGCAGAAGATGCCCGGGATCGGCTACGTGGGCCTTCCGGGGCATCTGCTGCCGGGTGCTGTCACCGGTGGCGGAGCCAGACGCCGAAGTCCTGGCCTGCATTCGAGAGCACCGAGGCGTCCGCCACGACTGCCCCGGCTGGGGTGCCGTTGGTGGTGTCGATCCACGCCGCCGTGGCCCAGGGGCCGAGGATGCTGCCGTGGACCCCGCCGTAGGTGGTGACCTTGCTGGCGGTGAACTGCCATATCCGGGTGTCGGCCGGTGGCGGGGTCACCTTACTGTTGTCCATCATCCCGGCCACTGCAGCGAAGTTCAGCGGCATTGAGCCCGCGTACGGCGCGGCCACTGTGACCGTCTGGGTGGTTCCCTGGGTGGTGTCGGTGACGGTGAAGGAGTAGTGCCCGTTCTGGTCGTAGAAGATGCTGACTGCGAGCTGGTCACCGGGCTGGGGGTTCACCGTGAATGTGCCTGCCGCCGCGTTGGAGGTGTAGCTGATGCTGCCAGCTCCGCCGCCGGGGAGAACCTCGATGTTCGCATACGGCCGCGGGGTCGCTCCGCCGTTGTGCAACAGCGTCACGAATGCGGTGCCGCCGTTGGCGGCCGGTGTCTGGGCTGGGGGCACGGTCATGGTCGTGGCGACGAACCGGAACGGGCCCACGCTGTCCGTATAACCGGCGAAACCCTGGGTGTAGGCCAGGGGCAGGGCACGAAGCCAGACACCGAAGTCCGCCCCGCCGTCCGACAGCCCGGACGGGCTCCTCATCACCGTGCCCGATGAGGTGCCGGTGCTGGTCTGGATTATCTGGCTGGTCTGCCAGGGGCCGGTCACCGTGCCGCGGGTACCGGTGTAGGTGGTCAGCCGGGTGCTGGCCACCTTCCATAGCCGTATGCCGGCGGGCGGCGGCGGCACCGGCCCGCTACCTGCGTTGCCGATCAGCGTGGCCACGTTATAGGTGACGGTGCCGGTGTTGACCCGCACGGTGCGGGTGATGCCCTGGGTGATGTCCGCGGCGGTGAAATAGGTGTGGCCGCTGCGGTCGTAGTAGATGCTGACCCGCAGGCGGTCACCGATCTTCGGGCTCATCGCGAACGGCGTCAGGACCGGGCTATTGGCCCATCCGACGCTGCCGGCCCCGCCGCCTTGGCGCACCAGGATGTCAGCGCGCGGACGCATGGGTGCGGTGTTTCGCAGCGTTATGAGCATGTTGCAGATGTGGTCGGCGGACGGGATGACGGCCGGGACGGTCACCGTGGCGGACACGAACCGGAACCACCGCCCCGTCGAGATGTAGCCCGCATCACCGATGGTGTACTGCGGTGGGCTCAGTGAGCGTGCCGCAGCCGTGGCCGGGGCACCCGCCCCGGTTAAGCCGAGTGTCGCCAGCGCGATCCCTGCCGCCGCAGCGGTCCGGTGCGTCCGGGTGATGTATTTACGCATCGCAAAAACCCCTGCCGTCCGCCCGGGACCGGGTGACGCCGGTCTGGCATGAGCAGCGGCCCTGCGGCCGGTCCCAGGCTCGATCCCTCGGTGGCTCCGCTTCCTGCGAGCGCTGCACCGGTTACGCCAGGTCCGGCGTGGCACGTCACCCTGTGTGACTCCGTTACCACTTGATTCTCCCGGGCCCTAGGGCCCGCCCAGCAGAGCAAGACGGCCCGGTGACAAGAGCCAAAGGTCCCCACGCGCCGTAGTAATAGGACGAAGCGCGGGAGGCGCGTGTTCTGCCGGATGTAGCTGAGATGGAGACGTCCTCCTGGTGCGATTGTGCGGGCTTGGTGTCCCAGGCGCAACACAGGAGGACGTCCTGTGAGCAAGGGTAATGGCATGACGCGGGGTGACCGCAGGCGGAACGCGCGGCGGGAGCAGCTGCGGGAGATGCTGCCGCGGGATGGTGATCGGGATTGACCTGGCTGATGAGAAGCAGGCGCTCGCGGTGATTGATCATGATGTGCGGGTGCTGGCGCGCAAGACGGTGCGGGTGAAGGCGTTCCGGCTGGGCGAGGCGCTGGACTGGGCTGCCGGCCAGGCCCGGGCGAGGGGGTTCGTGTCGGTGGCGGTGGCGTGCGAGCCGGCCGGGCCGCGGTGGCTCCAGGTGCAGCGGCTGTGCGCGGAGCGGGGCCTGCCGATGGTGTGCGTGCAGCCGCTGGTGACTCATATCGCCCGCCAGCAGCAGGACTACACGATGCACAAGACCGATGAGGCTGACTGCGTGATGATCGCCCGGCTGGCCGCTGAGCTGCACTGCTATGTTCCCGAGGAGCTCGATGAGGCGTGGGCGGACCTGCGGCACCTGGGGCGGCACCGCGCCGCCCTGATCACCGCGCAGACCGCGTCGGTGCAGCGGATCCGGGATTTCCTGTCGGTGGCCTGGCCGGTGGTGACCGGGGCGTGCGCGCAGCCGTTTGAGTCGGTGACCTGGCTGGCGGCCCTGGAGGTGGCGGCCTCGCGCTGCGGCGGCCAGCCGGAGGACCTGGCTGAGCTGGGCGCGGAGGCCTTTACCGGCCTGGTCCGGGCCGCCGTGCCCGGCTGGGGCGGGCAGCGGGCCTGCGGCCGGATCTGCAAGGCCGTGCTCGCCGCGCTGACCAGCACCGAGGGCGTGGTGCGCGCGCACCGGCACGGGCTGCTGCGCCGGATCACCGCCGAGCTCAGCGACCTGCGGCGCGGTCGTTCGCTGACGGTTGCCGTTGTAACGATGGAGGAAGTACTGCGTCTTCGACCCGGACCCATTACAGGCTGGCCGCAGCCAGGCAACCCATCGTGATCGTGGGGTGGCTCGGAGCAACAACGAGCAATGCTTCGGCTACCGATGAGCGTCTTCTCGTTCGAGAGGAGCAGATCCCCGCATAATCGTCCCTGCCCGCCTACGGCCCGCGCCAGCTGTGGACGCCAGAGGGCGGCAGTGGACGATGCGCCGGACGTCAGGGGTGATGAGGCGCAGCCCGCAGAGCCGGTTTCTTTGGCTTCGGGACGAAGAGGCCATCAGCCGCGAGCCGCTGAGTGTCTATGTGCGTGACAACCGCCACGGCGTTGAGCCAGGTGTGGCTATTCATCGTGGCCCCGCTGGTCGGCGGCATCGCCGCCGGGGGCTGCGCCGGCTCGTCTATCCACGGCCCAGACCGGAGCCCGCACCCGGATCGGATGCACTAGCCGCCGAGCCACCGGCCGAGGCGCCAGCAGCATAGTCGTGGCTCCCTGTGGACGTTGCTGTTGTCTACGGGCTGGACGACGCGGCTGCTGCCAATACTGCTGCCATGCCGCCGGACGACGCCTGACGCGTACGGACAATACTGGAATGCCGGCCAGCGCACGGATGGACCAGACCCTCCGTCTCATTCGTGAAACTCCAGAACGACCCAGTCCGCGCTGACAGCAGTGTCGGCAACGCGGCCCGCGGCCGCCTAACATCCCCGACCGCGGCGGGGATAATGCAGGCCATGGAAGCTTCGCTGTCACCGTCGGCTGGGCCGGTGATTCCGGTGGGCGCGCCCTGGCGGGATGCCCTGCGGCGGCCGGTGTTCGGCACGCTGCTGCTGGCTGGCGCCTTCTTCCTGTACACCGCTCCGGTCAAGGAGACCCCGGTCCTGTTCGACCACGCGCCCTGGCTGAACGACCCGTTCGACACCGTGATCTCGTTCATGATGTTCTTCGTCCCGCTGATCGGGATCTTCTGCATGCCGAGGCTGCTGCTCTGCCGCCGGTCGGAACCGCTGCCCGCCGCCCGGATCCGGGACCTGCTCCGCGGCTGCCGCGTTGTCCTGGCGGGCATCAGCCTGACGCTGCTGACCGAGTGGATCAGCGTCATCATCGGGGACAACCGGGCGCAGTGGAACGGCGCTACCTGGCTGCAGATCGGCCTGCTCGCCGTCATGAGCGCCGCAGCCGTCGCAGTGATCCGGGAGCTGCGCCGGGCAGGCCTGCCCGGCGGCACTCAGGAGCCGGGCCCGCCGGGACCTGACTGGCTCGCCGACTTCCTTCTGCTGGCCAGGAAGCAGAGCCGGCTTCCTGGCCTGGTGCGCCGTCCCGAGCTGCGGCTGCTGAGCTGGTGTGAGGACAGGCTGGCCGGGGCGATCCGCCGGCACCCGCTGTGGACCCCGCTCGGCGCGAGCGCTGTCTTCGGCACCGGGGCGGGAATCAACCAGGGCATCCGCGAGGGCTACTTCCTGCCGGTCACCATCGTTGCCTGCGCTCTTCTGGGTATCGGCATGTTCGGCTTGCTGGCGGCATCCGGCTGGTATCTCGGCTTCATCCGCGGCGGCTCGCCCTTGCACGGGACACGACGGCGGGCGGTCGACGCCGCAGTGATCACCTGCATCGGTGTCCTGGTTCCGTTCGCCATGCGCAATCACCTGTGGTGGCTGGCGGGCAGCAGCAACTCCGCTGCTGGCCTTGCGCAGCTCCTGCAGCTGCTCGCAGGCTCGGCCGTGGTCATCTTCGCCGCTGCCTATGCTTGCGAGTCACTGCTGCGCCTGCACGGCCACCCCGGCTGACAGTTACGGGTCGTCATGGTCAGTCGCGGCACAGTGCGGGAGTGGAATGAGGACGAGGGCTTCGGCGTGATTGACTCCGCCGACACGCCGGGCGGCTGCTGGGCGCACTTCTCGTCCATCGTCATGGCGGGATACCGGTCACTGGCCCCCGGTGATCGGGTCAGCTTCACCTGCGAGGCAGGACAGCAGGACGGCTTTGACTACCGGGCCCGTCTGGTGTGGCCACCGGGCGCCGATCCTCGCACGGAACCGCCTGCGGAAAGTCATCAGCAGGACCCGGCAGCGGCTTATCGAAGTCGCCTGACCATCCGGTGGGCAGACGGAACTGTGACAACCCATCCGGGCGAGTAATGCCAGCGCGAGCGGGCCGCGGCGATGCTGACAGCGCGCTCAGGCGTGCGTCGCTGTGGACATGCGTGGCGGCCAGCAGAGCCAGTGCTCGCTGATGCGCGGACGCAGTGAGATGGTGACCCCTGTCGAGTCAGGAGGTCGCTATGTCCAGTCACCCGGTTATCGGTTACCTGGTGTGGGCGCTGCTGTTCGGTGCCCTGTTCGCCTGGGAGGGCCTGGCGCTCAGTCACCTGAGCGGGACAGTGCCCACGCTCAGTGCCACATTCCGCGCGATCATGCGTTACCCGGTGGGCAGGTGGGCACTGTTCGCGCTTTGGCTGTGGTTCGGCTGGCATATCTTCCTGCGCGGCTGGCACTTCCTGCTCCGCGCATGACCGGCGACTTGCGTCGCCGGCGTGAAGACCGCGCACAGCCGGGCGCCTGATGTCCTCGCAGCTGATCCGGCAGGATCTGGTGCCGATGGTGGCGGGTTACGTCATCGTGATGGCAACCCTGGCCATCGGCCTGCGCCTCCAGCGGTGGCGTGCATCGCCGCCGGGCCGGGACGATTCCGGCCGTGAGACCGCACCGCCGCCAGGACAGCGCCGGGCCGTGCCCGGCCGCACGCCCGGATGGCCACGGCTGATCCGCCACCTGGCGGCAACGGAACTGGGCGGTTACGTGCTCCTCATGGCTGTGGTGGTGCTGTACTACTACGGCGTCGCCCGGGTCAGCGGGTCGTTCCTGTCCAGCGTCTTCACCGGCTGCGCAACGCTGCTCGGCATCAGCCTTCCGCTGTTCGCCTGCGCGTCCTGGCTGACGGAGCGAAGACGCCGCGACACTGGACCAGGCAGGGCCGGCACTGGCGAGGATGACGTACCGGCCCGGGAGCCGTAACCTCAGGGCGCGCAACGGCTCCTGGCCGGCCGTGGATCGCGGTCGCACCAGCACCGCCCGGGCCTGAGAGCCGCTCGCTAGCGGGCCGGCGCGCCGAGCGCCAGCCGGGCCCGGTGCGCGGTGACCGCCGCCCGGCCCGCTGCGAGCAGGCAGAGCGTCATCACCGCCAGGCCGGCCACATCAACGATCCCGGCATGGAACAAGCCCCCGGCCGCCGATCCGGTGCCGAAGATCCAGCCCGCCGCCCCGACGGCGAAGACCATCATCGCCGTGACGGCGGCGGCCGCGACGCGGGCCGCAAACGCCAGCAGCCGGGCTGACGGGCGCAGCCGCCGCACCAGGCCAGCACCGCCGGCGGCCAGGCAGAACCAGGCCAGCGGGCTGACCGCCATCCAGGTGATCTCCGCAGCCGGGAAGGCGCGCAGCGCCTGCAGGTGCCCCCAGTAGGACGACACCGACAGTGTCGACGCCCAGCTGAACGCGGCTACGCCGCCCGGGACCAGCCCCGGATGGGCCGCCGCGGCGGTGCCCCCGGTTCCGGGCCAGGCGTTCTCGAAATGATGACCGCCGCCGATCAGCACGACAGCGCCCAGCGCCAGCAGCGCGGCTGGCCGCGCCAGCTTGCCGGACCGACCGCGGGCCAGCGCGGCCAGCGCCGTCCACGCCAGCGGGACGACGCCGAGCAGCGCCAGCGCGGCGAGGACCGCCGCGGCCACTGACATGGCTGCCAGCGCAGCCCGGGCTGACGCCGACGCCGGGACTGACCACTGCCAGCTCGTCATCAGCTGCGCCCAGAGCGCGGCGCCGAAGGCCAGGAACACGGCCAGCGCGCAGCCCAGAGTCGCCAGGCTGGCCCGGATCTGCTCCGCAGGATCGAGCCCGTGACTGGTCAGGCCGGCGCTGCGCATCCGGGCCAGCAGGCCGGCCAGGATGACATCGGCCGTGATCCGGTACGGCCGCCGCCCCGCCGCGAACTCGGCGGCCAGCAGGGCGGCGAACTCCTCGCCGTACCGGGCCCGCCAGGACCGCGGATAGCAGCGCAGCAGCCACCCGGCCGCCCGCTCGGGGCCAGGGTGCCGGCCGGCTGGCTCCTCTCCCGGGCGGCGCTCGCCGCGCGCGGGGGCCATGGTCACGTCGCTGCCCAGCCGCTGGCCAGGCGGCTCAGGCCGACGTCGGCGATGCGCCGCTGGCCATCCAGGTGCGCCCGCAGGGCAGTGGCCCCGGCGCCGGTCAGCCGGTACGGCCGGCGCCGGTCGTGGCTTTCCAGCGCCTCGATCATGCCCTGCCCCTCCAGTCGGCCCAGTGCCTCGTACAAGGTCCCCGGGGCCAGCCGGACGCCCGCGAAGGTCTCGATGTCCTTGGTCAGCGCGTAGCCGTGCTTCGGGCCGTCGGCCAGGCTGGCCAGGATCAGGGTGGCCGGGCCCGCGTAGCGGCCGAACGTGCCGAGCGACCCGCTGGCCGGGCCGTCCCGGGTCGGCTTCGACGGCGTCATG
>JBKQSL010000197.1:0-3310 GCA_052143655.1 Streptosporangiaceae bacterium | reverse complement strand
TGCCCGCCTGCTGGCGTGAGCACTGCTTTATTAGGTCGCTGATGGTTCTCCCGCTGGCTGCTGACATGTTTCGACATCGTTGACGGGAGTGCCGGTGCGGCTGTTCGCAGGTGATGACTGGGCTGAGGACCATCACGACGTGGAGGTGATGAACGAGCAGGGCAAGGTGCTGGCGAAGAGGCGGCTGCCCGAAGGCGTGGCCGGGATCGCGCAGCTGCACGAGCTGATCGGACGGCACCTGCCCGAGGATGCGCAGGACGCGGAGGTGGTGATCGGGATCGAGACCGACCGCGGCCCGTGGGTCGCGGCGCTGATCGCGGCTGGATACACGGTGTTCCCGGTGAACCCGCTGCAGGCGTCGCGGTACCGGGAGCGCCACGGGGTGTCGGGTGCCAAGAGCGACGCCGGCGACGCGCACATGCTCGCGGACATGGTGCGCACCGACTCCCGCCAGCTGCGCCCGGCGGCCGGCGACAGCCAGGACGCCGAGGCCATCAAGGTGGTGGCCCGTGCGCACAAGACGCTGATCTGGGACCGCACCCGCCACGTGCAGCGGCTGCGCCACCAGCTGCGCGAGTACTTCCCCGCCGCGCTGGAGGCCTTCGAGGACCTGGACGCCGCCGACACCCTGGAGCTGCTGGGCAAGGCTCCCGACCCCGCCCGGGCCGCCAGGCTCACCCGCGCGCAGGTCAGCGCGGCGCTCAAGCGCGCCCGCCGCCGCGGCATCCCGGACAAGGCGACCGCGATCCTCGCCGCGCTGCGCAGCCCGCAGCTGGGCCAGCCGCCGGCCATCACCACCGCCTACGCTGCTACCGCGCGGTCCCTGACCGCAGTGATCACCACCCTGAACGAGCAGGTCAAGGCGCTGGAAGCAGAGGTGGGGCAGCATTTTGGCCGGCACCCGGACGCTGAGATTTACCGGTCCCAGCCCGGCCTGGGCACCGTCCTCGGCGCACGGGTGCTCGGCGAGCTCGGCGACGACCCGCACCGGTACGCCTCGGCCAGGGCCCGCAAGAACTACGCCGCCACCTCCCCGATCACCCGCGCGTCGGGGAAGAAGAAGATCGTCGCCGCCCGGTTCGCCCGCAACGACCGGCTCATCGACGCGCTCATGGCCCAGGCCTTCGCCGCCCTCAATGCCTCGCCCGGCGCCCGCGCCTTCTACGACGACCTCCGCGACCGCGGAATCGAGCACAATGACGCACTGCGGCGGCTGGCCAACCGGCTCGTCGGCATCCTGCACGGATGCCTGAAGACCCGCACGCTCTACGACGAGGCGACCGCCTGGTCTCATCGCGAATCTTCGCTTGCCGCTTGACATTTAAGCTCCTGGGATGTCTTCCTGGCGGGTGATGCCCGGGGCCATGGGCTAGGAAAAGCCGGGTGCGTATACGGTGACCTGGGGTTTTCCCGTGACGGTCTTCTTGGTTGCGGACGTGTGCGCGAATTTCGGGCGGGCTTTCTGCGCTCGTTTGGAGTGCCGCTGGCGTCCGGGGATGTTCAGGGTGCGCAGGGCGCCGCGGGCGGCGGCGTCCGCCGCGGCGGCGATCGCTTCCAGTGACGACGTGGCGGTGACCTGGGTGGATGTCATGGAGCGGATCATGTGGTGCCGGCAGGCGGTGAAGGATTCCTCGTCGGCGGTCACCGGGGCGGCGTCTTTTCTCCGCAGCGCGCGGGCGGCGGCTTCCCCGCTGCGGAGCGCGGCGGCGGCGCTGGCGCGGACGAGCTGGGTGGCGGTCAGCCAGGCCCGGGCTTCGGAGATGACCAGCCGCGGGGACCCGGACCGCAGGACCGGGCCGGATGTCCGGTTCCCGGCGCCGGCGATGGTCGTCTTGTCCTCGCCGAACGTGGTCTCTGACGCGCTCCACCTGGTGAGATACGTTTCCCTGACCGCGTCCGCGGGCGCGGCGTCGTGATCCAGGAGGGTGGTGATCACGGTGCAGGTCTCAGAGACCTCTTCTTTCCCGTCGTCGCGGGGCATGATGGCGCTGTGCTCGGTGACCCTGACCGGGAGCCGGTCTTCTGCCCTTCCCGAGGGCGCGTTCAGCCAGGTCAGGCGGGATCCATCGGGCAGCCAGCCGCCGCCGGGCTCCAGCGGCAGGGCCACTCCCTCCCCGACCCGGGCGACGACGTGCCCGCCCGCGTCCAGGATCGCGGTGATCAGGCCATAGCCGGGAAAGTTCCTGTCGAAGCAGGTCACGCGGCCGGCGAACAGGTCCGGGCGGCGCTTCGCGAGCCGTTTCAGCAGGGTCTGCTCCCCGGCCCGGCTCGAGCCCAGGATCGCCCCCAGCATGGCGCGGCCGGCGCGGCCGGCCAGCGCGACGACCCGCAGCCGCGGGAACGGGGAGGAATCATCCGCGGTGCCCGTCGAGCCGAACATCGCCCTGTTCTCCGGCGTGTCCGGCAGGTTCACCAGCATCCCGTCCGCCGCGCACACCATCATCCCGGCGAGCATGACCGCTGACGCCTCGTCATCGCTGACCAGCGGCCCGGCGGCGTGCCAGAACAGGTCCTCCATCACGTCCGCCGGGATCAGCAGCCGCCATTCCGTGACCACTTTCCCCGTCGGGACATGCCATTGCAGGGCGAACGGGACGTCCGCGAGCAGGCCCGCGAGGCGTGCCAGCGCCTCGCCACAGGAGGCGTCCGGCATCAGCGCCATCGCGATCATCAGCCGGATGACCAGCGGATACGACATCAGCCTCCGCCGCTGCCGAGGCTTCAGCCGGCCCTTCTCCACTGCGGCGTCCGCGATCGCCTCGATAACGCCGTCGCCGAGATGCCGTTCCAGCTCGCCCAGCCGCACCAGGTCCGGAAGCCATGCGCCTGCCAGCACCGTCCCGTCCCGGCGGACCACCGCCGGAGCCGTCACCACCGGGCGGCAGAACACCATCAGCTCGCCCGCCAGCGGAACGGCGCCCGCCGCCATCACCGTCCCGCCACCGCGAACCCGCACGTCACAAGACCGGAACACGACCGTTCCCGCCGGAGTCCCTCCATCCGGGGACGCCACTGTCCGGGTTGCATCAACGACGTCAGGCACAGTAAAAAGCACAAGGGCTCCTTGGCGCAGGGCTGGATTCGATACCCACACCCTTACCAGGAGCCCCACCTGCCTCCAAGTCACCGCAAAACACCAGGTCACAGCCTCATCGAAGCCGACTGCCTTAAGTCCCTGGTGTTGGGCCTAGAGGCCGGATACCGGGTGTGACCTGGGAAGCACGTCGTGGCACGCCGCGGGGGCGTGTCTCTAGGGGTTTGAAGATCGTTTCGGGGGTCAGGCGGGCTCGAGCTCGATGATCTGCCTGGG
>JBKQSL010000196.1:0-17344 GCA_052143655.1 Streptosporangiaceae bacterium | reverse complement strand
GCCCGCCCAGGCAGCTCCGGCACCCGCCACCGCGACCCCGAACCCGACACGGAGGGTGACCATCGCCCAGGTTCGCACTTGCGTTGGGGGCGTGCTGTCGCCGATTTTGTCGAACATCATGCTGGATGATCTGGACCGGGAGCTGTGGGGACGCGGTCACAGGTTCGTCCGCTACGC
This sequence comes from Streptosporangiaceae bacterium, assembly GCA_052143655.1. Classification (GTDB taxonomy): domain Bacteria; phylum Actinomycetota; class Actinomycetes; order Streptosporangiales; family Streptosporangiaceae; genus CAVSUR01. The sequence continues at coordinate 17,167 of JBKQSL010000196.1, read as the reverse complement.
CGATGACCTGAGGGTCTTCGTGCGCAGCGAACGGGCTGCTCAGAGGGTGTTCGAGAGCGTCTGCGGCGTGATCGAACGGCGGCTGAAGCTGAAAGTGAACCGGGAGAAGTCCTCGATCCGGCACGCCGCGCAGGCGACGCTGCTGGGGTTCGGGTTCTTTCTCACCGGCTCTCAGGTCAGGATCCGGGTCGCCCCGAAGGCGATCAGGCGGCTGAAGGATCAGCTGCGGATCCTGACGAGGCGGAGCTGGGGCGTGTCGATGGACTACCGCATCGGCAGGCTCAACCGGTTCATCACCGGTTCTCCGGGATGGCCTACTTCCGGCTCGCGGACTCCGGAACGGTGTTCCGCGATCTGGACGGATGGCTGCGCCGCCGCCTGCGGCAGGTCCGCTGGAAGGAATGGAAGAGCACCGCCGCCAAGCGGCACAACCTGCGGATACGCGGTATCTCTGAGAGCAAGGCCCGGAAATGGGCCGGTAGCAGCAAGGGATACTGGCGGATCGCGGGCTCCAAGGTCCTCCAGGTGTCCCTGCCCAACTCCTACTGGAACCGCCTTGGCCTGAAGACCTTGACCCAGACCTGGCAGCGTCTCAATCCGACGGCTTGACGAACCGCCGGATGCGGGCCCGCATGTCCGGTGGTGTGGTTGGGGGCGGGGCGACCCCGCCCCCCACCCCATCCTGGGCGGGGGTTCCGCGGCACCCGTCACGCGGCCGACGAGGAGATACCCCGCAGCCGGTGTTCCCGCTGTCACCTCTGGGGGCATCTCTGAGGAGGGCCGGGGTCCGGGGCAGCGCCCCGGCGGGTGCGGGCGGAGCCCGCCAGGGTCATGAGCGGCGGCCATGGCCGCCTCCTTCTGCTGGCCGGCGGGGCCTGCTGCCCGGCCCGCCGGCGGGAACCTGGCCGAGCGTCCCGTCGCGCCAGGCCTGCTCGTATCCGGCCGGCGGGCGCCCCCGGTGCGCCGCATGACCCGGCGGGTGTTGTACCAGCTGGCCCATCCGGCGGTGGCGGCCTCGACTCGGGCGGGGGTTTCCCACGGCCCCAGGTGGTCGATGACCTCGGTCTTGTACAGCCCGATTCCGCCGCCATGCTGTCCCAGGCGGGCACGCCACCCCACAGCAATTTCTCCGGTTCCGTGTACGTGGCCACCCCGCAGTTGCTCGCCACGTACGGGATCAAGGCCAGCCAGATCGCTCCGCACACCGACGTCCTCACCACGCGGCCAGGGCTGGCAGGCCTGCCGCACATGGAGATGATCTGGCAGAGTTCCGGCAACGGAAGCGAGCCCGACGGTAGAAGCGAGCCCGATGGTAACGGCGGTCCGTCCTGCACGCTGAGCAACGACTGCCTGGCCAGCCCCGCGATGCAGACAATCAGCAACCTGCCCGGCGGCACCTCCGCGCCGAACACCGTGATCACCGAGTACGCGGTGCGCAAGTACCACCTGCAGACTCACCTGTCCGGGTGGCTGATCCAGGCACCTGCCCCGCTCACCGCCGCGCAGATCCGCGCCGTGCGGCGAGTGGCACTCGCCGACGAGGCGCCGCTCGAGACCGCCTCCGGCGGGCCGGATCTCGGCGAGATCGCCGGCGGGGGTACCGCGCTCGGCATCGTCATCGCGCTCAGCGTGCTGGCCATGTCCGGTCGGCCTGATCCGCAGCGAGACCGCGCGGGACCTGCGCACGCTCACCGCGACCGGCGCCAGCGCCACGACGCGGCGGACGATCACTGCGGCGACCGCCGCCGCGCTCGGCCTGCTCGGCGCGATCCTCGGCATGTCCGCCGCGGTGATCGCCGGCCTGGCGTGGGCGCACAGCAGCCTGTCCGCCATGTCCAGCGACGTGCCGCTGACCGACGTGCTGATCCTGCTGGTCGGGCTGCCGCTGGTCGCCGCGGGCGGCGGCTGGCTGCTGGCCGGCCGCGAGCCTGAGGTCATCGCGAGGCAGCCGCTGGACTGACGCGGGCCTTGCTGGCCATTCCGTCCCGGTTTCCCGGGTCTAGCATCGTCGACACCCATCTCGACGTGCTCGCGCGTAGCCGCGCCCCGCTCGACGGCAGTGACACTGCCGCGGTCGTCATGGCTGACCTGCGCCGCCCCGGGGAGCTGCTCGCCAGCCCGGAAGTCCGGAAGCTGCTCGATCCAGCCAGCAGGTAGCTGCGGGTGCTGCCGATAACTCTGTCACGACCGCTAGTCCAGAGGCTAGATTCGAACGGCATGCGGGGCCATGGGTGGGGCCGACAAGCTCGCGCCGGCCTGCTCACGCCGAACGGGCACCGGCCCGCGGCCCGCGCTGGCCCCCCGCCCGTGCGCGCGCCGGCTCCAGGCAGGAAGCTGCGCCTTGCCCGTACTGGATCAGGCCGTAGTGCACCGCCGTCATCAGTGCCTGCGCCCGGTTCGCGGCACCGAGCTTGTCGTAGAGTCGGGCGACGTAGGTCTTCGCCGTGGACTGGCTGATGAACATCGTCAGCGCGATCGCGGGAATGGACAGGCCGTCGCGCAGCAGGCCGAGGACCTCCGCTTCGCGCGGGCTGAGGGCAAGCTGCTCCTGCACGCTGCGCCGCCGGCTGAGCGCCATCGCCAGCCCCGACGCGGTGAAGGACAAAGCGGCGACCGATGCGTGCCGGATCGCGATGAGCACCTCTTCCACCGGTGCGGTCTTCGCGACGAACGCCGACGCGCCCGTTTCCAGCGCCCGGAACAGCACGTCGTCGGTGCCCTGTGAAGTCAGGATGACGATGCCGAGATCGCCGTAGCGGTCCCGGAGGTCCCGGGCTAGCTGCATGCCATCGCCATCGGGTAAGAGGACGTCTACGGTCACCACATCAGGTCGTGCCGCCCCGAGCGCGCGGGGCGCGTCGGCCGCCGACTGGCATTCCGCGACGATCTCGATGTCGGGATGCCGCGCGATCAGCTCGCGCAGGCCGTATCGGGTCAGCGAGTGACCATCGACGATGGCGAGGCGGATCGGCATGGGAGTCCCCCCACTTGGCTCGTTTTTGGGCGTTTTAAAACGAATTACCGGAGAAACGATAATCGATTGACACAAAGTAGACACCCCGCCAGCCTGGGCCGTTGACTGCTATTCCCCGAATGTTATCCGCTTGTGATCTGATATCCAGGCTACGGCTTTGCCGACGATTTTGAATCTGTCACATAATTTTACTGTCCGGTTCTGAATGCGGCCTTTGCGCGGTGATGTGCGGCATGGACAGCAAGATCAGCCAGGCCCGCATGGTCTGCGGTGATCTGTGCTGGAGCCATGCCCCTGGCGGGCGTGGCTATATGGCCATGGATGACAAGCTCAGGTCCCTCATATGCCAGGGCCGCCACTGGCGAGGATCGCAAGCAGGGTGCCACCGAGGAGGAACGGCCCGAAGCAGATCGAGCTGCGCACAGTGACCCGGCGGGTGGCCAGCAGCGCCACGCTGGCCGCCGCGGCGAGGAGAAAGCCGAGGCAGGAACCGGTCAGCACGGTGCCCCAGCCCAGCCATCCCAGGGCGAGCCCGGCCAGGCCCGCGAGCTTGATGTCGCCGCCGCCGAGGTGGCCGGGGCGCAGCAGCGCCAGCAGCAGGTAGCTAGCGGCAAGTATCAGGCTGCCGAGGAGCGCCCGCATCAGCGCGCCGGCGTCGTCCTCGATCGTGGCAGACCCGGCCAGCAGCACGATCAGCACCGGAAAGGCGGGCAGGGTAAGCCGGTCGGGGAGCCGCTGGACCGCGATGTCGATCATCGCCAGAGCAACCCCGAGCACGCCGAGGAAAACGTAGGCCGCTGCGGCCGGCTGGCCCCCGAACCGGCCGAGCAGCAGCGCCAGCACCCCCGCAGTGGCGAGCTCCAGCGCAGCCGGGGCGCCGAAGCTGGCGCCGCAGTGCTCGCAGCCGGCGGCGAGCCGGCCGGACAGCGGGGCGGCGCATCCTGAGCAGGCCGCCTGGTCCGGTTCGCCGCTCGGCACGGACAGCCGGAAGACCGGGCCGCGCAAGGCCGTGCCCACCGGCAAGCCAGCGACGGCGCCCCCGGCGGCCCACAAGACGTCCATGGCGGCTCACTGTAGGCACGCCGCAGTGATCTGAGGACATCCCGGCCAAGAAGCAGCCGATCGGCCCTTGGTGTCGGCTCATCGCCCGACATGTCAGTCGGCAGGCCGGATTTCTCCGGCCATTCGGCCGATGTCGCGCACGCCCGCGATACCGCAGTCTCTTCGGCGCCGGGTGGTGCGGTGCCGTCCAGCCGGTGGGCGGGATTGCAACCGAAAAGCGGCTATATGCCCGCGATCATTGGAGGAGTTCCTGATGCTCAAGTTCTGTGTCTTCCTGCACGATTTTCTCACCCGGCCGCTGCGGCGGGACGACCGGGGCGTGACCTCCGTGGAGTACGGACTGATGGTGGCGCTGATCGCGGTAGTGATCTCCGTCACGGTCGCCCTGCTCGGCAAGAACCTCAGTGCCCTGTTCAACAACGTCGCGGGCACGGTGAATCCGCCGGGCAACTAGCAATCACCGGCACGGCCACCGGGCTCGGCGGCGGCGCCGCGCGCCAGCTTACGCGGGCGGCATCCGGGCTGACGGGTTTCGCGGCACGGGCGGGACGAGCTGACCAGCCGTCCCGCCCTGGCCAGGACAGGAAGGGGGCAGGTGGCGATGGACCGGCGATCGGCCGGGGACGGCGCGCGGGAGCGCGGCGCCGCGGCAGTGGAGTTCGCGTTGCTGCTCCCGGTGCTGCTCCTGCTGATCTTCGGCATGATCGACTTCGGCCGCGCCTTGAACGCCCAGATCACCCTGACCCAGGCGGCCCGCGAGGGAGCCAGGCTGGCGGCTGTCGGCCAGCCGAACGTGGTCCCCCGCACCCAGGCGGCCGCGACCGGGCTGAGCCCGGTCACCGTCACCGTGACCGGCTGCCCGGCCGGCGCCGGGCCGGATGCGGACGCGCAGGTCGGCGTCAGCTATTCGTTCTCGTTCGTCACGCCGGTCGGCGCCATCGCCGGGATGCTGGGCGGCTCCGGCTTCGGCTCCCCGATCACGCTGACCGCTCAGGGGGTCATGCCGTGCGAGCCATGAAGCCCGGCCTGGCCAGCGCGATCTTGCGGCTGCTCCGTCGCGACGATAGTGGCGCTATCGCGGTGCTGGTCGCGGTGCTGATCGCAGGCGGCGTGCTGACGGGGATGGGTGCCTTGGTGATCGACGTCGGTCAGCTCTACGCGGCGCGCGCCCAGCTGCAGAACGGCGCCGACGCGGCCGCGCTCGCCGTCGCCAGGAGCTGCGCCGCTGGCACCTGCATGCCGGGCACAGCGGCGGAGTACGCCGACGCCAACGCCGGTCATGGGGGAGCCGCGGTGAGCCTGGTATGCGGCTCAGAGGGCTTGGGGCAATGCACGGCCAGCGCCGGCAAGATGACCGACTGCCCGCCCCCGCCCGGCGGCCCGGATTACGTGGACGTGCATACCATCTCCGAGGCCGCTGACGGCTCAAGTTTGCTGCCGCCGTCCTTCGCCCGCGCGCTACCCGGCAATACGGGATACAAAGGCACCACCGTAGGCGCCTGCGCCCAGGCGGAGTGGGGCCCGCCGCTGACCGCGACAACCATGGCTTTCACGATCTCAGCCTGCGAGTGGGACACCGCGACAAGCCTGGGAACGGTGTTCGGGTCGGCGCCGCCGGACCCGGCTCCCGCGCCGTCACTCGATCAGGTGCTCACGCTCCGCTCTGCCGCGGGCGACGGCTGCCCTGGCGAGCCGGCCGGGGCGGACGGCCCAGGCACATTCGGCTGGGCCGGCGGACCGGCCGGGACCTGCCAGGCAGACATCACCGGCAGCACCTACGGCGCCAGCACCGGCGCGTCCGCCGGGCAGTCCTGCACGCAGGTGCTGGCCGCAGCGGCGGCCGGCCGTGCGCCGGTCGAAGTTCCGGTCTACGTCGTGGTCACCGGCACTGGCAGCAGCGCCGACTACACGCTGAAGGGCTTCGCCGCCTTCGTCGTAACCGGCTATCACCTGCCCGGGTCTGCCGCCTCAGACTGGCTGAATCCCGCGAACAACTGCACTGGCCAGCAGCAGTGCATCAACGGCTTCTTCGTCCGCGGGCTCGTTCCGGCAAGCGGTCCCGTGGGCGGTCCCGACCTGGGCGCTACCGAGATCCGGCTCAGCGGCTGAGCCGGATCAGGAATGAACCACGCCAGACGCAGCGGACCACGCCGGAAAGGAGGAGAGGAACGGTGAAGCGCCGGGTACTGACCGCCCTGCTGGCCGCCCTGCTCGCCGTGCTGGGCACCGCCGGGGTACTGGCCTACGTGCGCCAGGCCGACGCCCGGGCCATCGCCGGACAGCAAGCGGTCACCGTGCTGGCTGCGAAGGACCTGATCCCGTCCGGTACCTCAGCGGCCGCCGCGCTGCGCACAGGGCTGCTGGTCAGCCAGGAGCTGCCCGCCTCCTCGGTCCCCTCCGATGCGGTGCGCTCGATCACCCCAGCCCTCCAGGGCCTCGTGCTGAGTGCCGAACTCCAGCCCGGGCAGTTGCTGCTGCGCCCGATGCTGGTGACGGCCGCCCGCACCGCCGACGGCATCGCGATCCCGGCTGGCATGGTCGCGGTGACGATCCAGCTCTGCCCGTCGGAGGCGGTAGCGGACAGCATCCATGCGGGCTCGCAGGTCGCCGTGTTCGGTACCTATGCCCCCAAGGCATCCTCGCTGTCCGCGGAGCCGAACTGTGACCTGCCGCACCAGCAGCAGGCTTACGGCGGCGCCCGGACCCGGATTGTGCTGCCCAGGGTTCTGGTGCTGTCAACGGGGACAGCAAGCGCCAGCGGCCAGGCCAGGACCGGCAGCAGCGCGCTGGCGCAGAGCACGTCGGGGACGTCGGCCAGCAGTCCGGGTTTGCTGGTAACGGTGGCCGTCAGCCAGGCCAGCGCCGGGCGGCTGATTCAGCTCGCCGTGGCAGGGCTGCCGTACCTGGCGCTGCTCTCGGACTCTTCCCAGGCCAGCGTCGCCACCAGGCCCGTGCCGCCCGCCAAGCCGTGAAATCAGGAGAGAACCGTGCCCATCCTCTGCGAGCCGGCCGCCAGCGCCGCGGACCTGGTCGTCAGTATTGGCGGCCAGGTCCGCGGCGTGGACAGCCTGGCCATGGCGGCCAGGATGCTCGACAGCGATCCCGCCGAGACCCTGGTCGTGATCGGCCCCGAGACGGGGATCAGCGAAGCGCTGGCGTTCGCGGCGCACCTGCGGCTGGCACGGCCCGCCGTGGGCGTGATCCTGGCCCGCGAGCACGTCGACATGGCCCTGCTGTCGTTCGCACTGCAGTCGGGGATCCGCGAGGTCGTCGCAGCGGGAGATCATGCGGCGCTGGCTGCCGCCTGCTGCCGCTCCCTGGAGCTGTCGCGGCGGCAGCTCGCCGTCATCAGCAGGCAGAACGCGCCGGCCGCGCCGGAGGGCCGGATCGTCACCGTGTTCGCGGCCAAGGGCGGCTGCGGCAAGACCACGCTCTCGGTCAACCTCGGCGTGGCACTGGCCAGCGGAACCGGCCAGCGAGTGTGCATCGTGGACCTGGACCTCGCGTTCGGCGACGTCGCAGTGAGCGTGCAGCTCGACCCGGCGCGGACCGTTGTGGACGCGCTTCCGATGACCGGTCACTTGGACACCGCCGGTGCCGCGTCGTTGCTGACCCGCTACCGGCCCGGACTGGAGATGCTCCTGGCGCCGGTCACCCCGGGTGACGCAGAGAAGATACCGCCCTCGCTGGTAGGCGAACTGCTCGCCGTGCTGCGCGGAATGTTCGACTACGTGGTGGTGGACACGCCAGCGCAGTTCAGCGAGCACGTGCTCACCGCCATGGACGCCTCCGCTCATCTCGTGCTGCTCACCACCCCGGACGTGCCCGCGGTGAAGAACCTTCGCGTCGCGCTGGACATGATGGACCTGCTCTCCTATCCGAGGCAGATCCGCTCGGTGGTGGTCAACCGTTCCGACTCCAGGGTGGGGCTGAGCCTGGAGGACGTGGAGCGGGTGGTGCGCTGCCCGATCGCCGCGCAGGTCCCGTCCAGCCGCGCGGTGCCCGTCTCGATCAACGCGGGTACCCCGATCACGCTGGCGAGTTCCGGGCATCCGGTCAGCCAGGCCATTGTCGGGTTCGCGAGGCAGCGGCTGCTGGACGGCACGGCCGCGTCCGTGGCCGCGCCGCTGGCGCGGCCACGGCGCAGAAGGCGGTCGGCATGAGCCTGTCCGACCGACTCGCCCTGCGGGCTGGGACCGGCGCGGTCCCGCTTGAGCAGACCGGCGCCCCACGCCGAGCTGCCCGCCATGCCGACCCGCTCGCCGCGGTCAAGCGCAGCGTCCACGAGGCTCTGCTGGAGGCACTGGGGCCGAAGCTGTACGACGCGCATCTTGACCAGCGGGAGCTGGAGCAGCGGGTGATGCAGGCCTTGCCCGTAGTGCTGCAACACGACGAGAGCCCGCTGACGGTGGCCGACCGGTCGCGGGTTGCCCAGGAAGTCGCGGATGAGATTCTCGGCCATGGCCCGCTCGAGCCATACCTGCGCGACACGGAAGTCTCAGAGATCATGGTCAACGGCCACGACCAGATCTACATCGAGCGGGCCGGCCGCTTGTACCCCGTGGAGGCGGCCTTCACCGATGAAAGCCATCTCCGCCGCACCATCGAGAAGATCGTGGCGCGGGTGGGGCGCAGAGTGGACGAGGCCAGTCCCATGGTGGACGCCCGGCTGCCGGACGGCAGCCGGGTCAACGCGGTGGTGCCGCCGGTGGCGCTGGATGGCTCGCTGCTGACGATCCGGAAGTTCGCCGCCGATCCGTTCACTATGGGCGATCTCATCGCATTCGGCACCTTGACCCCTGCGGTGGCTGAGCTGCTCCGGGCCTGCGTGCGCGGCCGGCTGAACATAGTAATCGGCGGTGGCACCGGCTCCGGGAAGACGACCAGCCTGAACGTGCTCTCCTCGTTCGTGCCCGCCGACGAGCGGATCATCACCATCGAGGATGCCGCGGAACTGCAACTGCGGCAGGAGCATGTGCTCCGGATGGAATCACGGCCACCCAACCTGGAGAACCAGGGCGGGATCGCGATCCGCGACCTGGTGCGCAATGCGCTGCGGATGCGGCCGGACCGGATCATCATCGGCGAGGTCCGCGACGGTGCCGCGCTGGACATGCTGCAGGCGATGAACACCGGCCATGACGGCTCCATCACGACGGTGCACTCCAACTCGCCGCGCGACTCGCTGTCCCGCCTGGAGACCATGGCGCTGATGGCCGGGATCGAGCTGCCGCAGCGCACGATCCGTGAGCAGATGACGTCGGCGATCGACCTCATCGTGCACCAGGCCCGGCTGAAGGACGGCAGCCGGCGGATCACGCACATCACCGAGGTCGATCACCTTGAGGGCGACATCATCAGCCTGCAGGACCTGTTCCTGTTCGACTTCCACGCCGGAGTGGACGAGCACGGCAGGTACCGGGGCGTGCTGCGCGGCACCGGCCTGCGCCCCCGCTTCCTGGACACCCTGGCCGATCGCGGCATCCGCGTTCCGGCAGGGGTCTTCGGCTTTGCGGGGTACGGCCAGTGAGCGGGACGCGAACCGGGGTACTGCGCGGCGTCGTGGCGGCGCTGAACGCCAGGGCAGCGCATCCGGACAGCGCTGCCCTGGACTTGCGGTGGTCCTGGTCGCTGGTCGCGGTGCTGGCCGCCGTCTTTGCGGCGCTGCTGGTATTGGCGCTGCTGCTGATCGGCTCGCTGGGCCGGGGTCACCGGAAGATCGACCTGCTGGGTCAGATCGAGCGATATGGCCCGCGGCACGTGGCCGCTGCGGCTGACGCCGAGGGAAAGGTGGCCAGGACCGCTGTCGCCTGGGTGGCGCGGCTGCTGCGGTCTAGCAAAGCTGAGCAGCGGCTCGCAGCGCGGCTGGAGCTCGCGGGGATCGCGCGGACGCCCGCTGAATGGGCGCTGCTGGGCACCTGCGCCTGCGTAGTGCTGACCGCCGTGGTGACCGCGCTGGCAGGCAGCATCCTGGCCGGCATCCTGGTCGGCGTCCCGGTCGGCTGGCTGGGCATGCGGTCTGCCCTGAGCATCAGGATTGGCCGTCGGCGGGCCGCTTTCCGTGACCAGTTGCCGGACCTGCTCCAGCTCATCGCGGGGTCGCTGAAGGCTGGTTTCTCGCTGCCCCAGGCGCTGGCATCGGTGGTGCGTGAGAACACCCAGCCCGCGGCCGGCGAGTTCTCCCGGGCGCTGGCCGAGACCAGGGTCGGCGTCGACCTGCAAGCAGCGCTAGACGGCGTGGCGAATCGGATGGATTCGGCAGATCTGCGGTGGACGGTCATGGCGATCCGTATCCAGCGCGAGGTCGGCGGCAACCTGGCGGAGGTGCTTGGCACCACCGTCGGCACGATGCGCGACCGGGCGTCTCTGCGCCGCCACGTGCGCGGGCTCAGCGCGGAGGGACGGCTGTCCGCATACATCCTGGTCGCGTTGCCCGTGCTGGTCGGCGGCTGGCTGCTGGTGAGTGACCGGAGTTACGTGCGTCCCCTTTACACCACGGCCTTCGGGCTGTTCATGCTGGCTGGCGCCGCTGTGCTGCTCGTGCTGGGCGCGGTGTGGATGCGCGTGCTGATCAAAGTGGAGGCCTGAGATGGCAGATAGCGTCCTGCTTGCCGGCGGGCTGGCCTCGTTCACGCTGGCGATTGCGCTCGTCGTGACGGCGGCGCGGCCGACCCGATCCGGCCGCCACGGGGTCGCGGGTGCCCTGGCCGCAATCGAGCAGCGTTATGCGCGGCACGCTCCGCCAGCCGCACCGCAGGCGCCCGATGCGCTCGCTGCGCTGCCTGGGTGGGTCCGGGAACTGGCTGTCCGCCTGTCTCCTTCCGGAGTCACCGGAACGCTGCAGCGGAGGCTGGACGTCGCCGGCAATCCGAGGACGTGGACCCCGGATCGGATCCTCGCGGCCAAGGGGCTGGGACTCCTGGTGCTGGGCGCGCTCGGCGCCCTGTGCGGGCTGCACAGTCCCGGCCTGCTCATCGTGTTCGCGGGCGCCGGCCTCGTCGCCGGCTTTTTCCTGCCCGATATCCTGCTGTACAACGCGAGCACGAAGCGGCAGGCCCGGATCCAGGCGCTCTTGCCGGATGCGCTGGACATGCTCACGGTATGCGTGGAGGCCGGGCTCGGATTCGACGCGGCTCTCGGACAGGTGGCACGGAACACGCGTGGCCCGCTGGCTGCGGAGTTCACCCGCGCACTGCAAGAGATGCAGATCGGCGCGTCCCGCAGCCAGGCGCTGCGCGCGATGGCCGCCCGCACCACCATCCCGGAGTTGCGCGCGTTCGTCTCGGCTCTGGTGCAGGCGGGCGAGCTGGGCATCTCCGTTGCCGCGGTCTTGCGCGAGCAGGCTGCCCAGATGCGGCTTCGGCGCCGCCAGCGGGCCGAGGAGAAAGCACAGAAGGTGCCGATCAAGATCCTCTTTCCGCTGATCTTCTGCCTGTTTCCTGCGCTCTTCGTGATCATCATCGGGCCTGGTGCGATCAGCATCGCCCATTCACTGCTCGGGAAGTAGGAATAGATGGCTACCCTTTCGAGCCTGGTTCGTGCAGATTTCGGCAAGCTGGTCATGGTGCCCGCAGCGGCGCTGATGCTGACACTCGACCTGACCGCGCTGACCCATGGCGCCGGTGGCGCAGGTGCTCTGCGACAGCTCGGCACGCTGCCGGTCTGTGCCTTCTATGCGCTGGTCATCTGGTGTTACCTGCGGCGTGGACCGGCCATCGCCACGACCGGCTCGATCATCGCGCGCACTGCCGCAGTGGCGGCCACGATGACCCCGTTCGTGATCCCGCTGCTGCACAGCACGCCGCCAGGAGCGGTCCGCCAGTACGCCGCCGACGGCCTGCTGGTGGCGGGCACGGCATGGTCGGCATGCTCACTGCGGTACCTGGGCCGCAACCTGTCGGTGTTCGCGCAAGCGCGCGAGCTAGTCGACCGGGGTCCGTACAGATGGATCCGGCACCCCCTTTATGCCGGGGAGATCGCGTCCTCGCTCGGGATTGCCGTTGCCGCAGGCACGGCGGCGGCATTCGGCATCTGGCTGGCATTCTGCGTGCTGCAGGCCTACCGCGTGCTGCAGGAGGAGCAGGTGCTGCTGCGGGTGCTGCCGCTCTATCGCAGCTACCGGAATCGCACCGCGGCCCTGATACCGGGCCTGTTCTAGGCCAGCCCGCTTGGCCGATCCCGAAGCCCAGACGGCCGTGAAGGTGCCGGGCATACGGCGAGCCGACTGAGGAGATCTTTATTGTGTCGCGCCAGCTAGTGGAACCTTTGCGCCGCTGGGATCCGGAGCGGATAGGCGGCTACGCGCTGATCGGCCGGCTGGGCACCGGCGCGATGGGCCGGGTCTACCTGGGCCGCACGCCAGCGGGCAGGCTGGTGGCGGTCAAGACAATCAGGATCGAGCTCGCTGACGAGCCCGATTTCCGCACCCGCTTCGCCCAGGAGGTGGCGGCTGCCCGGCGGGTCAGCGGGGCCTTCACCGCCGCAGTCGTGGCGGCTGACCCCGAGGCTGATGTGCCGTGGCTGGCTACCGCGTACGTTCCCGCGCCGACTCTGAGCAGGCTGGTGAAAGCGTGCGGCCCGCTGCCCGGGCCGGCCGTCCGGTGGCTGGCAGCGGGCTGCGCCGAGGCGCTGGAGTCGATCCACAATGCCGGGCTGGTGCACCGGGACCTCAAGCCGTCGAATGTCCTTGTCTCCCCGGACGGCCCGCGGGTCATCGATTTCGGTGTGGCCAGGGCCGTGGAGCGGATCCAGCTCACGGTGACCCGCGGCGCGGTCGGCACCCCGGCTTACATGGCGCCCGAGCAGGCCAGGGACACCCGGAAGGCGAGTATGGCCAGCGACGTCTTCTCGCTAGGCGCCACCATGGTTTTCGCCGCCACTGGCCACGCTCCCTATCAGGCCGAGACGGTCATGGATGTGCTGGTACGGCTCGCAACCGAGCCACCGGACCTGAGCGGTCTTCCCGGCGACCTGGCCGAGGTGGTGGTGGCATGCATGCAGCGTGATCCCCTCAAGCGCCCGACATCGTCGTCGGTCCTGTCTTATCTCGCGCCCGGCATCAGCCAGGATGCCAGCGGCCGCGAGCTCGGCCCCGCGTCGCTTCCCGGCCCGGCTCTGGCACTGATCGCGGAGTACCGGCGCGATCCGACGCCGGCCGCGGAGCTGGCCGATTATGGCGACGAGGACATGACGTTTGGCTCGCAGGCGGCCCTGGTCCCGCCGCGCAAGTCCGCCGGCCGCCGCGCGGCGGGGCGGAAGCGGCCCTGGCCGCGCCGGGCGCGCGCGGGTGCCGCCGCGGCCGGGACGGGCAGCGCGCCTAGGCGCATTTTCGCCCTCGCGGTTGCATCGGCCACGGCGGCAATTGCCCTGATAGCTGCGGGCGCGGCCATCGGCGCCGCTGTCGCCGGACACCTGCAACGGCCCGCAGCCGCCGCGTCGCAGGCGGCGCAGGGTGACCCGCCGCCGGTGCGCCCGGCTGGGAAGCCGCAGCTCGTCATGAGCCAGCGGGAAGGCGACCCCGACACGGTGTTCGTGGTGCACGGCGCTGGCTGGCTTCCCGAGCACCCGGTGGCGCTGACGCTGGCGGGCGTGCCTACCCCGCCCGAGCACCCCATCGCGGACGGCAGGGGCACCTTCAGCTATGCGATCAACCAGGACCACGAGTTCTTCCCTGGCCCGCTGCCCGTAGGGACCTACCGTATGACGGTCACCGGGCCAGGCCGTGCCACGGTGGTGGCCAGCTTCACGGTCAGCCGCCGACGGCGTGGACCCCCCGGCGGCCACGGGCCGCCCGGACAGCCGGTCAGACCACCTGGGTCCACCACAGATCCTCCTGGCGGGAGCACCACGCCGGGTCAGTGAGGTGGGCGAGGTCTTCGGCCGCGACTGTCCCGTTCTCGATCAGCGCTCCGACAGCGACCTCGTCGGACAGCCGTATTCCTGGCCGCACCAGCCCGCGCTCGCCGATCTTGCGGCGCAGCACCTTGAGGTGCTCGCCTACGCGAGCCGACAGCCGATCGCGGAAAGCGGGGTCATTGTCGAACGTCTCGATCTCGCGATGGGCGTCGGTCACCTCCAGCGCGGCCCGAGCGATCTCCGGTGTCCGCGGCAGCGGCGTGCCGCGCCCCGGATCAATCAGCCAGGGCCGGCACCACATCAGCGCCACCAGGAAAAGCTTGGTATTCGGGTCCAGGTAGAGCGGCAGCAGGGTCGCATCGCCGCCCGCCTGCCTGCGCGGGGCATCCACGTCAGCGCCGTCCGGCCCGGCGCTGACGACCAAGCGCAGCGGCTGGCCCTCGTCGAGCATGGCGCGCGAGCCGACCACTGCCGTGCCATGGCGGACAAACCAGCCGCCCGACGGCTCGGCCTGCCCGCTCACCTGATCCATCCGCGGCAGCCGTATCCGGTACCCGTCGCCCTCGGCGTACAGCGCATGAGTGCAGCTGATGTTGGCCACCCAGGCACCGCCCGCTACCGCACTGATGGCACCGGCCCGCCGGGACATGCCGCGTCCCGACGGGATCACCAGATCCGCATCAGGGCCCCGGCCGAACACCAGGCGGCTGCCGACAGGTACCGGGATCACGCGGCCGGACGGGGTGGTGACATGCGTTGTCGCCTGGGTCGAAGCGAGCGCCATCGCTGTCCTGCCTGTCCTGGCCGTGCCGTTCTGCCCGCGCCGGTTTCTGCCGCGCTCTGCGCCTGTCCGCCGGGCCATTGCATGCGATAGCGAAATCTAGGGCCGCCCGCAGCCTCCTACCCACCCACGAGTCCGGGGATGGCACAGCGGGCACTGTTCGGGTTGGCTGTGGGAAGCCGGGGGTGCCCGCACGGGAAAGCGTCCCTTGTCATCCGTACTTGCGCGACGGCACGGGCGAGGGGAGACGGAATAGTGGGAGTAATGCTCTGCCTGGACCGACCGGGGCCGGCCCGAGGCCAGCGGCACGGACACCGCGCCCGCAGCGGCGCGGGCGGGAAGGCGGCGAGCGACATCGCAGCCTTCCTGCGCTCCGGCATATTCGTCAACCGGCACCGCAGTTCTCGGCGGGCCGCGAGGAAAACGCCCGCGTCACGAAGCCTGCGGGTGGGGATCACTTCCCAGGCACAGGACTCGCGCTGGGAACCCAGCCCAGGCGGCGGCTGTAGCCGTTCTTAGCGCGATCGTCACCAGTCCCACGGCGACAGACTGCCAGTGGGACACGAACCGCGGCATCGACCCGAGCCGCAGGAAGTCGGCCGCGAGCATCACCACGCCGGTCAGCATCGACAGCATGAGCAATGCCTGCGCCTGGTCGTTGCCCGAATAGACTGCCAGGGCGTCGGCGATGATGATCGCCATTGAGGTTTTGGGTCTCCGTACTTAACCGGGATGCCGCTGGCGGCGCTACGGTCAGCGGGGCGGCCTGAGCGCGTTGTCCGCTACGGCGCCCTGGCTACTGCCCGTGACGGCCGGCGGCGGGTTCTCCGGCGGGCCTGGCGGGTGTATCCGGGCGGTCATCCCTCATCCCGGCCCATCCCGGCCGGACGCAGCGCGGGTGGGGCGTTATTCCTGATAACGGTCCCGCCCCGCGGCTTCCGGTGTCAGCCGCGCTGTTCTTTCGCACCACTTGAGCGGCCCTGGCTTATGCGGAGTTTCATGCCTGTTCCGGCCGCACGGAAGGGAGCTTGTCCACATATCCACAATTTAGGGTGTGAATTACATAAACGGGCAGACAAGAAGGCGGCTCCCAGGGATTCTCGTTCCGACCAAGAAACAGGAATCCGCAATAGGAACCGCCTCCCGTGGACGCTACCGGCTGCCCGCGGCCCGCGCAACCCGCGCCGGCCGGCTGCGCAGCGTCCTGCGCGACGGCAACGGCGCTGCCCGGGCTGGACGGGCTGCTGGTTACAGCGGTGACGGTGACCGAGGACGGCTGGACGGTCACCGACGTGGTCACCGACCCGGCCCGGGACGCAGCCCGGCGCTGCCCGGACTGCGGCGTGACGGCGGCGCGGGTCAAGGACCGGGTCACCACCGCGCCCCGCGACGTCTGGGACCGGCAGATCCTGCTGCGCTGGCGCAAGAACAGCTGGTACTGCGACAACCCCGGCTGCGCGCGAGTCAGCTTCACCGAGGCGCTGCCCGCCGTCCCGGCCCGGGCCCGGCTGACCGGCCGGCTGCGCACCCGCCTCCGCGAGGCCGCCGGCGATGACCTGATGCCGGCCGCCGCGGCGGCGCGGCGCTACGGCGTGTCCGAGCGCACCGCAGCCCGCGCCTTCACCGCCTGCGCCGGCGAGCAGCTGGCTGACCTGGACGCCGACCCGGACCTGGGCGAGGCCGCCGGGATCGATGAGTTCCGCCGCGGCGCCCCCGCCACCACCACCGACCCGGAAACCGGCGAGCCGTCCCAGACCCGCTCCCAGTGGCTCACCCACCTGGCGGACCTGGGCACCGGCGGCAGCATCGGCCTGGCCGAAGGCCGCACCGCCGCCGCCGAAAAAGACCTGCTCGCCGCCCGCGCCGGGCGGCTGCGCTACCTGGCCATGGACCTGTCCGCCACCTGCCGCTCCGGCGCCCTGGCCGGCCTGACCCTCATCGCCGACGCCTTCCACCTGGTCAAGCTCGCCAACAGCAAAATAGACGAGGCGTTCCGGCGGCTGGCCTGCCGCACCGAGCACCCCCGCGAGGAAACCGGCCTGCCCCGCCCGCTGCACTACATGCTCCGCTGCAACATCGAGACCCTCGCACCAGGCCACCTGGATAACATCATCGACGTGCTCGACGGCGACGGCGACGGCCAGCAGATCGCCGCCGTCTGGATCGCCAAGGAGCACCTGCGCGACCTGCTCGCCCTGCGCGCCGCCAAGACGCATGTCCCCCCGGCCCCCAGCGCGGTACGCGACAGGCTCGCCAGCTTCTGCCTGTGGTGCGCCGACCACGAGGACATCCCCGAGGTCACTGCCCTCGCCAAGACCATCGAAAAATGGCAGCAGCCCGTCATCGACGCCGTGCTCACCGGCTACTCGAACGATCTGGCTTCACACTGCACCTCGCGTTGCTGATCCGTTTCCGGGTGTGGTGATCGGGGGTGTTCTGCCTTCTGGGACTGATGATGGCACGGGGGTCTGACAGTTTGCGGAGGCGTGGCGGCG
>JBKQSL010000195.1:0-27624 GCA_052143655.1 Streptosporangiaceae bacterium | reverse complement strand
GCGGCGAGGATCTGCTCGTCCATGCCACCGAGGGTGCGGACCTCGTTGCACGCGGCGGCGTGCTTGGCCATGACCCGCTTGTGCGCTGACTCGTTCCGCGCGTAGCCGTCGTAGGGCCCGACCACCGCGGCCAGTTCCGCGCTGCGGCGGTAGGCGGTGCCGGTCATCGCCGAGGTGATGGCGGCGGCGATGGCCCGGCCGCCCGCCGAGTCGTAGGCGTGCCCGGTCGCCATCAGCAGCGCGCCGAGGTTGGCGTAGCCGATCCCGAGCTGACGGTAGGCCCGGGTGGTAGCGGCGATCTTCTCGGTCGGGAAGTCGGCGAAGCAGATGGAGATGTCCATCGCCGTGATGACCAGCTCGGTGACCTTGATGAACTTGTCCACGTCGAACGTGTCATCGGGGCGCAGGAATTTGAGCAGGTTGATGCTGGCGAGGTTGCACGATGAGTTGTCGAGGTGGACGTACTCACTGCAGTTTGCGACCACGATCCCGCTGACGATGTAAGAGTGGTTGCGCGGCTCGGTGAGGTTGTAGGTGGTCTCGAACCCGCGGGACTCGCGGGACACCAGGCGCACGGTCTCGTCCTTGCTGTATGCCGTCGTGGATGCGACGACGTTGAGCAGCTTGCGCGCCTTGGAGGTCAGGCTGAAGCCGATCCGGGCGCCGAACTCGCGCAGCGACCGGCCGGTGATCCGCAGATCGAAGCTGGGCCCGTCTGAGCCGCAGGCAGCTTCCGAGCCGTCCTTGCGGGTGCAGGTGAAGCCGATCTCCTTGGTGCCCGTCCGGTAGATACGGCTGGCGATGCCGAGCGAGCCGAGCAGTTCCTGCACTCCGAGCAGCAGTTCCTCCGAGCGGCTGCCGAGGCCGACGTACCTGGTCCCGTTCGGCAGGCTGACCACGCAGCCGTCGGCGTCGAACAGGCCCTGCAAGAAGCCGATCAGGGCCTCTTCCGGCGCCTCGTAGATCGCGTCGGGCACGTGCTTGGCGGGAGCACGCTCGGACGAGACGCCCAGCGCGCGGACGAAGGCAATGAAAGCGTCCCGGGTGACCCGCAGCTGCAAGGTCCCGTTGGCCTGCACGCTCGGCTTGGCGTCGAACCCGGTGATCTTGGCGAGCAGTTCGCGGTGGTGCGGCATGATCTCCGCGCGGTCCTCGTCACTGCCGTAGGCCGTCACCGCGTTCTGGCCGGCCACGCAGCCGTCACCGACCAGCCAGCCGAGATAGCGCGCAAAGCCCTCGTCCCACTTCGCCGGCAGCTGCAGCGGCTTGCGCGAGCGCACCGAGCGGGCGGCAGCCAGCGCCGCCTCGGGGATGCGCAGGTCCGCGGAGCCGCGCGCGGCGTACTGCAGCGAGCGGACGACCTGGTCGTCAGGCGTGAGCTCTTCGGCGTGGACCCAGCCCCGGTTGGACGTCCACAGCCGGTGGCCAGGCGTGCAGCGCAGCCGGGAACCGTCCGTGAAGCGCAGTTCGACGATCTCGTTCGTGCCAGTGACCAGGTAACGGGCCGGGCTGGTCGCGATGACGCGCGCGGCGGGCGACTCCTTCGCCGTCAGGTCACTGGTGTAGACGGCGAACTTCTCGCCCGCGGCCGCGCGCCCGACGAGGTCGCCGATCCGGATCAGTCCCTGGTCGGTCAGCACCCGCTGGTCGGCCGGGAAGCACGGGTTACTCGCGGTAATCCGGCCGGATTCCGGGCAGGTATGCCAGTCGTTGATCGTGCCGTCGTACTGGATGCCCGGGTCGGCGCATTCCCAGGCGGCCTGGGCCATCTTGCGGAACACGGCCTGCGCGTCTACCTGCTCGAGCGCCGCACCGGTCTGCCGGGCGACCAGATCGAATTTCCGGCCGTCCTCGACCGCGCGCATGAACTCGTCGGAGACGCGCACCGAGTTGTTGGCGTTCTGGTACTGGACGCTGGCGATGTCCTTGCCGCCGAGGTCCATGTCGAACCCGGCGTCGCGCAGCACGCGGACCTTTTCTTCCTCGCGCGCCTTGGTCTCGATGAATTCCTCGATGTCGGGGTGATCGACGTCCAGGACGACCATCTTGGCGGCCCGCCGGGTCGCGCCGCCGGACTTGATCGTCCCGGCGGAGGCGTCCGCGCCGCGCATGAACGAGACAGGCCCGCTGGCCGTGCCGCCCGAGGACAGCAGTTCCCTGCTGGACCGGATCCGCGACAGGTTGACCCCGGCACCCGAGCCGCCCTTGAAGATCAGGCCCTCCTCGCGGTACCAGTCCAGGATCGCGTCCATGGTGTCGTCGACGGCCAGGATGAAGCAGTTGTGCACCCGCAGGTCGGCGGACAGGTACTCGCCGCTCTCGGTCTGGATGTCGTAGACCTCCATCGGGCCCAGCCGCTCGATCCGGGTCACGTCCACCAGCCGGCGGTCGGTCCCGCCCATCTCCGGCTCGACCTGCAGCAGGTGGTCGCCGGGCAGCAGGAAGCCGGCCACGGTGAACTCGCCCACCTCCAGGTCTGCGGCCCGCCACACCTGGTGGTCGGCGGTGACGTCCAGCGTGCCGCCCGCGCTGGTGTGCAGCCGGAGCACTTCCTTGATGCCGTTGGCCTTGACCGCCACGATCCGCGTGGTGCCCGCGGCGTCATAGACCTTGGCGCCCACGGCACACTCGGTGACCAGGCGCCCGATCGGGACCTGCCCGTCCGGGGCGCTGACCGGCGCGTCGTAGGGCTGGCAGGCCGAGACCTGCTGCGGGGAGGCCGTGCCGACGTTGAACCACACCGGCGAGTTGAAGCTGAAGACCTGGTGAATCAGCGCGTGGGTCAGCTCGTGCTCGAAGACCTCGGCGTCGGCGGGGGTGGCGAAGTAGCCATGCTCGGTGCCCGCGGCGACGTAGCTGCGCACCACCCGGTCAACCAGCTGCTTGAGGCTGTGCTCGCGCTGCGGCGAGCCGACGGCGCCGCGGAAGTACTTCGTGGTCACGATGTTGGCGGCATTGACCGACCAGAAGTCGGGGAACTCCACGCCGTGCTGCTCGAAGTTGACCGAGCCGTCGCGCCAGTTCGTCATGATGACGTCGCGGCGCTCCCAGGTCACCTCGTCATACGGATGGACGCCCTCGGTGGTGTAGATACGGCGCATCGTGAGCGCTCTGCCTGCGCTCTTGGCACCCTTTGAGGCTGACCCGCTCGCCGTCTCGGTCATGTCCTTCCCCCTTCGCGAATCACGGTGTATCCCGTGGCGGGCCCGGCCAGGCCCGCCGATGATGTGCATGCGTTGATGTGCGCTGCCGGCCCTCAGCGGGCGGACAGGTGCTGCTCGCGCCGGCTGGCCGGCGTTTCCCCGCTCGCTGGCCCGCCTGCCGCAGCGGCTGGCTGCTGGCCCGGTGCCGCGGACTGGCCCGGTGCCGGAGGCTGGCCCGGCGGCAGCCCGGCACCGGACAGCCGCTGCAGCTCCGCCTCGGCGGGCTGCCACTCGCGCAGCCGCTCCGAGCGCAGCGCGGCGATCTCGTCCTCGAAGTCAGCCAGCGACTCGAATCCCCGGTACACCGAGGCGAACCGCAGGTACGCCACCTCGTCCAGGTCCCGCAGCGGGCCGAGGATCGCCAGGCCCACCTCGTGCGAGGGAACCTCGGCGCTGCCGCTGGACCGGATCGTGTCCTCTACCTGCTGGGCCAGGATCGCCAGCTGATCCTCGGTGACCGGCCGGCCCTGGCAGGCCCGGCGCACGCCACGGACGATCTTGTCCCGGCTGAACGGCTCCGTGGCGCCGCTCCGCTTGCCCACCATCAGGATCACGATCTCCTGCGTGGTGAACCTGCGTCCGCACTTCTGGCAGGACCGGCGGCGGCGAATCGCCGCACCGTCCTCAGCCGTCCGGCTGTCGATCACTCGGCTGTCGGCGTGCCGGCAGTACGGGCAGTACATGCGATCACCCCCTTTCGCGCGCGGAGGGGCACTTACTGGACACAACTTCTAGCAAAACTACAGCGGTGTAACTACTAGATATTGTGGTCCGCCGCCTCGCCGAGCGCAAGCGACACGCGCTGGCGTGACCGCCGGGACGGCGTCGGCGGCCCGCTCGCCACCGGGAATGCGGTGACATCAGCGGGGCCGCCGGCGTGTCGCGGGCCCCGCTCAGCCCTTCGGCACCCAGAGCAGCTGGCCGGCCTGGATGGAGTACCCGCTGAGCGCGTTCGCGCTGAGGATCTGCTGGATGACCACTCGCGGGTCGGCGGCCGGCTCGGCGGCCGAGGCGATCGACCACAGGCTCTGGCCAGGGCGGACGACGATCTGTGTCATCCCGCGGTAGCCGCCCGGTCCCGGCCGGTGGCCGCTGGCCGGGACGCCGCTCGCCGGGCCGGCTGCGAGGAGGGTGATCAGCACCGTGGCCAGCGCGGTCACGAGCAGGCCGAGCAGCACCCGGCCGCGCCTGGTCAGCCGCAGCGGCGCGGCCTGCGGCCTGGCCGCGGGACGGCGCCCTGCGGAGAACTGGGTCGCCGGAATCCGGGCCGCCGAGGCCCGGGCCCGGCCGGGAACTGGCCGTCGCGAGTCTTCCGGCTGCCCGGCCGGATCGGCGCGGCGTGCACCTGCCACCGGCAGCAGCAAGATCGTGGCCGTCCGCCCGGCCGGCCTGCCCGGGCCGGCGCGCCGCTCCCCCGCCTGAATCCGCCCCGCCTGAATCCGGGAGTTCGGGCTCGTCGCCGGCTCCGTCAGGACCGGCGCCGCGCTTGTCATTCTCATCGGAACCTCCCGTATGTCGAATACTCGTTCGATCGTAACTCTGTTCTATCGTTGACGCGTTCGATCGAACGCAGATGCGGTACTGTTCTATCGCTAGCGTCCGACATTTTCGCCACTGTCGAACAGATGTTTGAGATCGGTGACTGAAACCGCTACCGTCGACGTTGCAGCCAAACGACCGAGCCGGAGGCCCGAAGATGACCGACGCCAGTTCAGGAACAGGGGGACGGGGGCCCGCCAAGGTACAGAGCACCAGCGGCACCGCGCCAGCGAGCGCCGATGGTGCCGCATCCCGGCCACGGGGCAAGCCCGGGCGCAAGCCGAAGGGCAGCGTCCCGTCGGTCGTCGTCGACCTGCCCGAGCACCCTGACCCGAGCCACGTGCTCACCTGGCGGCAGCGGAAGGTGCTGCAGGTGATCCGCGAGTCGGTGCAGCGGCGTGGCTACCCGCCGTCCATGCGCGAGATCGGCGAGGCGGTCGGGCTGACAAGCACTTCCAGCGTCTCCTACCAGCTGTCGACCTTGCAGAGCAAGGGCTACCTGCGCCGCGACGCCGGCCGGCCGCGGACCGTCGAGGTACGCCTGCCGGGTCACCCGGCCGTGCGCCCTGAGCCTGAGCTCGACGAGGTCAGCGGGGCCATGGACATCACCTCGCAGGAGGCCGTCTACGTCCCGCTCGTCGGGCGGATCGCCGCTGGCGGGCCCATACTTGCGGAGCAGTCAATCGAAGAGATCTTCCCGCTGCCCAAGCAGCTCGTCGGCGAGGGCAACCTGTTCCTGCTCAAGGTCGTCGGCGACTCGATGATCAACGCGGCGATCTCGGACGGGGACTGGGTCGTGGTCCGGCAGCAGCCGGTGGCGGAGAACAGCGACATCGTCGCCGCGATGATCGACGGCGAAGCGACGGTGAAGACGTTCAAGCGATCGAACGGTCACGTCTGGCTGATGCCGCATAACCCGGCCTATACCCCAATCCCCGGCGACGAGGCGGAGATCCTCGGCAAGGTCGTAGCCGTGCTGCGCAAGGTCAAGTAGCCGCGCAGGGACTGCTCTGGCAGAGACCGCGCCCGACTGTCCGCGCCCGGCGGGGACTGCCGACGGGAAGTCCTGCGGGCGATGATCGGGGGCCGCGCCGTCAGGCCGGGACGAAGTTGACCAGCTTCGGCTCGCGCACGATGACCGTCCGCACGCCGCGGCCGTCCAGGGCGCGCTGGGCTCCCGGCATGGCCAGGGCCAGCTCGCGCAGTTCGTCCGCGCTGATCCCGGGCGGCACCTGCAGCCGGTCCCGGACCTTGCCGTTCACTTGCACGACGCAGGTGACCTCGTCTTGTACCAGCAGAGCCGGGTCGGCGGCGGGCCAGCCCGCCAGGGCCACCGACGGCTCGCGTCCCAGCCGCTCCCAGCACTCCTCGGCGGTGTAGGGCGCGAACAGCGACAGCAGCACGGCCAGCGTCTCGGCCGCCTCGCGCACGGCCGGATCGGCGGCGCCCGGACCCGAGTCGATGCACCGGCGAGCCGCGCTCGCCAGTTCCATCAGCCGGGCCACGGCCACGTTCAGCCGGGTGCCCTCAATCAGCCGGGTGACCTCGTCAATAGTGTGGTGGGTAGCCCGGCGCAGCTCGGCATTGCCGCCGGCCGCGGACAGCCCGGCCTCGGTGGCCGCGCCCGCATCGGCCGCGATCCGCGCCACCCGGCCCAGGAACTTGACGGCCGCCTCGGGATTGGTGTCGGCCCAGTCCACGTCGTCTTCCGGCGGCGAGGCGAAGATCATCGTCAGCCGGATCGCGTCGACGCCGTGCTCGGCCAGCTGCACGCCCAGGTCGACGCCGTTGCCCAGCGACTTCGACATCGCCTTGCCCTTGTTGATCACCTGACCCTGGTTGACCAGCCGGGTGAACGGCTCGGTGAAGTCGACCATGCCCATGTCATGCAGCACCTTGGTGAAGAACCGGCTGTACAGCAGGTGCAGGATCGCGTGCTCGACGCCGCCGACGTACAGGTCAATCGGGCACCAGCGGCGCACCGCCTCGACCTCGAACGGGCCGTGCTCGAAGCCCGGTGAGCAGTACCGCAGGAAATACCAGGACGAGTCGACGAACGTGTCCATCGTGTCGGTGTCCCGGCGAGCCGGGCCGCCGCACTTGGGGCACTGGGCATGGACCCAGTCCTGCGCCCCGGCCAGCGGCGAGACACCCTTCGGCGCCAGGTCCTGGCCGCGCAGGTCCGGCAGCAGGACCGGCAGCTGCTCGTCGGGAACGGGCACCTCGCCGCATCCCTCGCAGTACACGATCGGGATCGGCGCGCCCCAGAACCGCTGCCGCGACACCAGCCAGTCACGCAGCCGGTAGCTCACCGCCGCCCGGCCGTGACCGCGCTGCGCCAGCAGTTCGGTGACCGCCGCGATGGCCGCCGCCTTCGACAGCCCGTCCAGCGGGCCGGAGTTGATCAGCCGCCCATCGCCGGGGGTCGCCACGCCAGTCTGCACCGGGTCGGGCAGCCCGGTCTGCACCACCGCCCGGACCGGCAGCCCGAACTTCCGGGCGAAGTCCAGGTCGCGCTGGTCGTGCGCGGGAACCGCCATGATCGCGCCCGTGCCGTAGTCGGGCAGCACGTAGTCGGCCGCCCAGATGCCGATCCGCTCCCCGTTCACCGGGTTGATCGCATGCCGGCCCAGGAACACCCCCGTCTTCTCGCGCTCGGCGGACTGGCGCTCGATGTCGGTCAGCTTGCGCACGTCGGCGACGTACGCGCGCAGCGCCTCGCGCTGCTCCGGCGCGCACAGCTCCTGCGCCAGCGCCGAGTCGGCGGCCACCACGAAGAACGTCGCCCCGTACAGCGTGTCCGGCCGGGTGGTGAACACGGTCACCGGCTCATCGCGGCCCTCGACCTCGAACGCGACCTCGGCGCCGGCGCTGCGGCCGATCCAGTTGCGCTGCATCAGCAGCACCCGGTCCGGCCAGCTGCCCTCCAGCGGTGCCATGTCGTCCAGCAGCCGGTCCGCGTACTCGGTGATCTTGAAATACCACTGGGTCAGCACCCGGCGGATGACCTCGGTCCCGCACCGCTCGCACTTGCCGTTAATGACCTGCTCGTTAGCCAGGACGGTCTGGTCGTGCGGGCACCAGTTCACGTAGCCATCGCCGCGGTAGGCCAGCCCCCGCTCATACAGCCGCAGGAACAGCCACTGGGTCCAGCGGTAGTACTCGGGGTCGCAGGTGTGCAGCCGGCGCGACCAGTCGAAAGACAGCCCGTAGCGGCGGAACGAGGCCGCCTGGGTCTCGATGTTCTTGTAGGTCCAGTCGGCCGGGTGCGCGTTGCCCTTGATCGCAGCGTTCTCGGCCGGCAGGCCGAAGGCATCCCAGCCGATCGGGTGCAGCACGTTGTGCCCGCGCTGGAAGTAGTAGCGCGCCATCGCGTCTGCCACCGCGTACGCCTCGGCATGGCCCATGTGCAGGTCACCGGAGGGATACGGGAACATGTCCAGGACATAGGTGCGCGGCCGCGGATCGGCAGGGTCATCACTGGCCCGGAACGGGTCCATCGCCTCCCACCGGGCCAGCCACTTGTCCTGGATCGGGCGCGGGTCCCAGCGGTCCCGGGCCGGCCCGCCCGGCTGCGGCCCGCCCGGCTGCGCTGCACCGTCCCGCGACGGGGCCGGCTGAGATGCGGCCGCCTGGCCGGCCGGGCCGGCTGCGCCGGCGGGGGCTTGGGCGCCGGGAGCGGGATCCGCGCTCTGAGCGGCTTTCATGGTTCCTCGCGAGTTGACTTCGGCCGGGTTTGCGCCCCGGACTGGATTTGTTCGGGCCAAACAAAATGCCCCTCGGTCACGAGGGGCAGCCGCGCCAACGGTGGGAAGTCGGCGCGGCTAGGTAAGGAGCAGCCCGGTAAAGCGCATGCACTAAGGATAGCGCAGCCGCGCCCGGGCCGCCGCCGGCCTGCCCGAACCGGCCTGCCCGAACCGGCCTGCCGCGAGCCGGGCAACCGCCTGGCACGGATTCGTGCTGCAGCCAGCGCCCGCGGCGGGCTGACCCCTGATGCGCCGGCCTGGCCGCCTGCCCGGGTACACCCGGGTACGCCCGCAGCTCATTCGCGGCCGCCGCGACAGCCGTCAGGAACGGCAATCCGCCGCGGTCTATCGCGAAGCCGGCATGTCGCCTCGGAAAATGCGAATTACCCAGCAAAACGGAGAGTCCGGCGCCTGTGTTGACCGGCACCGCGCAGCCCCGAATAATGGCGTGGCAGTCAGCCCCGAGTATTCCCGCCAGACTGTGCGCCCCGAGCGCGCGGACTGCGCTTTGCGCGGCCCTGGCCTGCATAGCCGCCTCGGATACGGCGGCCCGCCGCGGGCTCGACAGCTGCTCAGCAGGTATGAGCAGGCCGAGACACGGCCGTTGCCGCCAGCCGCGCGGGCCTGGCGGCCCGGCTCGGAATCCGGGGCTGCAATACGGGGAAATTGCGTCGGTTCGGGGGAACAATGGGTCGTCATTGGCGCGCGAAGCCGTTTAGTGCGGTCTGTGCCGGAGAAAGCGGCGGGGGTACGCCCGGCGGATTTATGCAGCGAATGTGCATGACGGGCCGGATGGCCGGCCGGATGGCGGGGACCGGCCATGACTGACGGCGGCAGCCCGCGCGGCGGCCAGCCGATCGCGATCGTCGGCCTGGCCTGCCGGTTCCCGGACGCCGACGACCCGGCCGCGCTGCTGGACGTCATCATGACCGGCCGCCGGGCTTTCCGCCGGATGCCGCCGTGCCGGGTCAGCCTCGCCGACTACTACAGCGCCGATCCCGGCACGCCCGATGCCACCTACAGCACGCGAGCCGCCCTCATCGAGGGCTGGCAGTTCGACCGGGCGGCATTCGGCGTCACGGCCGAGTCGTACCTCGCCGCCGATCCGGCGCACTGGCTGGCACTGGAGACCGCGGCGCGCGCCCTGGCCGCGGCCGGCTGCCCAGGCGGGGCCGGGCTGCACCGGGACCGGGTCGGCGTGTTCATCGGCAACTCCCTCGGCGGTGATGTCTCCCGGGCCGCGGCCATCCGGCTGCGCTGGCCCTACGTGCGGCAGGCGGTCGCCGGGGCGCTGGCAGCCGGCCAGGTCCCGGCCGGCTGCGCCCGCGAGGTGCTGCGCCGGACCGGGACCAGCTACCTGGCGCCGTTCCCGCCGGTCGGCGGCCAGACGCTGGCCGGCGGCCGGCCGGCGGGCATCGCCGCGGGCATCAGCTCGCATTTCGGCTTCCGCGGCGGCGCCCAGGCCATCGACGGGGCGGGCGCCTCGTCGCTGCTGGCGGTCACGGCCGGCTGCGCGGCCCTCGCGGCAGGCGACCTGGACATGGCTCTGGCCGGCGGGGTCGACCTCAGCCTCGACCCGCTGGAACTGGTCGGCCTGGCCAAGGCCGGGCGGCTGGCCGCCGGCGCGATGCGCATCTACGACCGGAATCCCACCGGCCTGCTGCCTGGCGAGGGCTGCGGGGTGCTCCTGCTGATGCGCGCCGCCGACGCCCGCGCCGCCGGGCTGCCGGCCTACGCGACGATCGCCGGCTGGGGCGTCGCGGCGGCAGGCCAGGACGAGAGCAGCATGCAAGGCCAGGGCAAGTCCGCCGGGTCGGTGGTCGCCGCGGCGGCGCAGGCCCAGCTGCTGGCCCTGCGCCGGGCCTACGAGCGGGCCGGGGCCGACCCGGCCGACGTGGCGCTCATCGAGGGATACGGCGGCGCCACCGCAAGCGCGGACGAGGCGGAACTGGCCGCGCTCGCCCAGCTGCGCGCCGGGGCCCGCAACCGGGCGGCCCTGGGCTCGGTGACGGCCAACATCGGGCATGCCCGGGCGGCGTCCGGCGCCGCCGGCCTGATCAAGACGGTGCTCGCGCTGAGCACCGGGGTCATCCCGCCGACCACCGGGGTCAGCGAGCCGCATCCGCTGGCGCGCGACAGCGACGGCCGGCTGCACCTGCCTGCCGTTGCCACACCGTGGCCGGCCGGTCCCCGGCTGGCCGGGGTCAGCACGATGGACCAGGGCGGCAGCCACGTGCACGTGGTCCTGCAGGGCGAGCAGACGACCAGCCCGAAGCGGGCCCGCCCCGCTGTCCCGGCCGGGCGGCCCGCCGCGGCCGCCGCGGTCCGTGACCCGGCCGGCCCGGCCGGTGCGGCGCCCGGCGACAGCACCGTGTTCCTGCTGCACGGCCCGGACCGCGAGACGCTGGCAGGCCTGCTGACCCGGCTCGCCGCCGTGGCGCCGTGGCTGTCCGACGCGGAGCTTCAGGACCTGTCGTGCCACCTGGCGCGGACCGCGGCGGCGCAGGGTCAGGCCCGGGTCGCCCTCGTCGCAAGCAGGCAGGAGCAGCTCGCCCGGCTCGCTGCCGAGGCGAGGACGCTGCTGCCCCGGCTGCCTGCAGGCCTGGTCACCGTGCGGCCTGGCATCTGCGCCGCGGACGGCGCCGACGGCCGGGTAACGCTGCTGCTGTCCGACAAGAACCCGGCCGCGGCGGACCCGCAGGCGCTGCAGGCCTCGCTGGCCGTGCTGAGCTGGCTGGACCGGCTCGGCGTCCGGCCCACCGCCGCGGTCGCGCACGGGCTTGGGCACTTGGCCGGCCTGGTCTGGGCGGGGGCGATCAGCGAGCAGGACGCCGTCAGGCTGGCCGGGCTGCGCGCTGCGCTGCTGCGCGGCCGGGCGGCGTCGGGCCCCGGCGCGCCCGGGCTGGATGCCGGTCACCCGGCTGCGGCCGTGCAGCCGGGTGACCCGGCAGAGCTGCTGCGGACCGCGGTGGGCGAGCTGACGCTGCGCTCGCCCTGGCGGCGGCTGATCTCCGTGTGCACGGGCCGCGAGCTGGCGTCCGGAATAGAGATCGCCGACCTGCTCGCCGCCGAGCTGGCCACCGCCGGCGAGGTGCCGAGCGCCCCGGCGCGGCGGGCGCTGGCGGCCGGGGCAGTCGGCGCCACCGTCCTGCTGGAGACCGGCCCGGGACGGGCGCTAGTCGCGGCAGCCGCCCGAGACGGCAAGGTGCCAGGCGTCAGCCTGGGCGCGGGTCCCGGCAGCGGCCGGGATGTGGCGCGGGTGGCCGCGGCCCTGTTTGCGGCCGGGGCGCTGGCCGACCCCGCGCCGCTGGCCGAGGGCCGACCCGCCCGGCCGATCGACATCTGGCGTGATCAGGTGTTCATCACCAATCCGTGCCAGCTTCCGCCACCCGGGCCGCCCGCCAGTGAGCCAGCTGTCGGCGGGCCAGCTGGCAGCGAGCCGGCTGTCGGCCGCGCGGGCACCGCACCCGGTGCGGTCTGTTCAGCGGGTGCAGTTTCCTCCGCCGGGATCGTAGCTTCACGCGGGCCGGCCACCGGGTCATTCGCCGCCACGCCAGTCACGGCCGGGTCGGCTGCCGTTCCCGCTCCGGCCAGCGCGATCCAGGGCGGCGCGATCCAGGGCGGCGCGATCCAGGGCGGCGGGGGTCACGTGCGCGTGCTGCCCGCGGCCCCCCGCGGCCATGCGGGTCCCGTCGGGCGCGCGGAGCCTCCCGGTGTCTCCGCTCCCCCGGCGTCCGCTCCCCCGGCGTCCGCTCCCCCGGCGCCCGGCGCCCTGGCGGATAGCGCCCCGGCTCCCCTGGCTGCCGGGACCCCGGGACCTGGCATCACGGCCGGGCGGTCTGGGACGGGAACCGGGGCCTGGCGTGATGACCCGGTTGCCGGGGCAGGGCCGTGGATCCGCTGCTTCGCCGAAGAGCTGCGGGCCCCGCGGCGCCGGGTCCGCCCCGGTGACGGCGGGCCGTGGCGGGTGCGAGTCAGCGGGCGACTGTCGTTCGGGCTGGAAGCCCGTGCGGTCTTCCGTGATGATCCGGGAGCTGACCGGGTGCTGGCGATCATCGGCGACCCGGCTGGTGCCGGCGCGTGCACAGGCGCGGTGGCCGCGGCCCGGGCGGCGGCCGGGGTCGGGAGACTGGTCGTGGTCACCCACCACTGCGGGCTGACCGGCCTGTGGGCGAGCCTGCACGCCGAGCATCCGGATCTCGGCATCACGGTGCTGCGCGTGCCGGCCAGCCCGGACGGGCTGCGGGCGGCGCGCCGGCTGGCGGTCGCCGAGCCCGGGGAGTTCCGCGAGCTGGTCGTCGACCCGGTCGGGCGGGTGCACGAGCCGGTGATGACGGTGACACAGACGCCGGGCCGGGCCGCTGTCCCGATCGGCGCCGGCGATGTCGCGCTGGTCGGCCGCGGTCCGGCCGCGCCGACGCTGGCGCTGGTCCAGGCGCTCGCCTGCTGCGGCGTGCCGGTGGCCGTGCTGGGCGCGGCCGGGGACGACGACGGCCAGCTCACCGGCGGACTGGACCGGCTGCGCGCCGGGGGCGCGGTGGTCAGCTGCGCTACTGCCGACATGGCCAGCGCGGCCGCGATCGACACGGCGGTGCGGCGGATCGAGCAGGAGTTCGGCCGGGTAACCGCGATCGGGCATGCGGTGCGCGACCCGGCCGGAGCAGGGCTCGTCGCCGACCTGGATCATGACGCCGTGCACGGGCCGGTTACCGCGCAGGCGGCCGCGCTCGGCCAGCTGCTGAGCGCCGTAGACGCGACCCGGCTGCGATTCATCATGACGTTCGGCTCGGCCGCGGGCCGTTACGGGCTGGCCGGTGCCGGGCTGGCCGCGGTGCTCAGCGGATCCGCCGCCGAGCAGGCGGCGCGGATCGCCGCGGGCATTCCCGGCTGCCGGGCACTGCACGTCGACTGGCCGCCGTGGCGCGAGCCGGGCAGCGCGGCCGCGGCGGCCAGTCCGGCCGGTGGCCGCCCGGCGGACGGGCAGCCGGCTGCTGGCCGCCCGGCGGACGCCGGGGTGGCGGCGGCGCGGGCAGCGGGTTCGGGGCCGCGGCCGGGAATCGAGCCGGTCACCGTCGGCGAGGGCTCACGGCTGCTGCTCAAGGTGCTCGGCTCACCCGGCCTGCCGGGGCGGCTCGCGGTGCACGGCCGGATCGGGGCGCCGGCCCCGGCTGTGATCAGCGCGGCGGCACCGGGGAGCCCGCAAGGAAGGTTCTGCGAGGTCATCCTGGCGCACTATCCCGGCGTCGAGCTGGTCTGCGAGGCGCGGCTGTCGCTGCGCACCGACCCGTACCTGGCTGATTACCGGGCAGACGGACTGCCGGTGCTGCCGCCGTCCATGGCCCTGGAGGCGATGGCGCAGGTGGCCACCGCGCTGGCGGGGCGCCCGCTGCGCGGTGCAACCGCGGTGTCCATGCACGCGCCGGTGGTGATCCCGGCCGGGAATCTCGGCGGCCAGGCCGTCCTGCGCATCGGTGCCGTGCTGGTCGGCGACGCGGTCTCGGCCGTACTGCGCTGCGCGGAGAGCGAGTTCGGCCTGGTGCACTGCCGTGCGACGTTCTCTGATGCCGGCCGGGCCGACGCAGTCGGCCTCGACGGCAGTGAACTCAGCGGCGCCGGTCGCGATGGCCCGGAACCCGGCGGTCCCGAGCCGGACGGCCCGGAACTCGACGGCGCCGAGCTCTACGGGCCGCTCTGCCAGGCTTCCGGCAGGTTCCGGCGGATCGCGGCCATCACTCAGGTCACCGCGCGATCGTGCCAGGCCATCGCACGCGGCCCGGACGACCAGCCGTGGTTCGCCTCCGGCCCGCGTTCCCGGGAATGGCCGGGCAGCCCGGGACAGGGCGGCGCGGAACGGCAGGGCGGCGAGGCACTGATCCTGGGCAGCCCCGGACTGCTCGACGCGACCGTCCATGTCCTGCATGCCTGCGTCCCGCACCGCAGGGTGGTGCTGGCCGGCTGCGAGTCGGTGACCTGGAGCGGGATGCCGGCCAGCGGGCCTGTGCAGATCCGCGCCGTCGCCACTGCCGATCCGGGCCCGCTGGTCCCGCGGCCTGCGGCGAGCGCCGCGACAGTTCCCGGCGTGACGGGTTGCGGCCCAGCGCATGGCGACAGCGCCCTCGGCCTGGCCGGGCAGGCATGGGACGTGACGGCGGTGGACGAGTCGGGCGCGCCGGCGGTCAGCTGGCACGCCGTCCGGCTGCGCGACGTGGGGCCGCTGCCGCGGGCGGGCGCGTGGCCGTCCGCGCTGCTGGCGGTGTACCTGGAGCGGGCCGGCATCGGCTTCGGCCTCGATCCTGGCCTGCGGGTCACGATCAGCCGCGACCACCGGGCCGCGGCGCCGCCTGGCCCGGACCCGGCCAGACCGCAGGCCGGGACCGAGGCTGCAGCCGCCGAGACAGAGGCTGCAGCCGCAGGCCAGGCAGCCGGACAGCAGGCCGCGGCCCGCCCGGATCCGCTCGCCGGGCTTGCGCTGCGGGTGCAGCCGGCTGGCTCCGCGGCGGCCAGTTGGTCCGCCGCCGTCCCGGCTGGTCGCCGGGCCGGCCCGGCGGATTCGCTGGTGACCTCGGCCCGGGCGCAGATGCTGAGCCATTTCCTGGGTGAGCCGGATGATGTCGTTGCTGCCAGGGCCCGGGCGATCGGCGCGTGCATGGCGATGGCCGGGGTGGCCGCCGGCGTTCCGGTCACGATCTCGGACCGGGCCGACGACTGGCTGCTGCTGGCCGTGGCCGGAGCTCCGATGGCCTGCACGGTCGTGCGGGTCGGCGGAGTCCGGCCGCCGGTTGCCGTGGCCCTGCTCACCGGCTCGCCGGCCGGCCGCCAGTCACGGCCCGGGCAGGAACACCAGGCCGGCGAAGATGACGGCCCCGGCTCCGCGGATCCCGGCCGGGAGGACCTGGACTGTCAGCAGCCCTCGGCCGGGACCGCCGTGCGCTGAGCCTGCGCCGCGCGCTGAGCGCGGTTCACACTGGCCTTCACGAGCACTTCGCAGCGGTCAGCGTGGGACCGCGATCGGGCACGCTGACGCCGAGATTCGCGGCACCGGAAAGACGCTGACCTCAATCTCGTAACGCACCGTCATGTCAGATACACAGCGTGTATAACTAGAACCCCACGCGGTGCGAAGAGCCCGGTAACCGGGCCTGAGGACAGCATCGAGTGGGTACGGGGAGCCGCGCGAAGCGGAGGGGAACCCTCGTCTCTGGGGGCCTGGTGATCCCTGGCGGAACACCAGGACGCACGACGACTGGCCGGCCTGTGCCGGGCTGCGCTGTGCGCTGACGAGGGTCGCAACAAGCGGCAGTGGGGTCTTCGTTCTGCGGGCGGCGGCACTCGGGGGCGCGGCGCCGCCCGCAGGCGAAGGTGCCGGGCGCGACGATGCCGCGGCCCGGCCGTCGCCTGCCGGGCATCGCCTGGCAGGGCGGGCGGGCCGCCCGTCCGGGTTCGGCGCCTGGCGGCAGGCGCCGTCAGCTCAGCTGGCTGATCTTCGCGGCCAGCCCGAAGTCGGCCGCGGTCAGGCCGCCCGCCGAATGGGTGGACAGGGTGAGGGTGACCCGGTTCCACTCGATCAGGATGTCCGGGTGGTGGTTCGCGGCCTCGGCGAGATACGCCACTGCTCCTACGAACAGCAGCGAATCGCGGAAGTCAGCGCGGGATATGACGGCAGTGATGGTGCTGCCCGCTCGCTGCCAGCCGGGAAGCTCGGTCAGGCGCGCGGTGATCTCAGCGTCGGAGAGCAGGTCCATGCCCTCCGGATATCACAGCCGCAGCCCGCCTGGCCATCAGGCGGGCCCGCGCCGCGCCGGCCGCCCGACGGCCGGCGACCTGGAATAGCCGCGGCAGCGCGGGGAGGCGCCGATCGCAGCGGACCAGAACGATGTTCGGCGCCATAGCGACCGGGAATGGGATCTGCTGCGCCCGGGTGCCTGCTCGATAGGCTGGGCTGGGCCAGCGACGTCCCCTCCAGGAGTGCACACCGTGACAGATCCGAGATCTTCCGCCCCGCGGCATACGCCGCTGACCGCCGTGCACGCCGAGCTTGGCGCCACGCTGACCGACTTCGCCGGCTGGCTGATGCCGCTGCGCTACCGCAGCGAGACGGCCGAGCACCAGGCGGTCCGCAGCTCAGCGGGCCTGTTCGACCTGTCGCACATGGGCGAGCTGTCGGTGACCGGCCCCGAAGCCGCGGCCGCGCTCGACTACGCGCTCGTCGGCCAGCTGTCGGCGGTGCACCCAGGACGGGCCCGCTACACCATGATCTGCGCCGAGGACGGCGGCGTGCTGGACGACCTGATCGTCTACCGGCTCGCTGACGCCGAGTACATGGTCGTCGCGAATGCGGCTAACACCGAGGAGGTGTTCAACGCGCTGCGCGAGCGCGCGGACGGCCGGGACGCGAAAGTCACCGACCAGACCGCGGACTACGCTCTGATCGCGATCCAGGGACCGCTCGCCGCCCGCATCCTGACCCCGCTCGCCGATGCCAGCCTGGATGAGGTGCGGTACTACGCGAGCTACCGGGCCAGCGTCGCCGCCCGCCCGGCGCTGCTGGCGCGGACCGGCTACACCGGCGAGGACGGGTTCGAGATCTTCACCGCTCCCGAGCACGCTGAGCGGGTGTGGGCCGCGCTGCTGCGGGCGGGCGCGGGCGACGGGCTGGCGCCGGCCGGGCTGGCCGCGCGTGACACCCTCCGGCTCGAGGCGGGGATGCCGCTGTACGGCAACGAGCTCGGCCCTGCCATCACGCCGTACGACGCGGGCCTGGGCCGGGTGGTCAAGCTGGACAAGCCCGGCGACTTCGTC
This sequence comes from Streptosporangiaceae bacterium, assembly GCA_052143655.1. GTDB lineage: Bacteria > Actinomycetota > Actinomycetes > Streptosporangiales > Streptosporangiaceae > CAVSUR01. The sequence goes on along the minus strand of JBKQSL010000195.1, from coordinate 10,337 downwards.
GGCCGGGCCGCGCTGGCCCGGCGGGCCACGGCGCGGCCGCAGCGGACGCTGGTCGGCCTGACCAGCCAGACCCGCCGGGTGCCGCGCCATGGCTACCGGGTGCTCTGGGACGGGACCGGCTGCGGTGAGGTGACCAGCGGCGCCCCCTCCCCCACACTGGGCGCGCCAATCGCGATGGCCTACGTTGACCCGCAGGTAGCCCAGCAGGCGGCCGGCGGCCAGGACGGCACCCCCGCTGGCCGGCTGGCCATCGACATCCGCGGCCGCGCCGAGCCCGCCACGCTCACCCCGCTGCCGTTCTACCGGAGGCCAGCGGCGGGATAGCCCGGCCCGCCATAATTGATCACTGAAGTACTTCACCGCCCATAGGAGGGCCCGACATGTCCGTTCCCGACGAGCTGCAGTACACGGCCGAGCACGAGTGGGTGGCCATCAGCGGCTCCACCGCGACCGTGGGCATCACCGACCATGCGCAGGCCGCGCTGGGCGACGTGGTGTACGTGTCATCGCCAGCTGTCGGCACCAAGGTCACTGCGGGCGAGCCGTGCGGCGAGGTCGAGTCCACCAAGTCGGTCAGTGACATCTACTCCCCCGTAGACGGCGAGGTGAGCGAGTTGAATGCCGAGATCGACGACGATCCCGGCCTGGTCAACTCCGACCCCTACGGCGCGGGCTGGCTGTTCAAGGTGACGCTGGCCGAGGAGGAGCCGCCGGGGCTGCTGACCGCCGTCGAGTACACGGCCCTGACCAAGAGCGCCGAGTAAAGGACCGCTAGACCCAGTCCGCGCACGCCCCGGCGACCCCGCCGGGGCGACGCCGGGCTGTCCCGCCGGAACCAGGAGAACTGCCGGGCGCCAGGGCCAGCGGATCCGCCGCCACGCAGCGGCGATCTCCTGGCCTGCGCCCGGCAGCGGGACGGGGACGGCAGCTAGCGCTTGCGGCGGCCGCCCCAGACCTTCAAGATCACGACTGCAGTCACCGTGAGGCCGACAGCGGCCAGGGCCATCCGCACTTCCGGCCGGGCTAGCTGCTCCTGCGCGCGCTCGCGCAGCTTGCTCGCGTTGTTCGCCGGGCTGACGCGCTCGGCGAGCGCGTCGATGGTAGCGGCGAGATCCTGCCTGGTGCGCTCGATCTCCGCGACGATCGCGTCAGGATTCTGCTGAACCACGCGGCCCTGCACCGCGCCGTTCTGGCTTGCCTGCACTGCGCGGTCCTGATCGGGCATCGCACCCTTCCCTCCTGTGCCGCGGCCAGCCGCGGTCACGGCCTGCTCTCAGTCTCCCAGGCGGCCGCCGGTTCCGCACAGCCGACAGGCCGTTCTGGATCATCGTGCGCTGCGTGCCCCGTGCGCTGCGGGCCCCGAGCGCGTCACGCCACCGGCGAGCGGGCGGCGGCGTAGCGGCTTTGCTGCCGGGCGATGGCGAACAGCACCGTGTCGATCAGCGCAAGGTACTGCGCCGCGTGGTCGCGGGTAGCCCTGGCCGGGTCCGCCGCGGCGAAGTTCCGCAGCGTGACCACGCAGTCGACCGCGCGCACCAGCGACTCGGCGGCCAGGCCCTGATCCCGGGCGAACCTGGCCACCGCGGTCGGGTCGCCGCTGCCCGTCGGCGTCAGCTTGCCGCTGGCGGTCAGCAGCTCGCGCAGCCCGGCCTCGACCGCGCCGAACGCCTGGGCGAAGGCGGCCGGCGGATCCTCGGCGGCCAGGGTCGCATACTGCAGCTGCACCGGGATGCCGGCCGGATCCGGGCCGCCGGACACCGAGGCGGTCAGCTCGGCCCTGGCCTGGCCGACGACCCGCTCGAACTCGACGTCCGCCTGGCCGGATCGCAGCCTGCGCAGGCCGCCCGCCAGCTGCCGGAGAATCTCGGTGATCGGCCGCCGCAAGATCACCACAAGCGCGACAACGGCCAGCGGCCAGGCCAGCGCCTCGGCAAAGTCCACGATGAATTGCAATCCGGACATAATGCGGACAATAGCGGAAAGGGCGGTACCACGCCCGGCCAATGCGCGCCGATTCCCGGCCCTGCACCGGCCAGTTGCACCGTTCCCTCCCCATGCGCCCCATTCCGGTCAGGCCGGACCATGGCCGCCGCGCCCTCTGGTACCAGGGCGCAGCAGGGCAGCCGCGATGCACGGCCGGAGCCGGCCGGGGCGGAGCCCTGCGTAGGATGCGGGCATGACGGTGCGGGCTGTCATCTTCGACTGGGGCGGGACCCTCACTCCCTGGCACACCGTCGATTACCGCCAGGTCTGGCACGGCGTGTGCGCCGAGCATTACCCGGGCGGCCGCCACGCCGAAATCGCGCAGGCGATTTACGCTGCGGAGGAGGAGCTGTGGCAGACCGCCCGGCGCGAGCATCGCAGCGCGACGATATTCCAGGTGCTCGACCAGGCGGGAGTCACCACGACCGATGAGTTCCTGGCCAGCTACGTCCGGGCCTGGGAGCCGCACACCTGGACCGATCCGCAGGCGGCCGGGCTGCTGCGCGCGCTGCGCGAGCAGCAGATCAGGATAGGCGTGCTGTCGAACACGATGTGGCCGCGCAGCTGGCACGAGGACGTGTTCCGGCGGGACGGCGTGCTGGACCTCATCGACGGCGCTGTCTACTCCAGCGAGATCGACTGGACCAAGCCGCACCCCGAGGCGTTCCGGGCGGCGATGGCCGCGGTCGGCGTCACCGACCCCGGGCAGTGCGTGTTCGTCGGCGACCGGCCCTACGACGACGTGCACGGAGCCAACAGCGCCGGGATGCGCGCGGTGCTGATCGGGCAGAGCGAGGTGCCCCCGTTCGACGCCGCGGTCCCGGACGCGGTGATCACGAGCCTGGCCGAGCTTCAGCCGCTGATCGACAGCTGGTGATCAGCGAGCCACCCGCCGAAGTCCCGCAGCGAGCCGAGTACCACCCCGGCCCCGGCTGCCAGCAGTGCGTCCGCGGAGAAAGACCCGGTTGGCACGCCGACCGGGCAGACACCCGCAGTGACGGCGGCCGCCATGTCGGCCGGGCTGTCCCCCACGTAGGCTGACGCGCCGATGCGGGCCAGCACCAGCGCCTTTTCCGGCCCGTGCACGTGCGTGAACAGCTCGTCGGCTCGCAGGCCGGTCATCTCCAGGCTGGGCCCGGCCGAGGCCGGGTGCTTGGCGGTGATGATCACTGCGCGGAGGCCGGCCCGGCGCACGGCCGCCATCGCCTCGTGCGCGCCCGGCAGCACGGTGGTCAGCCGGGGCGCGAGCTGCACGTAGTGCCGCCGGTACACCGCAGCGGCATAGTCGACCCGGCCGGGCGGGAACCAGAACGCCGCCTCGTCCTCCAGCTTCACGCCCATCCGGGTGTCCACCGCGGCCAGGTCGACCGGCGTACCGGTCTCGGCGGCCACCGCCGACCAGGCCGCGAGTATCGCCGGGCGCGAATCGATCAAAGTCAGGTCCAGGTCAAATCCGACGGGCTCGGTGGGATTCATGTCCCGATTATCGCCGCAGGCAGGCGCGATGGCCGCCGCGGCCGCCCGCGAGGACAAGCTGAGGCGGGACGTCATAACGAGGCATCGCCAGACCGTGATCGCGGCGCATCTGCGCCTGCGTCCGGACCTGACCGCACGCCATCGAACGGGCATGCCCGCAGGACCCGCCCGCAAGCCCTTGAATCGCGGGCCCCGAACCCTTGGCGGCCCGGTAAAGCACGTGCTGCGCCCTCTCCTGGTACGTCTGCGCAGGTCACGGAGGCAGGGTGGCTAGCATCCGGGGCGCTGCACAGGCTGTCATGGCCGCGGGACTGGCACCATCCGCACCAGATCACTCAGGCCGCTGAAGTCATCTGGGTTGGAGGTGAACAGCGGGAGGCGGTTCACGATCGCGACGGACGCGATCATCATGTCAGCGATCCGGCGGCGCGGTTTCCGCCCCGTCGCCAGCACCGCCGCCGATACCAGGCCAAATGCCCTGGCCGCCTGGGCGTCGAACGGCAACGGCTCGAACGTGGCCTCGGCGTGCTGCAGCACGCTCATCCGCCGCGCCCGCTCGCCCGCGTCGCTGGCGTGGTGCGGCCCGGCCGACAGTTCAGCGAGCGTCACAGCGCTGATCACCATCTCGCGAGGCAGATCGGCGGCACCCAGCGCTCCCAGGTGAATGACGATGTTCGTGTCGATCAGCCCGCGCCCGTCACCACTCACGGGAGAACGGATCCTGGTCGGCCACGTCATCGACGTCGCGGCGGAATCTCTCCGCGTCCAGGACCGGAGCCGAGGCGAACGCGGCGACGACCTCTTCACGCGGAACGAAAACCCGGCGGCGCAACGGGATCAGCCGGCCAACCGGGGTGCCATTGCGGGTAATCGTGAACGATTCACCACGCTCGACAGCGCGCATGATCGCGCCGGAATCATTGCGCAGCTCCCGTTGGGTGATCTCGTGTCCAGCAGAGTCCGCCGTCATGTTGGCCATGCTACCCCGAAACGCTACCATGTGCTACATGGTCGGCGAGGTTCCCTGCGCATCTCCTGCCCGGCACAGAAAACCGCCCGGCAGGACTGCCGCATCGGTATCCCCGGAGCCGGGAAAGCAGCAGGTCGGCGCTGATCACCGGGTTACCGATCCTTCGCCTGGTGGGGCCGGTGGGATTCGAACCCACACTGTCGCGGACCTAAACCGCGTGCCTCCTGCCGTTGGGCTACGGCCCCGCGAAGGCGCTCGCCGGACTGCGGACTCTAGCCGGCCACGCCGCTCAGACGCCGAGGTCCTTGCGCAGCCGCGCGACATGACCGGTCGCCTTGACCCCGTAGCAGGCGCGCTCGATCTTGCCGTCCGGGCCGATGACGAAAGTCGACCGGATGACGCCGACCGTCTTCTTCCCGTACATCATCTTCTCGCCGTATGCGCCATAGGCGGTCAGCACGCTCCGGTCAGGGTCGGAAAGCAGCGGGAACGTCAGGCCGTCCCGGTCGCGGAATTTCGCCAGCCTGGCCGGGCCGTCGGGCGATATGCCGAGGACGGCGAACCCGGCGGCGGTCAGGTCATCGCCGCTGTCCCGGAAATCGCACGCCTGCTTGGTGCAGCCCGGCGTCATCGCCGCGGGATAGAAGTACACGATGACCCGCTGACCGCGCAGCGCGGCCAGGCTGACCTGGTTGCCCTCGGAGTCAGGCAGTACGAAGTCAGGTGCCGGATCCCCCGCTGCCAGCCGCTCCTGCGCCATGCTCGCTCCCTTCGCTGTCGTCTGCTCTCTACGGTAGCGGGCCGTGCATTTCCTCCGCCTCATTCCCTGGCAGCCGGCTAGCTTGGTGCCATGTCTGACCATTGCCGTAATTCACGTGAAAATCGCACTTCATCGCTGTCCCGCCGGGCGCGGCAGCAGCGCCTTGCTCCCTTTGTCATCGGCGGCGCGGCCCTGGTCCTCGCGGCCGGCTGCTCCTCGTCGGGGAGTTCCGCCGCGAGCTCCGGCGGCTCGTCCGGCGGGCAGACCGCGCAGCAGGCCATCACCGCCGCGACGCAGAGCTCGCGACAGCTCACCTCGGTGTCAGCGAAGCTGACCGAGAAGACGAGCGGGGGCACGAGCCTGTCCGGCACGTTCACGGAGCAGCTCCGGCCGACGCTGCAGATGGACATGAAGCTTAACTCCGCCGTCTCCGGCCAGCCGACGACGATCGACGGGATCATCGCCGGGAAGGCCATGTACCTCAAGATGGCGATACTGCAGAAGGAACTCGGCAAGCCCTGGCTGAAGATCTCGCTGAGCAGCATGAAGCTCGGCAAGTCCAGCTTCAGCTCGCTGTTCCAGAGCCTGACCAAGCAGAACCCACTGACGCAGACCGCGATGTTCACGGCCGCCAAGGACGCGCGCGTGGTCGGCACCCAGACGATCGACGGCGTCTCCACCACCGAGTACGCCGGCACGATCACGCCGGGCGAGGCCGTCAAGAACCTGCCGGCCAGCACGCGCAAGGAACTGGGCAGCACCCTCAAGGCCATCCAGGGCACCGTGCGCTTCAAGGTCTGGATCGACGGGCAGCACCAGCTCCGGCAGATTCAGGAAACCGAGCACATCGACGGCCAGACGATCGTGACGACCGTGCTGATCACCGGGATGAACCAGGCCGTGCACATCACCGCCCCGCCCGCCAGCGAGGTCGCCAAGCTGCCGGCCGGGCTCAGCGGCCTGTAACCGGGGTGCGAGGCCCCGCGCTGCCGGGCTGGCGTGCGCTAGCCCGGCAGCGCTAGCCCAGCAACGCGGCGATGACCGGGGCCAGCGTCCGCAGCGCGCGGCCGCGATGGCTGATCGCGTCCTTGGCCTCAGCGCTCATCTCGGCTGTGGTCAGGTCCGACGAATCGGGCACGAAAATCGGGTCATAGCCGAAACCGCCGGTTCCCCGCGGCTGGCGCAGCAGGTGACCGTGCACCGTGCCCGCACTGACATGCTCCCGCCCCGCGGGCAGGACCAGCGCCGCAGCGCACGCGAAATGCGCTCCCCGCCGGCCGTCGGGCACATCGGCGAGCTGGTCGAGCAGCAGCTGCAAGTTGGACTGCTCGGTGGCGCCGCGTCCGGACCACCGGGCTGACAGCACGCCGGGCATCCCGTTCAGGGCGTCGACACACAGCCCCGAGTCGTCAGCCACCGTCGGCAGGCCGCTGAACTCCGCGATCGCGCGCGCCTTCAGCAGCGCGTTCTCGGCGAACGTGGCGCCGGTCTCGCGGACCTCCGGAGCGTCCAGGCCGGCCAGGCTGGCCAGTTCCACCGCCACGTGCCCGGCCTGCAGGATCCTGTTCAGCTCAGCCAGCTTGCCCTCGTTGGTGGTCGCCACCATGAGCCGCGACAGGCCGGCCGCGGCGTGGCCCGCCGCGGGCGCCAGGTGCGGCCCGGTCACCGGGCCGCACCGGCGGCCAGGGCCTCGCGCTGCAGCCGGGTCAGCTCGCCGCAGCCCGTGACAGCCAGGCCGAGCAGCTCATCGAGCAGCTCGCGGCCGAACGGCTCGCGCTCGGCGGTGCCCTGCACCTCGACGAAGCGGCCGTCGCCAGTGCAGACTACGTTCATGTCCGTCTCGGCGATCACGTCTTCCTCGTAGCACAGGTCCAGCCGCGGCTGGCCGTCGACGATGCCGACGCTGACGGCGGCCACCGAGGCGGCCAGCGGGTTCCCCCGGCACCGCTTGCGGCCCTGCAGCCAGCTGATCGCGTCCGCGAGTGCCACGAAGCCGCCGGTGATCGCGGCAGTCCGGGTGCCGCCGTCGGCCTGCAGCACATCGCAGTCGACGATGATCGTGTTCTCGCCCAGCGCCTTGGGATCGATACAAGCCCGCAGGGACCGTCCCACCAGCCGGGAGATCTCCTGGGTGCGGCCGCCGGGCCGCCCCTTGACCGACTCGCGGTCGCTGCGGGTGTTGGTCGACCGCGGCAGCATCGCGTACTCGGCCGTCACCCAGCCCAGCCCGCTGCCGCGCCGCCAGCGTGGCAGCTCCTCGGCCACGCTGGCCGCGCACAGCACGCGGGTGGCGCCGAACTCGACCAGCACCGAGCCCTCGGCGTGATCGAGCCATCCTCGGGTGATCCTGATATCGCGCAGCTGATCCGGGCGTCGCCCGTCGGGTCGGGACATGCGGGCCAGCCTAGCCGCCTGCGACAGCGCGCTGTCGCCAGGGCACCCGGCGGCAGGCGCCGCGCGTGCTGGGCGACGATCTCGGCCTCGGTGCGCTCTGCATGGCGCAGCAGCAGATCGCACTGCCAGCGGCGGCCGGGCAGCGGGACCGCCGCCCCTGACCCCGGCCGAGCCCGGAGGAAAGCATGTCCTGGGACTGATCCGGGCAGGTTCAACCGGTCAGCGCAACGACTCAGCCGGACACACCTCAAGCGCTTGAACGCAAACGCAAGAACCAGTTTCCGGGCTCTCAGCAGGCCGCGCGGTCAGGCGCGCCGTCCTTGATCCACCGGTACACCCGGCTGACTCCCGCGGCCAGCGCGGTGACGGGCCGCCACCCCAGGTCCCGGGCGGCCCGCTCGCTCGCCAGCGCACTGCGCTGAAGCTCGCCTGGCCGCGGCGACGCGAACTCGGGCTCGACCGCGCGCCCGGCCGCGGTACCGATCAGCGCGGCCAGCTCCAGCACGCTCACCTCGGTCCCGGTGCCGATATTCCAGGTGCCCGGCCGGTTGCGGTCGGCGCTGGCCAGGAACGCGGCCACGGCGTCGCTGACGTAGACGTAGTCACGGGTCTGCTTGCCGTCACCGTAGACCGTGGGCGGTGCTCCGGCCAGCGCCCGGGAGCAGAAGATCGGCACCACCCCGGCCTCGCCGGCGGGGTCCTGCCGGGGCCCGTACACGTTGGCCAGCCGCAGCACGCTGTGCCGGGTGCCGTGCAGCCGGTTGTACAGGTCGACGTACTGCTCGGCGCAGTACTTGCCCACCCCGTACGGCGATTCGGGCAGCGGCAGCACATCCTCCATCGACGGGATCGGCGCGTCCCGCCCGTAGAGCGCGCCGCCGCTGGAGCACATCAGCACCCGCACGCCCGCGGCGCGGGCCGCCTCCAGCACATTGAGGGTGCCGACCACGTTCACGTGCGCGTCGAAGGCCGGCCGGGTCACCGAGGCTCGCACGTCGATCTGGGCGGCCAGGTGGCAGATGAGCTCGGGGCGCTCCCAGGCGACGATATCCGCCAGCCCGGCGGCGTCGATGATGCTGGCCTCGTGCAGCACCGCGCGGTCGTCCAGCCGCTTCCGCTTGCCCGCCGACAGGTCGTCGACCACGCTGACCTCATCGCCGCGGGCCAGCAGGGCGTCGGTCAGGTGGGAGCCGATGAAGCCGGCACCGCCGGTCACGAGTACGCGCATGGTGGCTCAGTGTATTAGGGCACTGGCGCCAGGCCCGCCAGCCGGACGCGCGCGGCGCCGCGCCCTCGCCGTCGATCCCGAGCGTGCGCAGGTACGTCACCAGGGGTCCCTGCCTGGTGGACGGGTTGGTGTAGTTGTTGCGCACCTGGGCCAGGTACCCCGGGCCCAGCGGGTGGTCGGTGACGTCGTGGAAGGCAGCCGTCCCGGCCCTGCGGTAGATCGCCGGGTCGGCGAACCCGAGCGGGTGCCCGGCCGCCTGCTGCGCGTCGGCCTCGATGCCGGCGAAGACCGGGCAGGCGACCGACGTGCCGCCGATGCGGCTGAGCGAGAAGGCGTAGGTCTTCCCGTTCGGCTGCAGGGCGGTCTGGCCGACCAGCATGCCGGTGCTCGGGTCGGCGAGCGCGGAGACGTCCGGGACCACGCGCATCGCCGTCTTGCTGTACCCGCCGCCGGGCAGCCGGTGCGAGAGCCGGCTCGGCACCACGCCGCGCTGCCAGGACGGCTGCCGGTACACCGTGCTCGTGCCGCCGCCGCTGGAGCCGTCGTACCCTTGCGGGTACTGTCCCGGCGGGGCGTACTGCCAGGACTTGCCGCTGCTGGCCAGCGGGTCGAGCAGCGTCCCCCAGGCAGTCTCGAACTGGTAGCTGCCGCGGCGGCTGATCGCCAGGCTGGTGCCGCCGACCGAGGTCACCCACGGGCTGGAGGTCGGGTAGTCCACCTGGAGCTTGTTCGAGGACGGGTCCTCGGCGGGCGATTCGTAGCCGTTGTCGCCGGAGGAGAAGAAGAAGCCGATGCCCTCGGCCGCGCCGGCCTTGAAGATCAGCTCGTAGACGCCGACGAGGGTGGCCTGGTCGGCGAGGTCGCCCCAGGAGTCGCTGACGATGCTGGCGGTGTGGTGGTTCACGATGTACGCCAGCGCGTTGGCGAGGTCGGCGTCGGAACAGCTGGCCGCAGCCACGAAGCGGACCCGGGCGTCCGGCGCCTGCCCGTGCACCGCCTCGATGTCGAGCGTCTGTTCGCCGTACCAGCCCTGCGCATCGCACTGGCTGGGCCCGGCCTGAGTAAAGGGCCTCATCAAGTGCTGGGCGTACTGCCCGGGGCGGAACGGCCGGTCCCCGGTCGCCCGGGCGAACTTGTTTGCGTCACCCGGCATTGTCGGGGACGCGTAGGCATCCACGATCGCCACCGTCTGGCCCTTGCCGGTCATCTTGGACCGGGTCACGCCGTACGCGTTGCGGATCTAGCGCTGGGTGTAGCCGGTGACGTTCCAGGGCTGGTGACGGCCGTAGGCGGCCGGCTCGGTCGTGGCGATCTTCTGGAAGTAGTACCGGCTCGTGGGCGGGGCCACCCAGTAGTTCGGGCCGGGCGGCGGCAGCTGCGGCCGGGCCAGGTGCGGGGCGGTGTCCAGGCCGCCGATCGTCAGCACGTCGGGAGCAACCTCGGCAGGCGCGGTCGCAGCCTGGCGCGGAGCGCGGTAGAGGTGCCCGTTCGGCGCCCTGAACTTGCCGAAGCTGACGCCGAACGCG
>JBKQSL010000194.1:0-8274 GCA_052143655.1 Streptosporangiaceae bacterium | reverse complement strand
GATGCGCTGTCGCGCATCGACCACGGCACCTACGGAACATGCGTCGACTGCGGCGGCCCGGTACCCGAGGGCAGGCTGGAGGCCAAGCCGGAGGCGGCCCGGTGCGTGTCCTGCCAGGCCAGGCGGGACCGGCAGCGGCGCTAGCGGCACGCCCCGGCCAGCGCTCCGGCGCGCCCGGCCCCGGGCGGAATGAAGCGCTGGCCAGCCGCGTTGCACCAGCCGTGCCGCTAGCCAGCTGTTATCCGCGCGAAGATGCATTCGCGGTAGTCACCCGTGAGCCCGTGCTTGCCGGCGTTGTATCCTCCGGCCCAGATGCATGGCGGCCGGCCCGGCCGCAGCCTGCGACAGCGGAGGGGGTGGGTCCGGTCCCGGAGACACTGGAGCAGCGCAGTCAGCGGTTCGAGCAGGACGTGCTGCCGTACCTGGATCAGCTCTACGCGGCCGGCATGCGGATGACCCGCAATCCGGCGGACGCCGAGGACCTGGTCCAGGAGACATTCGCGAAGGCCTATGCCTCGTTCCATCAGTTCCAGCCGGGTACCAACCTCAAGGCGTGGCTGTTCCGCATCCTGACCAACACGTTCATCAACTCCTACCGCAAGCGCCAGCGCGAGCCGCAGCGCTCCAGCGCGGAGGAGATCGAGGACTGGCAGATCGCCAGGGCCGCGTCGCATTCCTCGTCGGGCCTGAAGTCCGCCGAGGCCGAGGCGCTCGAGCGGCTGCCGGACTCGGACGTGAAGGCCGCCCTGCAGGCCCTGCCGGAGGACTTCCGGATCGCGGTATACCTGGCCGACGTCGAGGGCTTCGCCTACAAGGAAATCGCCGACATCATGGGCACGCCCATCGGGACCGTGATGTCGCGGCTGCATCGCGGCCGCCGGCAGCTCCGCGAGATGCTGCAGGACTATGCCGCCGAGCAGGGCATGGTCCGCGCAGCGCCGACCGCCTCCGCCGAGGCGTCCGCAACCGATGGGACTCCGGGGAGGGACGCAGAATGAGCTGCGGAAACCCGCATGAGGTGCCCTGTAGCGAGGTACTGGCCCGGGTGTACTCCTACCTCGACGGCCAGCTGAAGGAGGTAAGCGTCGCCCAGGTCCGCCAGCATCTGGACGAGTGCGGCCCCTGCCTGCGCGAGTACGGCCTTGAGGAGGCAGTCCGGCGGCTGGTGCACAAGCACTGCGGGCACGAGCAAGTGCCGACCGAGCTGCGCACCAAGGTGCTGAGCCGGATCCAGGAGGTACGTGCCGAGCTGGAGATCGAGCTGCGGGTGGAGTAGGTCGGCGCGCGCTCTCCAGCGCGCTGGCTGACTGACTGCCGGGCCCGCCGTTCTCCCCGGGCACGAGGCGGATCGCCAGAAGAACGCGGATATGCCCGTTCTGTTCAGTAACTCTACGTGTTTATTTGTGTACCAAGCGTACACAATAGCGGAGAGGCCTACACGAATCCGGGTGATCGCGTTACTGTAAGTCGCGGTTATCGGCTGGGACGACGAGGGGCCCGTTGAGCAGCGCTTCCGGCGCTGCCGCGGACGGCGGGGCGAGCGGGGCCGGCGATAGCCAGGGTGAGGGGGTTATGGGCAGGGTCTCCGGTGCCGCGCGGCTCTACATCGCGGTGATCGTCGCGTCGGCAGCTGCCGTCCTCGTCTTCGCGCCGCGCCCGGACATGGCCGGGTCGTGGTGGTGGTGGCGGACGCTCGGCGTGCTGTGCCTGCTGTTCCTGATCTGCAATTCCATCCCCACGCCGCTGGGCGCCCGGCAGTCAGCCTGGTCGCCCAGCTCGTCGGCCACGCTGGCCGCGGTAGTCCTGCTGGGGCCGCTCGGTGCCGCGCTGGTCGGCCTGGTCTCGATGGTGAGCCCGCGCCGCCAGCGGCCGGCTGACCGGTTCTTCAACGGCGCCATGAACGTGCTGTCCGGCTTCGCCGCCGGCGCGACCTACGTGGCCCTGGGCGGCAAGGTCGGCCTGCCCACCGCGCTCACCTTCCTGCACATCGTTGGCCCCTTCGCCGGCGCCGCGGCCGTGCACGTGCTGGCCAACCCGTTGCTCATCTGGGGCGTGCTGCGGCTGAACCGGCCGCGCGGCGCCGCCGCCCAGCGGATCAGGATGGAATCGAGCCTGGTCCTGCTGCTGGTCTCCGACCTCGGCTACGCGGCGCTCGGGCTGGTCATCGCGGCCCTGTGGGCCGTGGTGAGCGCGTTCGCCGCCGTGCTGGTGCTGGTGCCGCTGTTCGTCGCCCGGTGGGCGATGGGCCAGTTTGCCGAGCAGCAGCGCGCCTACGCCGCCACGATGGAGGCGCTGTGCCAGGCGGTGGAGACCAAGGACTTCTACACCCGCGGTCACAGCGAGCGGGTGTCCCGCGGCTCGGGCATGATCGCCCGGCAGGTGGGCATGCGGCCGGACCGGGTGGACGCGATCATGTTCGCCGGCATGCTGCACGACGTCGGCAAGCTGGGCGTACCCACCAAGGTGCTGCAGAAGACCGGCCCGCTGACCGAGGAGGAGTACGCGGCGATCCAGCTGCATCCGATGCGCGGCCTGGAGATCGTCCGCGAGATCGGCTTCCTCACCGAGGCGCTGGCCGGCATCATGCATCATCACGAGCGGGTGGACGGCCGCGGCTACCCGATGGGCTTCGCGGGGCACGAGATCCCCGAGTTCGCCCGGATCATCGCGGTCGCCGACGCCTTCGACTCGATGACCTCGACCCGTTCCTACCGTCAGGCCCGCAGCGTCGCCGAGGCGGTGGCGGAGCTGCGCAGGGGCGCGGGCACCCAGTTCGACCCGCTGCTGGTGGACGCGTTCATCGCGGCGCTGGACGCCGAGGGCTGGCAGCTGCCGGCCCAGCCCGTCCCGCCGCCGAGCGGCAACACGGTGACAGCCCATGACCACGACGACCCCACCGCGCCGCTGCAAGTCGTCGAGAGCATCTGAGCCGTCATGACCTCTCACTCGCACCCGGCCGAGCGCTGGTCCGCCTGGCAGTCCCTGGACTCGGGCCGCCTGCTGCTGCTCGCGGCGGCGGGCATGCTCGTCGTGGCGGCGGTCGCCCGAACGAGCGTCGGGGTGGTCAATCCGAGGGTGGCAATCGCCTTCGGCGGGTTCATCGCCTTCGGCGAGCTGCTGCGCCTGGCCCTGCCCGGCGGCCGCGAGGCGGCTCCGATCGCGATGGCAGGCGCGATGTCCTACGCGCTGCTAGTCCGGGTCGCGGGCGAGCTGGGCATCCGCCAGATCAGCGCGCTTCAGGTGATCGCAGTCGCCGCGGTCGGCATGACCGTCGGCGCCCTGCCGCACATCGCGGCCGGCCGCCCGGCCGGCGTGACCGGGATGGCCACCCGGCTGCTGGCGGTTGCCGCCGTCGCGTTCGCCTTCCGGCCGCTCGTCGAGGACCAGGCCGCCATCATGGCCCACTGGCCGCTCACGGTCGCGGTGATGACCGCGCTGGCACTCGTGGGCTGGCTGGTCGATGCCGTGATCGGCGCGCTGATCCGGGCGGACGACCTGCGCGCGAAATTCACCGTCTCGCTCTGGGACGAGATGCGCGTGCAGTGGCCGCTCGGCGCTTCGGTCGGCGCTTCGGTGCTCATCATCGTGTTCGCCGCCCAGATCATGGGCCCGGCCGAGCTGGTCCTGTTCCTGCCGCCGCTGCTGGTCACCCAGATCGCGTTCCGCCGGTACGCCGGCATCCGGGCCACCTACCTGCAGACCGTGCGCGCACTGGCCCGGGTCACCGAGGTCGGCGGGTACGTCGAGGGCGGGCACTCCCGGCGGGTCAGCAGGCTGGCGGTCGCGGTCGGCCGGGAGCTCGGCATGTCCGAGCCCGACCTGCTGGACCTGGAGTACGCCGCGCTCATGCACGACATCGGGCAGCTGTCGCTGCGCGACCCGATTCCCGGCGGGGCCACTGTGCTGGTGTCGGCGGCCGATGCTGAGCGCATCGCCCAGCTGGGCGCGGACATCATCTTCCAGGCCCGGGTGCTGGACAAGGTCGCCCACCTGGTCCGCTGCCAGTGCTGGCCGAGCCGCGGCCGCGAGCCGCAGCCGCCGGTCGGCAGCCGGATCATCCGCGCCGCCAACGCGTTCGATGACCTCGTCGGCGGCTCCACCAACCGGGACCGGATCAACGCGGCGCTGGAGCACCTGCGCCTGGACACCGCCCGGGAGTATGACCCCGCCGTCATCGAGGCGCTCAGCGAAGTTGCGGGCAGGCGCCTGGCCAGCCGCCTGTAGGCTGCCGACCGGACCGTGCGCCAGACGCGAGCCCGGGAGGTAGGCGTGGCCGAGATCCGCGCGGAGATGGTCGCCAACGTGTGGAAGGTCGTCGCCAGCGAGGGGGATGCTATTGCCGACGGGGACACGCTGGTGATCCTCGAGTCCATGAAGATGGAGATCCCGGTGCTCGCCGAGGACCCGGGCACGCTCGCCAGGCTGGCGGTCGCCGAAGGCGACGTGGTGCAGGAGGGCGACCTGATCGCCGTCATCGAATGACCGGGTCGCCGGGCCTGCAGGCCGGCCTGCGCGCGGCCGTGCGGGTCACCGTCACCGACCTCGATACCGCCATTGCCGCCGGCAGCGGCGAACTGCCCGTGCTGGCCACCCCCCGGCTGCTCGCGCTGGCCGAGGCGGCGGCGGTCGCCGCGGTGGCGCCGCGGCTGGCCCCCGGTCAGACATCGGTGGGCACCGCCGCCGAGCTTGTCCACCGCCGGCCCTGCCCGGTGGGCGCCGAAATCATCGTCGAGGCCGAGCTGACCGGGATCGACGGGGCCCGGCTGAGCTTCGCGTTCATCGCCCGCAGCCCGGCGGCTGGCCCTGGCCGGGCCGTCCCGGCCGGGCAGCCGGAGCCGCAGGCGGCCGGTGCGGACGACGGGATCGTCCTCGGCTCTGGCAGCATGCAGCGGGCCGTCGTCGGCCGGGCCGAGTTCGCCGCCCGGCTGGCCGGACCGCCCGGCAGGCCCGGTCAGACCCCGGTCGTCGACCGGGGATAGGCGACCTGCGGGTCGGTGATCACGTTGACCAGGTACGGGCAGCTGGCGGTGAATGCGCGCCGCAGGGCCGGCCCGATCTCCCCGGGGTCGGTGACTGTCTCCCCGGCTCCGCCGAGTGCGGTCACGACCTCGTCGTACCGGCAGGCCGGCTGCAGTTCAGCGGCCACGTCGTAGCCGTACAGGGCCTGCATCGGGTGCTTCTCCAGCCCCCAGATGCCGTTGTTGCCGCAGATCATCACCACCGGGAGCCGGTGGCGGACCAGCGTGTCGGCGTCCATCAGCGAGAAGCCGGCCGCCCCGTCGCCGAGCAGCAGCACCACCTGGGCGCCTGGCCGGGCGATCCGCGCGGCGATGGCGTAGCCGAGGCCGGTGCCCAGGCAGCCGTACGGACCCGGGTCGAGCCAGCCGCCAGCCTGCCGCGGCTCCAGGTACTTGCCCGCGTAGCTGACGAAGTCGCCGCCGTCCCCGATGATTACCGCGTCGGGCTCGAGCAGCGGGGCCAGCTCGCCGTATACCCGCAGCGGGTGAATCGGAGCCGCCGCGGCGGCCAGCAGCGCCCGGTCCCCGGACATCGCGGCCTGGCGGGCCTGGACGAGATGGCTAAGCCAGGGCTGCTCCCGGGCGGGATCGGGGGCGGAGGCGTCGGCCAGGCCGGTGAAGAACGCCGTCAGGTCGCCGGCAGCCGATGCCGCCAGCTCGCAGTGTGCTGCGACCTGCCCGGGGGCGTCGGCCACGTGCACAACCCGGGCCCGGGGCGCCCCGTCCCGCCCGCCGTACTCG
Source organism: Streptosporangiaceae bacterium (assembly GCA_052143655.1). Lineage (GTDB taxonomy): Bacteria > Actinomycetota > Actinomycetes > Streptosporangiales > Streptosporangiaceae > CAVSUR01. The sequence goes on along the minus strand of JBKQSL010000194.1, from coordinate 2,515 downwards.
CCGTAGCCCAGCCGGAAATCCAGCGGGGTCCCGGCCACGATCACCAGGTCCGCCTCGGCCAGTGCCGTTGACCTGGCCCGGCTCATCAGCAGCTCGTGCCCGGCGGGCAGGATGCCGCGGGCCTGGCCGTTGGTGATCACCGGCAGCCGCAGCTGCTCCGCGGCGCCGCGCGCCGCCTCGGCGGCGCCGCCCAGCCAGACGTCGGAGCCGAGTACCAGCACCGGCCTGCTCGACTGCGCGAGCAGGCCGGCTATCTCGGCGATGGCGCCCGGCTCAGGGCCGGCCGCGGCCGGGCCCGCGGCGCCCGGGAGGGGCGGCGAGACCGGCCCGGCGGTCCCGTACAGCGCCTCCAGGCTGGCGTCGAGGAACACCGGGCCGCGGTGCGCGGCGGCGGCGAGCTCGAAAGCGCTCGCCACGGCCGGCCCGACGCCGGCCGGGTCATGCTCGGTCCAGGCCCGCTTGGTCACCGGGCGGACCAGCGCCGGGTGATCGAGTTCCTGCAGGCTGCCCGAGCCCCAGCGGTAGTCGGGTGCCCGCCCGGCCAGCACGACCACCGGCGAGCCGTTGAAGTGCGCGGTGGTGATCGCGCTGATGCCGTTGGTCACGCCGGGGCCGGCGGTGAGCACGGCCAGGCCCGGGGTGCGGGTCAGCCGGGCGGTGCCCTCCGCGGCGAAGACCGCGGTCTGCTCGTGCCGGACGTCCACGATCGGCATCGGCGGCCGGGCCCGCACCGCTCCGTCGTACAGCGGGAAGACGTGACCGCCGGAGAGGGTGAACATCGCGGCGACACCGTGCGCCCGGGCAGCCGCGACCGCGTGCGCCCCGCCGTGCTCGGCCGCGCCGTGCTCGGCCGCGCCCGCGTCGTCGGTCATGCGAGCGACGTTACCAGCTAGTAGCCTGCGCCGACCCGTGCCTTCCCGCGCCAGCGCGGCTCAGCCGGGACCCGCGCCAGCGCGGCTCAGCCGGACGGCTCGCGCCGCAGCCGGGTCACGAACTTGTAGCGGTCGCCCCGGTAGCGGGACTGGGCCCACTCCACCGGCGCGCCCGAGGTGTCGAAGGCGTGCCGCGACAGCAGCAGCAGCGGCATGCTGCGGTCCACCCGCAGCAGCTCGGCCTCGGCCGGCCCGGCCAGCACGGTCTCGATGGTCTCCTGCGCCTCGGCCAGTTCCACCCCGTAGCGGCCGGCGAGCACCTCATACAGCGACAGCGAGCTTGCCAGCGCGCGGCGCAGGCCAGGGAAGCGGCGGGCAGGCAGGTAGGACACGTCCAGCGACATGGGCTCGTCGTCGGCGAGCCGCAGCCGGTGCACGCTGAGCACCCGGCCGCCCGGCCGGACGCCGAGCAGCCCGGCGAGCTGGGTGTCGGCGGCCAGGTAGCCGGTCTGCAGGATCTTCGTCTGCGGGGTGAGCCCGTGTGCCCGCATCTGCTCGGTGTAACTGGTCAGCTCCAGCAGCTGGGCCACCTTCGGCCTGGTGACGAAGGTGCCGCGGCCTTGGACTCGGGCCAGCCGGCCCTCGATCACCAGCTCGGCCAGAGCCTGGCGCACGGTGGTGCGGGAGGTGCCGTAGCGGCTGGCCAGCTCGCGCTCGGACGGCAGTGACTGGCCCGGCGCCAGCGCCGCGGTCACGATCAGCAGCTGCCGCTTGACCGCGTAGTACTTCGGCAGCCGGGCGGGCTCGGCCGGGCTCGCCGGGGGTGGCCGGGAACCCGGTTGCGGGACAGCGACCATTGGGTGCCCTCCCTTCCGCGGCCGGGCAGTCATCGTGATCTCCCGAGGATGCCCTGCCTTGCAGGGCGGGGAGGAATCAGGTGCCCCGCGCAGCGGGGCCAGAATGTCATGCCCGGCCGGTACCTTGCGGCATGTCTCGGTACCGGCTGATGCCGTCTGCTGCGCAGGAGGCTGCGCTTGCCGGGCACTGCGCGCACGCTCGGTATGTGTGGAACTTGTGCGTCGAGCAGGAATCGCACTGGCGGCCGGGACGCGGGAAGATGCCGGGGTTCGCCGGGCGCTGCCGTCAGCTGTCCGGGGCCCGCGCCGCGGAGCCGTGGCTGGCTGAGGGCAGCGTGATCGTTCAGCAACAGGCGGTCCGCGACCACGCACAGGCTATGGCGGGCTTCTTCGCCGGGGGCACCGCCGGCCGTCGTGGCGGAAAGCCGGCCGGGATGAGGGATTCCGCATCGTCCGCCTCAAGCCGGTGATGTGCGCCGGCTGAGCCGGAACTCGCACGAGGTCCGCATCCCGAAAGCGGGCTGGGTGCGGTTCCGGGGGCTGCTGGTCCGCAGGCTGGAAGACAAGGCCCCGGGCCGGGTCGAGAAGGTCAAGGCCGCGTACACGAGCCAGCGGTGCTCGGCGTGCGGGCACATCGCAGCGGCAGCCGCGAGAGCCAAGCCCTGTTCCGCTGCGTGGCCTGCGGATACGCCTGCAACGCTGACGTGAACGCGGCCTGGAACATCGCCGCAGGGCATGCGGTGACTGCGCGGGGAGGCGACCAGGATGCCGGGCCCGTGAACCGCG
>JBKQSL010000193.1:0-19156 GCA_052143655.1 Streptosporangiaceae bacterium | reverse complement strand
CGGGCCGAGCTGGGAGTCGGCCAGGCGAAGGCCACCGAGGTACGCGCGCACCTGGCCGCGCTCACCGCAACCGGAGGTAACCCGCAATGACCATCGTCGTCGTGCTCGTGCTCGTCTACCTGGCGTTTCACCTGGGCGCCGGGCACACCCACTACCGCCACGCCAGGGCCCGCGGGCTCAGGCCGAACTTCTACTGGTCCAGCGTCCGCGGCCCGTATGCCAGCGTGCGGCTGCCCGGAGGGTTCCGGGTCGGCCACCGGCTCTAGCCCCTGTACCCGGCGCCGGGTGCATCCCGCAAAGAACGACCCGGCGCCGGTCCCCAGCCCTCACAGATCGGAGGAGATCATCGTGTCAGCAGAGCCCGCCGGCCGTGAGCCGGGCGCCGAGGTTGTCCCGCTGCACCCTGACGGCGCGGGCCAGCTTCCCGCGGTCCCGGAGGCCCCGGGAGAGGCACAGCAGGCCCCGCCGCCCGTCATCCCCGCCCGGGTGATCTACGCGGACATCACCCGGGCGGGCGAGCGGCGGCCCGTCATCCCGGTGCCCCTGCAGCGGGCGAACCTGCGCGGCACCGTCGAGCAGTTCACCGCGCTGCAGTGGCACCGGGCCCGCTATCACGGGCTGCGCCTGGTGTTCTACGTGCTGGCCGCCCTGGTGTGGGCGGTCATCGGCCTGCTGAGCCTCGCCGCCCGGCAGGTCCGGTGGTGGTGGGTCCTCGAACAGCACGAACTGCGGTCCCGGGCCGTCGCCGACGGTGACTCCCGCGAGTGGATGCGGCTGCACAAGGAGGCGAAGGAGACCCGGCGGGTCCGCGGTTACGTGCTGGCCGGCGAGATCGCCGGGCTCATCCTGGCCGCGGCCCTGCTGGCCGCGTTCGCGCCGTGGCAGGCGCAGGCAGCCGCGGCCGCCGCGGTGGTGCTGGCCGGGGCGAAGTTCGGCAGGCCGGACGGTCACCGGATCGTCGGCCCGGCCGTGATCCCGCCCGACTACCAGCCGCCCAGCCACGAGATCATCTCCCGCGCCCTCGGGTCGCTGGGCATCGCGCAGGTCAACGCCGTGCTCAAGCCGGACAAGGACGGCCGCGCGCCGGGCATCCGGTTCATCTCCGACGTGATGCGCGACGGCCCCGGCTGGTCCTGCCAGCTGGACCTGCCGCACGGCGTCTCCGTGTCCGACATCCTGGCCCGCCGCGAGGCACTCGCGTCCGGGCTGCGCCGCCCCCTGTCGGCGACCTGGCCCGCCGGGGTGCCGCAGGAGCACCCCGGGCGGATGGACCTGTGGGTGGGCATGCACGACATCAGCAGGCAGAAGCAGCCGCCGTGCCCGCTGCTCAAGACCAGGCAGACCGACCTCTTCGACGTGATCCCGTTCGGCACCGACCCCCGCCTGCGGCCGGTCCGGGTACCCATGTTTGAAGTGAACTGGCTGATCGGCGCCAGCCCCGGCCAGGGCAAGACCGGGGCGGTCCGGGTGCTGGGATGCGCGGCTGCGCTGGACCCCCTCGCCGACCTGTGGGTGCACGAGCTGGCCGGCAAGGGCGACCTCGACCCGCTGGCCAGGGTCTGCCACCGCTACGTCTCCGGCCTGGACGACGAGGCGGTCGCCTACGCCGCCGACTCGGCGCGGCTGCTGCGCAACGAGGCCGAGCGCCGGTCAGCCGTGTTCCGCCAGCTGAAGGGCACCGGGGCGATGCCGGACGGGAAGGTTACCCGCGAGCTGGCCGCGAAGCACAAGGGCCTCCGCCCGCTGACCGCGGTCTTCGATGAGGTGCAGAACCTGCTGTGCGACAAGCAGCACGGCGACCAGGCCGCCGATGACCTGGCCTACGTGATCCGGGTCGGCCGGGCGTACGGCATCATCGCGGTGCTGTCCACCCAGCGCCCCGACGCGAAGATCATCCCGACTGCGATCACGGGGCTGATCGTGTCCCGGTTCTGCCTGATGGTCCCCGACCAGCCCGCCAACGACCTGGTGCTCGGCACGTCGAGCTACAAGCGCGGCTACGACGCCACCGTGTTCCGGCCGAAGGTCGACGCCGGGCTCGGCTGGCTGAAGGGCGGGGAGGACGGCGTGCCGCAGATCTGCCGGGCGTACTACCTGAACATCCCCGACACCGAGCGCATCGCGGCCAGGGCCCGGGACATGCGGGACCGCGCGGGCGTGCTGACCGGCTACGCACTCGGCGAGGCGACGGTGACCGAGGCACGCGACGTCCTCGCCGACGTCCTCGCCGTCCTCGGCGATGACCCGGGCCTGCACTGGGACGAGCTGGCTGACCGGCTGGCCGGGCGGTGGCCGGGCCGGTACGCCGACCTGACCGGCGACGCGATCTCCGCGCAGTGCCGCAGCCACGGCGTCCCGTCGGTGATGGTGTCGACCGCCGGGATGAAGGCGCGCGGCTGCCGCCGGGTCGCCGTCGAGCGGGAATCAGCCCGGTGACCCGCTACCGGGGTAGCGCCCGCGCTACCGCTGCCCAGCCTGGGAAAACACCGTCAGCCGCTACCGCCGTGCTCGCGCTGCTACCGCAGATCCCCTGCCTGGCAGGCGAAGTAGCGGGTAGCGGCGCCGCGCCCCGGAACCACGCAAACACCCCGGACGGTACTGCAGCCGGATGGCCGGGGTGCCGCTACCGCGCTACCGGAGGTGCCCGGTGAAGCTCAGGATCAAGGGCTCGCTGTTCCGGTGCGGGCGGTGCGGCCGGGCCCACTCCAACCCGCTCGGCCACGTTTGCGTCACCCGCCTGGACCGCAAGGAGCGCAAGGGCGGCACCCGGGTGGCACCCAAGGTGGCCGTCTCGGCCGGCAAGTGCAGCCGGTGCGGCAAGCCGCTCGGCAACCCGCTGACCCATACCTGCACCGTGAAAACGGACTTCCGGCAGCGGAAGGCCGCCGCCGGGAAGAAGGCCGCCAGGCCGGCGCACCGGTACGAGGCGTGCCGCGACGGGGACTGCCAGCGCACCGCCTGCGCGGCGTTCCGGCAGGGCCGCGAGGAAGGCCACGCCGCCGGGTACGAGCAGGGGTTCCCTGACGGCATCGCCGCCTGCCCTCGGAAGCACGCGTGAAGCGCCATGGGTGAACTCCTCGGCTCCGCTGCCGTGCTCGCCCTGGCCTGGTCCGCGCACGGCCCCGGCGGCCTCCTGCTGGCCGCCGGGGCGCTGGCCGTCGTGTGGGTGGCCTCCCGCTGGTTCTGGCCCTACAAGCCGTGCCCGAGATGCACCGGGAGCGGCCGTAACCCCGGCAGCAACACGAAGCGGCACGGGGACTGCCGCCGCTGCAAGGGCGCCCGCCGGGTCCGCCGTCTCGGAGCCGGCCACGTCCACCGGCTCAGGCTGTCCATCCGCAACAACCGCAACAAGGAGACCAAGTCATCAGCTGCAAAGGGATCCACTGCCCCGGGTGCGGCGACAGCGGCGGGGGCGTGGCCGCCATCGTCCTGGGCGTCGTCGTCCTGGCCGCGCTGATCGCCCGGCCCGTCATCGCCGCGGCCGTGGCGGTGCTCCGGTTCGTGGTCGACGTCCTCGAGGTCGCTGCCATCGTCCTGGTGTCGGCGTCCGGGCTGGCCGTCATCGCCGGGGCCGTCATCCTTGCACGCAGGACGCAGGCCAGGCGTGCTCGCACGGCCGGGGCGGTGTCCTGGGCTCTGCGCCCCGCAGAGCCGGTCACGGACCGCCAGAGCGCCTCGATCGGCCCGCCGCAGCGTCGGCTTCACCCAGTTCCCGGGCCCGACGCTGCGGACAGAAAATCCGCGCCGTGATAGCTGCTATCTCTTCAGGACAAAGAAGCGCATCATGGCTTGCCAGATCCCCATGAACACGTAAGTAACCATGCGAAACTCTGACGCATGAGCAGGCGGAGGGAACCGGACTCGCGGGTTTTCACGGCGAGCACGTCGTTCAGCGAGGCTGAGGCGGCGGCGGTGGATGCGGCGCGGGGTGACACGCCGATGGGAACATTCCTGCGGGAAGTAGTGCTGGCGGCGCTGGCGGAGCACCCGCGGAAGCCTGCGCGGCGCAAGTACCTGCCGGGGGCGGAGCCGGCGCCCCCGGTCAGGAAGCGGCGTGACCAGTCGCGCCCGCGTCCTTCCCTCCCGGCGCCGTACCGGCCGTTCCACGCGGTTTCCTGCGCCGCCCGCGCCGAGTCGGTGCCACTGGATGCATGCACGTGCGGGGGGCTGGCGGACGGGGCATGGGAGCCGGGCGACGGTCCTGCCGCTCCCGCGCCGGTTGTGTTCACCCCGCCAGCCGAGCGGGAGGTGTCATGAACCGCAGGCGGACTGCCTTAGCTGCCGTCCCTGTCGCTGCTGCTGTTCTCGCCGGCTGCGGCGGCAGTCCTCACCACGCGGGACCGCCCAGCGCGGCAGCCCTGGCTAAGAAGCTCGGCTGCCGCATAGATAGCTGGACTGACACTCCCAGCGTCGCCGCTTATGACGTTCACCAGGCTGCGGACACGACCTGCCCGCCTGGCACCGGCGATGAGATCATGACGTTCAGTTCGGCCGCTAAAGAGACCGACTGGCTGCACCAGAACCAGATCGCGAACACGGGCGCGGCGGGAGATGGCTACCCGGCCGTCGTCGTCGGCCATCTGTGGATCGTCTATCCCAGCGATGCCGTCGCGGGGACGACCGCGGTGATCGCGGCCCTCGGTGGCCGTGAAGTCGATTTCTAGGATTTGCCTCACGGGTGCCCATAGGCAAGGAGGGCGATACTTTGACAATGTGCCCAGGACGGCAGAATATGACATGCTGCTAGCGAATCTGGCCGGCGAGCCTGACGAGCTGAGCGGCAGGCGCCAATGGATAGCCCGGACCGGGGCGCTTCAATGCAGGTCCGGCTTCTCGCCGAGCCGCAGCAGCCGGGCCCGGTTGTCATCATGTACCGGGCGGCACCAGCGCTCGTCGCACCGCGGCTCCAGGCACCGGACCTCCAGGTGCCCGCCGGCAGGCCCGGCGCACGGGCATTCCCACCAGTCGATGCCGACCCGGCCAGGCCCCCACGGGTGATGCATCCGGCATTCGGCCGGGTAGTCCCACCAGTCCGGCAGCCGCGCCCCCATGTTCGCCACTGTCGCATGGGAGCTTCCCTGCTGGCCGACAGGGACTACGGCGGCGACGGGACTGCTACTCGTCTCGTCGGCTGGTTATCTCCTGATTGCCTTCGGCGGCCAGCGTATTGAAGCGGACAGCCTCAGCCTGCGCCTGGCGGACCGCGGCATTACCGTCCAGCTTGTGTTCGTGCAAGGTGCCATCGGCGAACACTACGAACGCCGTTGCCTTGGACTTCCTGCTCAGACCCGGCAGAGCACCGACCGGGCCGAGCAGCACCGTTCCGGCTACGGCCGCGCCGACACGATGCACGCGGGTGCCGTCGGTGACCTCGGCGACCGCGCCGATCAGCGAGCCGATACGGGAGGGCCGCTGCAGGACAGGCATCGTCCAGACGTCGCCGTCCTTCACCACGACTCCCAGGTTCGCCAGGAGGATGCTGTTACGGAACAACCCGCCGCCGCTCTTCCACGCTGCGCGGTCGTCGGCTTGCTTCTGGATTCTTGCGAGCGCTGCGATCCGGCGTTCCTCTTTCAAAGCTATCCTCCTTAGCGGAATTTCACACCGTGATCTCCGGGCGCCCATGCTTGGCCTCGCGCAGGGGTAGCGTGGCCGCCGTTAACCGTCAGACGTGCGATGCAACTCCCCGGTTGACCAGCAGACACAGGCGTGTGTGAGATGTGCATCAACCTGCGGGTGCGAATCCGGCACTAGCCTGATGCTGCGATGGACGACAGTGCGTGTAAGTGAGCTGGGCGGCACCGGCTGCGAGACGCCCGTGACGAGATTCCCGGGGATCGTGGTTGTGCCGGACTGGCAGATGCCCGCTGGTCACGTATCCGCGCGGACCGCCGTCGAGTGAGTCTTGCTCAGACCCGTGACCGGCCGCGGATGTCCACCAGGCCGTCATCGGCGTCCCTGGGCAGGCTGAGATCCGGCCAGTAGTCGTCCATGAGCAAGCCGGAATCCGCTGTCGCCTCGACGGGCGGCAGCCCCGCATAGGGCTGGGACAGCTGGTCGAAGCCGCGGCGGGCGGATTCTGCCCGCTGCCGGGCCGCGTCCCACGCTGCGCCTGCCCGTTCCCAGCGACGCGCGGCCTCCAGCGACCAGCCCTCGCGCATCGCCAGCGCCGCGTCCTCGAACTCGGCCAGGGCCCGCGCCTCGTCGTCCTCGGCGCTGGCGGCATCTCGCAGCCACCCGGCGCCGTCGTCGGCCCGCGCCGCGTACCCGATCGACTGGAGATATGCCTCGCGGCCCTCTGGCGACAGGTCGGCGTCGTCGTCCGGGAGCACGGCGATCTCCCCGGTCCGGCGGTTCAGCACCCGGCGGGGCTTCCGGCCGCTGGAGGACACCGGGTAGGGCGTGTCCGCGGCAACGACCGGGGTCTGCTGCCGGTACAGCTCGGCGTGCGCCCGCCCGGGCAGCACCCGGCCGCAGTAACCGCAGAACACCGAGTCGGCGGGCATCCCGGCGCCGTCCTGCGGGCAGACCACGGACTCGTCTGCCCTCAGCGCGGGCCAGTCGGCGGTCGGCCGCAGCCTGGTGCCGCACTGGTCGCAGGCGAAGAATCCGGGGCTGGTGTACAGCTGGCAGTTCGGGCAGACGTCATCGCCGGGGTCGGCCCCGGTGTAGTCCTCGGGACCGCTGCTGTTGTGCTTCCTGGCGATGGTCTGCATCAGGGCGTCCTTCCGGTGAGGCAGGCGGCGACCTGGGCGCCGTCCAGTGTGTCCCGCTCGGCCAGCAGCGCGGCCAGCCGCCACACCGACGCCGCCTCGGCCCGCACAAACGCCGACGCCGCCTCGACCATGTAGCCCATCCACGCCTCCCGGGCGTCATCATCGCCGGGGTAGGCCACCCGGGCGAGGAACGCGACTTCCTCCAGGTCATCCCGGCCGGGAGTGTCGGCCGTCGAACGGAGCCCGGCGACATGGCCGGGGTCGGGGTCGGCCAGGTCCGCTGCCAGGTCCGCAGCCGCCTCGGCCAGGTCGGCGGGGAGATGCCCGCCGCTCAGCTCGGGGGTGAGCAGGTCCGCGGCCAGGGGCCCGGCCAGGTACGTCAGCGCCCGGGTCTCAATATCCGCGCGCAGCACCGGCGGCCAGACCAGGAATGACCGGGTGTCGGTGGCCTCGATCGTGCCGGGCGGGATCGGCACCAGCCGGAAAGTGCCGCAGCCGCGGGCATGCTCCCCGCCGACGATCGTCACGCCAAGGGACTCCCGGCCGGCGGCCAGCCCGGCCACCTGGTGGCCGGCTTCGTGGATGCGCAGCCGCAGCCGCAGGTCATCGTCGGTCACAGGGATGCCTCCTCGCGTTGTCCTGTGTCCGGGCCGGGCGCCGCCTGAGGAGGTTTCCCTGTGACGTAGAAGTGCCGCCAAGCGGCACCCGGCCAGGAATTTGCGGCGCCCGCAGCCGTGAGCCGGGGCCTGGTGATGCGGGCCCCGCGGATCTGCGAGGGTGCGAGACAAGCCTACCGCCGGCGGTCACCCTCCGCAGGCAGGAATCACCAGGCGTAACCGGGAATCACGACGGCATTCCCGGGGCGCCCGCATCAATGGAAATAAGGCTCACCGTTTCGCGCAGCACCCCGAGAATATCCCCCGCCGGGAGAACACGCCCCGGATTAGCGCGCAGCCATTCCATGCACTCACGTTTCCATTCACGGATGCCATTATCACCCGGCCCGTGAATGGCACGGTTGTATTCCCGGAGCTTTTCCAGGCCCGGGAAGTCCGGCGGCTCGTTACGCAGCGTCGCCATGCGCCCGTCCTCTCTGCCATCTCGTTCTGGCCGCCGCCGCCTGCTGCGGCGACATCCTGCGGCCGACCTGCTCGCCGTCCTGCGGCAATGCCAGCGACCGGACCAGCGCGTCAAAGACCTTCCGCTGCTCCGCGGACGCGGCCAGCAGCGGATGGGCCCGCGGCTGCCCCGCCGACCCCTCTACGGTCACGTCAGCGCCCGCCAGGGCCTCATCCAGGCGCTCGAGGACGTCCGCGCACCGGCACGCCTGGCCCAGCACCGCCAGCTCCCCGGCGTTCAGCACGAAACCGCTGGTCACCGACGCCCACAGGGCCCGTCCCGCCGCATCCAGCCCGGAAGGCGCCCGCGGCCTGCGCTTACGCTCCGTCATGACGCCCCATTCTGCCGCGCCGCAGGGCACAATATGGGCATGCCACGCGACCGGGCCCCTGCCACGGACAGTCACGTCACCCTCCGTGGCCGCATTTCGCCCGCGTGTTCGATTCACAGCGCTAGCGCTAGCGCTTCCGCCGTTATGTTCGGAAAAACGGCCCGCGCATCCGGTGGATAAAGGCGAGTTCACGGTGTTGGGTCCGGGGGGGCATGTTTGCCCGTTTTGACCCCTCCCCCCTGTTCATGCCCTAGTGTCCGTTGTTACGGTGCGTGATCGGGAGGTTCCCGGATCTACCGCCAGGTAACCTACGGGACCGTAGGTTCAGGCTGAATGACGGTTCAGGATGCCCGTCACTGAGCGTGACCCGAGTCGCGGCTACGGAATGTCACCGGAATAGCGCCGCCGGCTCGCGCGCCGGTTTCTCTCGTGCCGCGATTTAAATGGCCGCACAGCGGCGCGCGGCAGTCCCTGGAATGGTCACGGCAGCCGCCGAAATTGTTGACCTGAATTGGCGGACTGGTCTTGCCGGGTAATTGGCGCGGCGGTAATATGGCCCTATAAGTAAAAGCGGTCCCCGCGACGCCGGCAAGCGCCCGAGGACCATGACCGAAGAATACGAGGTTCTTCGATGTCTCTCACGGTACATGACCGCACGCCCGAACTCGCTGAGGTTGCCGCTGAGTCCGGCGCTGAGCTGTCCGATGACCTGTTCGCCGCGCTGACCGTCGCCGAGCTGAACGCGCTGCGCGGGATGCTGCTGCGGTCGGTGCAGCAGTCCGGCCGCCTGGCCGTGTTCGCCGCTGGCTCTGACTTGTGGGACTCGGCGCACGGCCTTCAGCACGACCTGTTCGAACTGCACCGCGCGGCCTGCGCCGCCTGGTCAGTGGCGTGACCGTCACCCTGGAGCGGCCCGACCTGACCGCGCTGGCCGATGAGCAGCTGGCCGGCATGTTCGGGGGCGCAGACGCCGCGCTGATCACTGACCTGCTGGCCGAGCTGGACCGCCGCGACGCCGAGGAGAAGGCCGCCAGGCGGCGCCAGGCCCGCCGCGACGATTCGGTGCGCTGTGAGTGGGAGTCCGCGGCGCACGCTCAGATGCTGGCCGCTGAGGCCGCGTGCGCGGGCAACCTGGTCCGCCGCGACTCATGGATGACCGACGCATGGCAGCTGTGGTCCGGTCCTGAGCACGTCGCCCTGGCGAACGCCACCGAGGAACTCCGCAACTTCTGGGACGACAACCCCCGTATCACCGTGACCGAGTACGCGCGTGCGCTGCGCGCTGACCTGGAGAGGAACGCAGATGACGCTCTGGACGCAGATGGACCCGCAGGACTTCGACACCAGCGCGCCGCAGGTGCAGACGGCGCTGTTCCCGCAGCCGGACCCGATGGGGACGGCCGACCTGTTCGACCTGGAGGACCGATGAGCACGTTCGCGGACGTCGTGCCGCTGTCGCAGGAGTGGGTATGGCAGGACTTTATCCCGGCCGCCGAGCTGGCCGTGGTGGCCGCGAGGGGCGGGTCGGGCAAGTCGTTCCTCATGTGCGATCTGGCGGCGCGGGTGAGCACCGGACGGGACATGCCCGATGGTTCCCCGGGCGGCCCGCCAGCGTCCGTGATCATGATCAACTTGGAGGACTCTGCGGAGGTCGGCACGGTGCACCGGCTGATGGCCGCTGGCGCTGACCTGACCCGCATCCATGACCTGTCTGTGGTCGACGGCCACCCGTTCTCGGTCCCTGACGACATCCCGGCGCTGCGCGCAGCCATCGCCGAGATAGGCGACGTGGCCCTGGTCACGGTCGACCCTCTGTCCGCAGTGTCGTCGGTGTCACTGGCATCGGTGACGGGCACCAGGATGGTCCTCCGCAGCCTCCAGGCTGTGGCTCACGACACCGGCTGCGCGGTAGCCGTCATCCATCACGCGACGAAGGCTGGCTCGATCGCGGGCTCGGCGGCCGTGGTGGACGGGGTGCGCCTGGCGCTGGTCATCGAGCCGGATAAGGCCGCTGGCGCCGGGACCATGGCGCTGCGCGTGCACAAGTCGAATATCAGCAGGTCGGGTGCCAGGGTCAGGTACCAGCTGGCCGGAGAGTGGCCGCAGATGACGGTGGCGTGGCAGGCGGCCGACGACGACAGGCAGGCCGTTGCCCTGACCGCCAGTGACGCGGTAATCCTGGCCCTGGCCGCCGCGTCCGCCCCGATGTCACCCCGGGAGCTGACCGCGGCAACCGGTCAGTCTTACGGTTCGATCCGGGTGGCGTGCTGCCGCCTGCTGCAGGCCGGGGAGATCGGGATGGCCGGGCGCGGCGCCTATGTCGCGGCTGGTAACAGTAACAATGGCGTATCGCCGCAGGTCAGCGGCCTAGCCGCCGTTGTTACAGGGTAAGCAAGCCGCAGGCAGAGGATCCCCGGTCAGCCCGTGCGGGCCGGGGATTCTCGCCGTCCGGGCGGTATAGGTGCCCGCGGTGCGATCGGGCAGGCCGCGCTGTGGCTCGGCGGGTCGGTGTACCTGACCTGGCAGCACGGCAGGTCGTAGACCGCGAATCCGGGACTGGCCGGGCAGCCGCGGCGGGCCCGGGCTGCGGCCTCCTCGGCGGCGCGGTCGGCGTCGACGCTGGCCCGTACCGCGGCGGCTTTCTCCGGTGCGCTCCCGGCCTCCGCGGCGGCCTGCTCGGCGTCGCGGAGGGCCTGGCCGAGGATGGCCCGCTCCAGCTCGGCCTGGATGCGCTCGGCCTCGGCTTCCCGGCGGGCGCGGGCTACGTCCGGCTCGCGCGGGCCGGTGCCGTCCTGCGTGGCTAGCCGGGCCCGGCGTGCCCGCTGCCGCTCGCGGTCGCATGCCTTGCAGTAACCGGAGCCTGCCAGCCGCGCCGGGCTCCAGAAAAAGTCCTCGGCGGGCTTCGTCTCGCCGCAGCTCGCGCATCGTTTCGGGTGCACGGTGCCCATTATCGGCCGGGCCCGGCGAGACGCGGAGGACCCCGCCAGTCATGGTGACCAGCGGGGTCCTCCGGGTTGCGTCAGTCGTCGGTGAGCTGGTCCAGGTGGTCGCGAAGGTCCAGGGCGTCGGCGCTGGTGATGAGGTAGACGCGCTGCTGGCGCGGGCCGTCTCCCCACTTGACGACCAGCTCGACGCCGCTGCCGGGCATGATCTCGAAGCACAGTTCGTCGTTCTCGGCGTCGGCGTCGGGGACGTCCTGACGGCCCGGCCTGATAGTGAGGGCGTCGGTCACTTTGCCACCGCCTGCAGGTTAGCCGTCTCGTAGCGGATGGCATGCGCGATCAGCGGTCGCAGGCGGTCATCCGGTGACCCGGCCCGGACCTGCCGGCATGACAGGTCGGCGATCTGGCCGGCGACCTGCTGCATCAGGTCGTAGCTCTCGGCCTTGTCCTCGGCGAGCGCGGAACCCATCAGCGGCCAGTTGGTCAGGCAGTACACGAACACGAGGTAGTGGATCGCTTCCCTGCGCTCATCGTCGCTGGTGATGCGCTCGCTGATCTCCTCGGCAAGCTCGTTCACGTAGCCTTGACTACGGCTGCCCCGTGACTTCCTGGCCGCTTCGTCGATCCAGTCGTAGAGCTTCGTGGTGGTGTCGGTCATGGGTTTAGCCTTCCTGTTGTGAGTGGCCGGCCCGCCTTGTGCGGGCCGTCTGCTTGTCCCCTAGCCGGGGATCTGGCCCAGCAGCTCGCTGAGCAGGTCGATGGCACGGGCCCGCACGTCGGCAAGCGGTATGCCGTCGAGGGACTGGCGGGCGGCTGACGTGGTCCTGGTGGTGCCGAGCGCGACGCCCAGGCACAACCAGGCGCGGCGGTCGACGGCGGCCTGGCCGGCGAGGTCACGGGCCCTGGCCGCGAGCTGGCGGTTGCCGGTGATGTCGGCGTGGCCGGTCACTGCTGTGCCTCCGCGCCATGGCTGCCGGACGGCCAGCCGGATATTTCCGCTGCCCCGTCATCCTGAGTAGGTCCGTTCTCATCACCGCTCATCACCGCATCACCGCTTGACTGCGGTTGTCGCGGTGATGAGCGGTGGTCGCCGCAGGGCTTCTCAGGATGCTGGGCGGGGGAAAGTTCCCACGTGATGAGCTTCGTGTGGCTGTCCCGCTCTTCGGTGAATGTCCAGCCGAGCTTGCGCAGCGCGGGTGCGATCCGGTGCAGGCGGGTGGTGACCGCGCGGCCGTCCTTGGGCCAGTCCTTGGGCGGGCGGGCGTCACCAGGCGGGGTGAGCAGCTCCAGCAGCTTCGCGGACGTGCCGTCGAATCCGCGCTCGGGTTTGATGACAGCCTGCATGCGGACGGCGAAGGAGTCGCCGGAGAGGCCGTCTGCCGCGAGGTCGGCGCCGCGGCGCACGTACCGCGGCAGGCCGTTCGTGCTGAGGATCAGGTCGACCGCGGCGACGATGCGGGCGAAGTCTGCCATGCGGGGCTTGCTCGGCAGCTGGACAGAGGGCAGCCGGTCCATGACGGCCGCGGCCAGGGTGAGCAGCGCGCCGAGGATGGCGGGGTGGGCGTCTCGCCAGGCAGGCCAGAGGTCCTCTTCGGTCAGCCGGGTCTGCTCCGTTATGACGTCAAGATCGACGGGGAGCATGCGGTCGGCCAGGTCGGCCTGCATGGCCCCGGTGTCGATGCCGTTGAGGATGACGCAGCGCCGGTAGGAGAAGACCGCCAGCTCGCCGTCGGTGTAGAGCTTGCGGCGCACGTCGCCGTCGCCGGTCACGGCCCGGCACAGGCTGTCGGACAGCCACGGCTGGATGTCGGACAGGTTGTCGAGCGCGACCAGCCATGACCCGGCGGCAGCCGTGACCCACGACTCGGCGTCCCGCGGCGGCTTGCGCACGGGGACCGGGCCCGGGTCCAGCAGTGACGCCAGGATCCGGGCAGCGGTCGTCTTGCCCGTCCCCTGCTCGCCGAAGATGCCGAGCACCGGGTGCGGAATGTCGGGGAACAGGACGGCGACCAGCCATGCGGCGACTAGCGCCCGATCGTCCACGGCGACGTTCAGCCACTGCCACAGGCCGGCCAGGTCACCGCCCCGGGCCGGCTCGGGCAGCGGGCCGTTCAGCGCGGTGCGCTTGAACAGCACGGGCGCGCTGGCCTCGATGCACCACCCGGCCGGAGTAACCCGCACCGCCCGGCCGGCCTGGTCGCCGAGGTCGAGCCACAGTGCGCCGTCGAGCCGGGCGACCCGCATGTAGAGCCGGGACTCGTCCTGCTCCTGAGCCATGCCGTCGATAACAAGCATCGCGTCAGCAAGCGCCTGCTGACCCGCCGCGCGGCCGGTGCGGGCGTAGTAGTCGCGGGCCAGCTGACCGCGCAGCGACGTCTTTCCGCCGCGCAGCATCAGCGCGATGCGCGGGCCTGCCTTCGCTACTGCGAAGGTCTCGCCGCCGTCGCCGAGACCGAACTCGTACCGCTCGCACGCGATCTCTGTCAGCTCGGTCGACGCTGGCTTACGGTCCGGCTCGCCGTCCTTCCCGTCGTCGCTGCCGCGCCTAGCCTCGCGGAGGATGCCGGCGAAGTCCTCAGCAGTCATGAGGTGCTGCCGCTTCACGAAGTCACGGGCTGTGGCCGCGGCTCCCGCGTCCATCCCCTCCGCCGCGATGGCGCGCAGGGCTACGACCGCGGCCGTGGTGCGCTTTTCGGGATCGACCGCGGCCGCCTCGCGGAGCCCGGCCAGCGGGTCAAGGTCGGCCAGCTTGTCGTCGGTCACGTGGCCGCCTTCCTGGCTGCACTGGCGATGGTGCGCCGGGCCTCTGGCTCGGGCAGGCCAGCGCTGACAGCAGCCGCAGCGAGCTGGTCGAGCACGTCGGGGTCGCCGTCCGCGCGGCAGGCCGCCCAGAAAAGGCCGGCGTTGCGGTTGCCCTCGGCCAGCGCGGCCACCCACGCGACTAGTGCCGCGCTGTCGCCATCCCGGACTGGCCGGCGCGGGCACCGGGCGGCCGGCGGATCGAGCAGGTTCCGTACCGCCTGCCAGTCGAGCCGTGCCGTGCTCTGGCGCTCATCGAGCAGCTCGTAAAGGCCGGAGGGCCCGGAGTCGTCAGCATCGACGAAAGACGGCGGTGCGAGCGCGTACCCTCCGGAGGCTTTGAAGTCGAGGTGATGCCGTGGCAGCCGCCCGCAGCCCTGGCCGGTGCCGGCGAAGTAGACGTGCAGGCCGCCTGAGCGCGTCCGCACCAGTGCGAGAGCGCCCGCGAGCAGCCCGGCGCGCTTGACGCGCTGGTAAGCCGGGAAGCCTGTTCCGGAAGGCTTGACATCCACGTCCAGGACATCAATCGCCGGGGCTCCGGTGGCGATCGCCACGTTGTCGCGCGGGTGATCGGTCCACCATGCGCGGATGACTGCCGCGTCGGTAGTCGCGTCGAGGAACCCGTTAACCGTGTTCGGCACCTTCCGCCCGGGCCTGCACGGCAAAACGGGCCAGCCGCGGGCGGCGTAGGCCACCGCGGCGCTGAGCATTTCGCCGGTCATGCCGCGCCGCCCCGGTACGCCTTGGAGTCGATAAGCCGCTGGCACTGGTCGGCGAAGCTCCAGCGCGAATCGAGCAATGGCAAGCCATTACCTCCGGGGCCGGCGGCTTGCGGCAGCTCGATGAGCGGAAGGTCGCGGTCGTCGACCTCGATGCGCAGGTCGTCGTTGAGATCCTGGATCTGCTGGCGCATCCGGGTGAGCTGTTCCCCGGCGTCGCGGCGGATGTCGTCGAGGCGGTCCATGTCGAACGTGGCCGCGATGAGATCCCGCGCCTGGTCGAGCCACTCGGAGCGGTAGCGCTCCACCCGGCTGTGCAGGGTGTGATCGAAGAACCCGTCGAGCGCCTGGCGGGCGATCTGGTCGAGCAGCTCGGGCCGGAGGGCAGCCAGCGCGTCGATCTCGGTCTGCTCGACGCCCATGGCCGACTGCCAGTCGCCGGCGCGCTTCTCGCTGCCCTTCAGCGGCGTGGACGGCAAGCCATACTCGCGGACCTGCCCCGGGGTCAGCGCGACCCGGTGCACCTCGAAGTCCGGCATCCCCGGCGTCAGCACCTTCAGCGCCTGGAGCTTGCGCCCGACCGACAGCGGCATCTGCCAGCCCGCCGGGTCGCAGTCGGAGAAGTACAGCACCGTCATCGGGCGCCCGTCGCGCACCGCGGCGGCCGCCATGTGGTGCAGCTGGGTGTCGGAGATCTCGCCGGTCGGCAGGTAGAGGTCTGCCTCGTAGTCCCGTGCCACGGAGCTGAGGACCGGCTCAAGGCTGGACTTCTCGCCGACCAGCACCAGCTTGCACGGCTGGGTGCCGCGGAAATCGCTGGTGTACAGCGTGGGAGTGATGTCGTAAGGGATCTCGATGCTCAGCTCGGTGGACAGGTAAGCGCCGGGCTCCGGGTGCTCGAACTCGCGGATCTGCGGCTCGGCGTTGCGCTGGTCGACGATCTGGCCGAACGGGATGTACCCGAGCCACCGCGCGGCCTTGGCTGCGTCTCCCTGCAGCCACAGCCAGTCCTCGTCGGTGTTCCCGTAGGGAGTGCCGTCCGGCTTCGGGCGGCCGATCACCATGTAGTGCAGGCCGCGGAGGTGGATCCGGCGCTCGCCGAGCCCCAGCTCGGCGGCGGTAATGGCAAGCCATTCGCCATCCCGGTGCCGGGCCGGAGTGTCCACCCGGAACGGGTCGTTCTGCGGCGCGAGCACCGTCAGGGCCTTCAGCGAGCAGCCGGTCTCGGCGATCACGGCATCAAGCGCGGCCCGCAGCGGCGACGGGCATTCGGCAATCGCCTCGCCCGGCGGCACCAGGGCGCTGGGGGCCTTCTGGCCTATGCTGGTCATGTCGGCTTTCTTTGGTGAGGGGGCCCGGCGACGGATTCGGGCGGCGCTCTAGCGGGCGCCGCCCGTTCGTTCGTTCCGCCTAGGTGCGAACAGCCCTGCGTGCGCGGGCAGGCTCGACGCAGGGCTTATCCCCGGCCAGTTCGTCGCGCGCTGTGGTGCGCTCAGGCACTCCGGCGTTGCCCTCGGCCTGCTGGCGGATCCATGCGGTGGGGATCAGCGTGCGGGCACCGACGCGGGTGCACGGAATGTCGCCGGCAGCGATCGACCGCCGGACGCTCCGCGGGTCGGAGCGGAGCACTGCCGCAGCCTCCGGGACCGTGGCGAACAGATGCTTGTCGAGGTCGTCCAGCACCGCGCGTGCTGCCGCTGACCATCTGGAAGTCACTCGCGCCTCCGGCATCGAAGATGAGTTACGGCAATCTATGATGATCGATCGCCTGCCGCTCAGGATCGCAGAGGTACGTCGAGGCGTCAAGACGCTTGCAGCGATATCAAGATGATGTCTAAGATGCGAGCATGCCGCCACCTGACGACAGCTCTGCCCGCGTACCGCTAGGGCCTATAGGCGGCTACGTGATCGCGAACCTTGAGCATCGGCGCCGGGTCAGCGGGCTCACGTACAAGGAAGTGTCAGATCGCTCGAGAGAGATCGGTCGGCCAATTCCCGCTCTGGGCCTGTCACGGATCGAGAAGGGCAACCGGCGGGTGGACGTTGACGACCTCGTTGCCCTGGCAATCGTCTTGGAATCAAGCCCCGTAGAGCTCCTGGAACCGCGCCCCGAGTACGCAGACGATGATGGTCTGGTGCAGGTGACAGCTGACCTGCGAATGCCCGCGCGGCAGGCAGCCGAGTGGATGGCGAACCTGACGCTGTTCCCGCCAAACGTCCCGCTCCCCTGGCCGAGGTCCGTAACCACGAAGCGTGTCAGGGAATCCGAATTGGCGGACATGCGCCGCAGGATTGAGCAGCTGGAATCGCTCCTGGAGAGCCGAAAGGACGGCTCCTAATGACCGCGCGGGCGCGTCGTAGCCCCGGCGAGGGCAGTGTGTGGGCGTACAAGGAGAAGAACGGGACCGAGCGCTGGGCGATCGGCCACCCGTCGTTCGGCACCAGGCGCCGGGGCCCGCACGGCGAGAAGTGGTTTACCAAGCGCGCCGCGCAGGATGCCCTCCGGGCGAAGCTGGTCGACGCCGCCCGCGGCGAGCTTGTCGACCCGAGCCGGCAGCCATGCGGCGACTACCTCGATGAGTGGCTGGCCGGGCTGCGCCTTGCGCCGTCCACGCTGGCCAGCTACCGGAAGAACATGCGGCTGCACGTCAAGCCGCGCATCGGCAGTGTGCCGCTGGCGTCGCTGACCACCGAGCGGATCAACGCGATGTACCGGGAGCTGGAACGGTCCGGCCGCGCCGACCACCGCGAGGGCGAGGGCCTGTCGCCCCGCACCGTCCGCTACGTCCACACGATCCTGAGTGCCGCGCTCGCCGCCGCGGTGAAGTCGCGCCGCCTGGCGCGCAACCCGGCCGCCACCGCGACGCCGCCGACCGCCAAGCAGGCAAAAGCGCCGGAGATGCACCCGTGGGACGCGCGCCAGCTCGGCGCGTTCCTGGACTGGTCGAAGGACAAGAGCGCGCTTCACGTCCTCTGGACGGTGCTCGCCATGACCGGGATGCGCCGCGGTGAGGCGCTCGCGCTCCGCTGGCGTGACATCGACCTGGACGCCGGGACGGCGAGCATCCGCCGGTCGGCTGGCGTGGTGCGGGTCAAGGGCGAGGGCGCGGTGATCGCCGAGGGTGACACCAAGAGCGGCAAGCCGCGGGTGATCGACCTGGATGCGGCCACCGTGGCACTTCTCCGCGCGTGGAAGCGGGCCCGTGGCGCCATGGCACTCCAGCTCGCCCGCGATGACGCCCTCGTGTTCGGCGACCACGAGGGCAGCCACCGGCACCCGGAGCGGGTGTCCCGGACGTTCAGGGCCGAAGTGGAGCGCTGCCGGAAGGCGCTCGGCGATGCCGCGCCGCCGCGGATAAGGCTGCACGACCTGCGGCACACGCACGCCACGCTGCTGCTCGCCAAGGGCGTCCCGGTCAAGGTCGTCAGCGAGCGGCTCGGCCACGCCTCCGCGACGATCACCCTGCAGGTGTATGCGCACGTCATGCCCGGGAACCAGCGCGACGCCGCGGCCCTGTTCGCCTCGCTCGTGACGGAGGCCGGAGCATGATTGCGCCCCCGCAAGCATCAGATTGGCATCAGCGGGCCGCCGCAGGCCGAATCACAGGCCACTCACCTGCACAAACGTCGTGTCCGAGGGGGGACTTGAACCCCCACGGAGGTGCTGCATCACCGATTCGGTGATGTATCACCATTCCAAGCTAGCACGTCGCAGGCGCCCGGCCCGGCAATTCGCGATGGGAGCTAGCGGTTCGTGGCGGTCTTCGCTACCGGGACCTGAGTCCTGGGAGAACGGCGGGCCGCGTGTACACAGGCAGTCAGGTCGGCGAGATGGGCTCACAGAATGCCATCTCGGAGCAACCCACCGGGCGCAACCAGGTGTCCGGCACTGTTAATGGCAGCGGGTCAACAAGCGCATCGTGCTCACGCGACTGTTTTTATCCAAGAGCCGTGAGCCGGCCTCGGCGGTGGCTGTGAATGAACCCGGCTTGGGCTCATCTGCCGATGGTAAGGGCGAGGAGGGTATCGACCGCGGTTTCGAACGGGCGGGTACTCCGTTGCACCTGGGCGAGTAGAAGTCCTCCCTGGAGCGTGGCGAGCAGAGTAGTGGCGAGGTCATCCGGGTCGATGCCGGGCGGGAGCTGCCCGGCGGCCTGGAGGGACCTGAGTCCTTCGCTGATTTCCGTTGTCCACCGTTCGAACCCGGCGGCCATCAGGGCCCGGGCCTCCGGGTCGCTCTCGGCGAGCTGGCCGCCGAGGGAACCGAGGGGGCAGCCGCCCTTTGCCTGGACGCGCTCCGCCGCATAGATCACCATGTCCCGCCAGGCTTGGACCCCTTCCACGCTGCCGAGATCCGCGTGCCGCTGGTTGCTGACGGCGGCGTCGGCCTGGTAGTCGATGACCGCCTGCACGAGATCGTTCTTGTCGGGGAAGTAGTGGTACATCTGCGAGCCGCTGACTTCCGCCGCCGCCTTGACGTCGTCCAGGGTGGTGCCCGCCACCCCGCGCTCGTGGATCAGGGCGGCGGCC
>JBKQSL010000192.1:0-38841 GCA_052143655.1 Streptosporangiaceae bacterium | reverse complement strand
CGGCCGGCCATGGGCGCCCCGGGCGACGGCTACCCGCCGCTCGGCGACGCCCCCGGCACCTACGTCCTGCAGAGGTGAGCGAGATGGCTGCGGCGGACCAGGACGGCGATCCGGCGGAAACGGCCGTGGACCTGACCGAGCCGAGGGTGTTCATCGAGAACCGCACGTTCGGCGAGATACTGGTCGGCGAGACCGCGTCGCTGACGCGCACCCTGAGCCGCACCGACATCGAATTGTTCGCGGTGATGTCCGGTGACGTGAACCCGGCGGTAGTGGACGAGGAGTACGCGCACAGCGACATGTTCCACAAGATCATCGGGCACGGCATGTGGGGCGCGTCGCTGATCTCCACGCTGCTGGGCACCAGGCTGCCTGGCCCCGGCACGATCTACCTGGACCAGACGCTGCGGTTCCAGCATCCGGTGCTGCTCGGGGACGCCATCACGGTCTCGGTCACCGCCACGGCCAAGGACACCGCACGGCGGCGGATTACCTTCGACTGCCGCTGCGTGAACCAGCGCGGCGAGGTCGCCATCGAGGGCACCGCGACCGTGCTGGCCCCGGCGGAGAAGGTCCGCCGGCTGCGCGAAAACCTTCCGCAGGTGCACCTGTACGAGCACGGCGTGCTGTTCCGCGGGCTGGTCGAGGCGGCCCGGGCGCTGGACCCGGTGCGGATGGCGGTCGTGCACCCCGTCGACGCTGGCAGCCTGCTCGGCGCGATCCAGGCCAGCGAGGCCGGGCTGATCGTCCCGGTGCTGGTCGGGCCGGAGAACCGGATCCGCTCAGTCGCCAAGGACAGCGACATCGACATCAGCGGCCTGGAGATGATCGGCACCGAGCACAGCCACGAGGCGGCCGAGACCGCGGTCAGCCTGGCCCGCAGCGGCCAGGTGGACGCGCTGATGAAGGGCAGCCTGCACACCGACGAGCTGATGCACCCGGCGGTAACCCCGGGAACCGGGCTGATCACCGACCGCCGGATGAGTCACGTTTTCGCGATCGAGGCGCCGACCTACCCGCGGCTGCTGTTCATCACCGACGCGGCGCTGAACATCGAGCCGGACCTGGCGGCCAAGCGTGACATCGTGCAGAACGCCATCGAGCTGGCCTGTGCGTGCGGCGTGGCCGAGCCCAGGGTGGCGGTGCTGTCGGCAGTCGAGACGGTGAACCCCCAGCTGCGCTCATCGATGGACGCGGCGGCCCTGGCCAAGATGGCCGAGCGCGGGCAGATCCGCGGCGGGCTGGTGGACGGGCCGCTGGGCTTCGACAACGCGGTGTCAGTCGACGCCGCGGCGGCGAAGGGGATCAAGTCCCCGGTGGCAGGCCAGGCTGACATCCTGGTGGTGCCGGACCTGGAAAGCGGCAACATGCTGGCCAAGCAGCTCGACTACCTCGGCGACTCGCTGATGACCGGGATCGTGCTCGGCGCCCGGGTGCCGATCGTGCTGACCAGCCGGGCGGCGGGGCCGGCCGAGCGGATGGCGTCCTGCGCCCTCGCCGTGCTGGTGCGGCACGCACCCGGGCCGGGCAAGCCGGCCCGGGACGAGGACCCGGCCGACCGGGCGGCGGCCGCAGCCCGCTGACGGCAGCTTGCTGACGGCGACGGCCAGCTGACGGGAGAGGGCCCGGGCTGGCTGGGGCGGCACGCAGCCGGGTAGCCGGAGCCGCTGCCGGGCACCTAGCGCCCGCAGGGCCGCCGGTACCAGGATGTCTCCAAGTGCCCGGCGGCGGGCCGAGGAGCGGAGCGGTCAGTGGCGAGCAGCAGCGTCGCGCCCGTGCGGGCCAGCAGATGGGCGATCCTGGCGGGCTACAGCCTGCTGGCCGGGTGCACCCAGCTGCTGTGGCTGACCTACTCGCCGATCACCACCCAGGTGCACCGGGTCATGGGCGTCTCGGTCGGCGCGGCCGGCGACCTGGCCGGCATCTTCCCGCTGATGTACGTGGTCCTCGCGCTGCCGTCCGGCCGCTGGCTGGACGCCCGGTTTGAGCGGGGGCTGGCGGCAGGCGCGGTGCTCACCGCGGTCGGCGGCCTGCTGCGCCTGGCGGGCCCGACGTCCTACGGCTGGGCGCTGGCCGGCCAGTTCGTGGTGGCCGCCGGCCAGCCGCTGGTGCTGAACTCGATCACCAAGGTAGCTGCGCGGTACTTCCCGCCACGCGAGCGCACGGCGGCGATCTCGGTCGGCAGCGTGTCGCTTTACCTGGGGATACTCGCCGCGGTGCTGTCCGGCGGACCGCTGTTCGACGCGGGCGGCCTGCGGCTGCTGCTCATCGTGCAGGCCGCGGCCGGGCTCGTGGCGGGCGCCTGGGTGCTGCTCGCGCTGCGCATCCCGGCGGCCTACCCCGGGGACCCGTCGGTCGCCGTGTCGCTGCGCTGGCTGCGCGGCGACCGGTTCGTCTGGCTGCTGGCCGGCCTGCTGTTCGTCGGCATGGGCATCTTCAACGCCGTTGCCACCTGGCTGGACTCGATACTCGGTCACTTCGGGCACGCGAGCGCCGCCGGCTACCTGGTCGCCATCCTGACCGCCGCGGGGATCCTCGGCGCCGCGGTGGTGCCGCAGGCCGTCGCGCGGCGCGACCGGCGGCGGGCACTGCTGCAGGTCACAGTCGACGTGACCGCGGTCGCGTTCGCGGTCATGATGACCGCGCACGGCGTGCTGGTGGCCGGCGTCGCGCTGTTCGCGGCCGGCTTCGTGCTGCTGGCCGCGCTACCGGTGACGCTGGACTGGTCCGAGCTGCACACCGGCCCGGAGCGGGCCGGCGCGGCGGTAGGGTTCCTGCTGCTCGCCGGGAACCTCGGCGGCGTGGTCCTGGTGCTGATCGTGCAGACGGTAATCGGCAGCGCGTACGCCGCGCTCGGCGTGCTGTGCGCGGCCGCGCTGGCAGGGCTGGCGCTGGCCAGCAGGCTGCCGGCCCGGGCCGGCCCGGGCGCCAGCGCGCACGGTACCGGACAGCCCGGGGCCGACAGCGTCGGCGCCGCGGACAGCATCAGCTAGGAGGAGGGGCATGCCCAGCGAACCCGCCGACCCCATGGCCGAGCTGGAACGGCAGCTCAAGCCATACCGGGACCGCTTTCCCGCGTTCCGGCAGCTGCCGCAGGCCGGCCTGGACCGCGACGAGGTGGCACGGCTGGTCGAGCAGCTGGCGCAGGCCGAGGAGAGCCGCTGGCGGGACGGGTTCGCCTCCGGCGCGGTCTACCACGGGGACGCCGGGCATGTGCAGTTCCTGAACCGGGTGTACGCGGCTCAGTCGCAGAGCAACCCGCTGCACGCCGACCTGTGGCCGAGCGTCACCAAGTTCGAGGCGGAGATCGTGTCGATGACCGCGCACATGCTCGGCGCCGGGCACGCCGCCCCCGACGCCCCCGTCGTCGGCACGGTGAGCTCGGGCGGCACCGAGTCGATCCTGCTGGCGATGAAGACCTACCGGGATTACGCCCGCGACCGGCGCCAGATCGCCGAGCCCGAGATCGTCGCCCCGGTCACCGCGCACGCGGCGTTCGACAAAGCCGCCCGGTACTTCGACATGCCGCTGGTGCGGGTGCCGGTCGGCCCGGACTTCACCGTCGATATGGACGCCATGGCGCAGGCCGTGACCGAGCGGACCGCGGTGGTGGTGGGGTCGGCACCGACGTTCCCGCACGGCGTCATCGACGCGATCCCGCGGATCGCCGCGCTGGCCGCCGAGCGCGGCGCGGGCTGTCATGTGGACGCCTGCCTGGGCGGGTTCATCGTGCCGTGGGCGCAGCGGCTCGGCTACCCGGTGCCCGACTTCGACTTCCGGCTGCCCGGCGTGACGTCGATGTCGGCCGACACGCACAAGTACGGGTATGCCGCCAAGGGCTCGTCGGTCGTCTTGTACCGGGGCCGTGAGCTGCGGCAGCTTCAGTACTACACGACCGCCGACTGGCCTGGCGGGCTGTATTTCTCGCCCACCTTCGCCGGCAGCCGGCCCGGCGCCCTGTCCGCAGAATGCTGGGCCGCCATGGTCAGCATCGGCGAGCGCGGCTACACCGAGGCGGCCGCGGCGATCCTGGCGACCGGGGCGAAGATCCGCGACGGCATCGCGGCGATCGACGGCCTGCGGGTGCTCGGCGAGCCGCTGTGGGTCATCGCGTTCGCCGCCGATGAAGGCCTGGACATCTTCCAGGTCATGGAGAACATGGGCCGCCGCGGCTGGAGCCTGAACGGGCTGCAGCGCCCGGCCGCCGTGCACCTGGCGGTCACGCTGCGGCATACCCAGCCCGGCGTCGCCGACCGGTTCCTGGCCGACCTGCAGGCAGCGGTCGCCGAGGTCAGGGCGGACCCGGACGTGCGCACCGGGCTCGCGCCGGTATACGGCATGGCCGCTGCGCTGCCGCCGGAAATGGTCCGCGACATGCTCGGCGCGTACCTGGACCTGACCTACGAGGTGTAGGCGGTGGCCCGGCACATCCTGGCGATCGACCTGGGGACCTCGGCGCTGAAGGTGGCGCTGGTCTCGGCGGACGGGTACGTGGCCGCGTCCGAGCAGGAGCCGTGCGAGGTCACGCTGCTGCCCGGCGGCGGTGCCGAGCAGGACCCGGACGGCTGGTGGACGCTGATCAGCCGGGCGTCGCGCCGGCTGCTGGCCCGCAGTGCCGGGCCGGCCGGGGAGGTCGCCGCGGTGTGCTGCACCGCGCAGTGGTCGGGGACGGTAGCCGCCGACGACCGCGGCCGGCCGCTGCGCCCGGCGATCATCTGGATGGACTCGCGGGGCGCGGCCCAGGTGCGGCGGGTCACCGGCGGCCCGCTGCGGGTGCACGGCTACGGCCCGGACAAGCTGGTCCGGTGGATCCGCAAGACCGCCGGGATCCCCGGGCAGAGCGGCAAGGATCCCATCGCGCACATCCTGTGGCTGCAGCAGGCCGAGCCGGCCGTCTACGCGGCCGCGTACAAGTTCCTGGAGCCGAAGGACTGGCTGAACTTCCGGCTGACCGGCCGGGCGGCGGCCAGCTACGACTCGATCGCGCTGCACTGGGTGACCGACAACCGGGACCCGGCGGCGGTGCGCTACGACCCGGCGCTGCTGCGGCTGGCCGGGGTGGACGGCGCGAAGCTGCCGGAACTTGTCGCGGCCACCGACATACTCGGTCCGCTGCTGCCCGGGCCCGCCGCCGACCTCGGCCTGCCGGCCGGCGTCCCGGTGGTGGCGGGCACCCCCGACCTGCACTCGGCCGCGATCGGGTCCGGGGCGACCCGCGACTACCAGCCGCACCTGTATGTCGGCACGTCGTCCTGGCTGATCTGCCATGTCCCGGCCAAGAAGACAGACCTGCTGCGGAACATGGCCGCGCTGCCCGCCGCGATTCCTGGCCGCTACCTGCTGGCCGATGAGCAGGAGACGGCGGGCGCGGCCCTGAGCTTCCTGCGCGACCAGGTGCTGTTCGCCGGCGGGGCGCCGCCGGACGCCTACCGCGCCTTCGACGCGATGGCCGCGGCGGCGCCGCCCGGCAGTCACGGGGTGATCTTCACGCCGTGGCTCTACGGCGAGCGGACCCCGGTCGAGGACCGGTTCGTGCGCGGCGGCTTCCACAACCTGTCGCTGTCGACGACCCGCGACGACCTGGTCCGGGCCGTGTTCGAGGGCGTGGCGCTGAACGCCCGGTGGCTGCTCGCCGCGGTGGACCGGTTCACCGGACGGCGGGTGGGCCCGATCCGGTTCATCGGCGGCGGCGCGCAGTCGGCGGTCTGGTGCCAGATCTTCGCCGACGTGCTGGACCGGGAAATCGAGCAGGTCGCCGACCCGGTCAGCGCTAATGCCCGCGGGGCCGGCATGCTCGCGGCCGTCGCACTCGGCGAGCTGAGCTTCGACCAGGTGCCCGACCGGGTCAGCGTCGAGCAGGTCTACACCCCGCAGCGGGCTGCCGCCGGGCTGTACGCCGACCTGCTCGGCGAGTTCGTGGGGCTGTACAAGCGCAACAAGGCAGCCCACGCCCGGCTGAACCGCGGCCGGCCCGGCCCAGACGGCCAGCGCGCGGCGCACGGCTAGGCTGCTCCGCCGGTTCCGGCGGCGATGGGGCAGACGAACCCTCGCACCGACAGCCTCGCGTGTACCTTTAATACTTGTGTTACATTTGTGGACCTTATGGGGCTTTCGCGCGCCTTCTCTGGCGACCGCACGACGCAGCCGCGGCGGGCCCGGCAGGTATGCGGGGGATTGTGAGGAGACAGCGTGCGCAGCACCCTGATCGCGCTCGGCACTGCTGCCGTGCTGCTGACCGGCGCGGGAGCACTGGCATCCGGCGGCCCCGCCGCGCAGGCGGCAGCGGCGCAGGGCAGCGGCGGCGTCCGGCCGCCCCGCGGCGTGGTCTCGGCGAGCCCCGCCCGCGGCACCCCGCACCTGAGCGCGACCGCCGATAGCCCGGTGCAGCAGATCCGGCAACTCGCGCAGTGCGGTAACACGATGTACGCGGTCGGGTCGTTCGGCCGGATACTGCAGGGCTCCGCGAGCTACCGGCGCACCGACATCGTCAGCTTCAAGGCCACCGCGCCCTACACCGTGTGGTCGTTCGCGCCCCGGGTGGTCGGCAGCGACGGCACCACGGCGAGCAGCAGTGATGCCATCAACACGATCGCGTTCAGCCGGGGCTGCGCCGACGTCTACATCGGCGGCGACTTCAGCTCGGTCAACGGCGTCGCGGTCCGCAACATCGCCGAGATCAGCACCAGGGCCGGCCGGGTCGTGACCGGGTTCCGGCACGATGCGAACAGGCCGGTGCAGACGCTGATCGCGACCCGCGGGCACCTGCTGGCCGGCGGGAACTTCACCTCGATCAGCGGCAGCGCCGCCGACGCCTACCTGGCCTCGCTGAACCCGCGCACAGGCCGCAACGACGGGTTCGCGCGCCTGGGCATTCACGGCAACTACCAGTTCCCGGGGGTCTCGTCGAACGCCACCAGGGTCTACAACCAGGCGCTGTCCCACAGCGGCCGATACGACCTGGTGATGGGCGACTTCACCTCGGCGGGCGGGCGGCACCGCCAGCAGATCTTCATGCTGGACCTGACGGGCCGGTCGGCGCGGCTGACCGACTGGACGTCGCCGCAGTTCAACGGCAACTGCGCCACGGTCGAGCCGTACTACGTGCAGGCGGCAGCCTGGTCGTCGCGTGACGGTGAGATCTACCTCGGCACCACCGGCTATCACCCCTACAACCAGCCGATCGGGCACTATCCGCGCACCGGGCTGTGCGACGCGGCCGCGGCGTTCCCGGCCGCCCGGCGCTCGGTGGCCGCCTCCTGGATCAACTACACCGGCTGCGACTCGCTGTACGCGGTGGCCACGGACGCCAGCGCAGCCTATTTCGCCGGGCATGAGCGGTGGTCTATGAACCCCCGCGGCTGCGACTTCCCGGGGCCCGGCGCCTACAGCGCGCCTGGCCTTGAGGGCCTGGCGCCGCGCACCGGGCGGCTGTACCTGAACTCCTCCGGCTCCGCGGGCTACTACCGCCGGGCCCGCGGCCTGGGCGCGGATGACATGCTGCGCACCAGGGCCGGCCTGTGGATTGCCAGCGACAACTTCGACGGCAGCCAGATGTGCGGCGGGGCGGCGAACCTGGCCGGCATCTGCTTCCTGCCGGACAGGTAGCCCGGGCGGGGCCGGCGCCACCGCAGGGTGGTCAGCGCTAGCCGGCCGTCAGGCCGCCGCCCTCGCCGGGCTGGTCGTCCTCCGCGTCCGGGTCGACCAGCTCGTCCTCCGGCTCGTCGTCGTCCAGCTCGTCCTCCGGCGCGTCGTCATCCAGCTCATCGTCCGGCGCGTCGTCCTCCGGGGGGTCGTCCTCCGCGCTGGCGGCAGGCCCCGCCTTCTTGTCCGCCGCCTTCTTGTCCGCCGCCTTCTTGTCCGCCGGCTTCTTGTCCGCCGGCTTCTTGTCCGCCGGCTTCTTGTCCGCCGCCTTGCCGTCCGCCGTTCCCGCCTGCTTGGCGGCGCTTGCGTACTTGTCCACGTAGGTCAGGCCGGTCAGCTCCATGATCTCGTACATGATCATGTCCGCTATGGCCCGCAGCACCAGCTGGTTGGCGGGGCCGAGGGCGTACCGCTCGAACGACAGCGGCTTGCCGAACCGGACATGAACCGGGGCCGGAACCGGCCAGGACTGCCCGCCCGGCATGGCCTCGTAGGTTCCGGTGATCCCCACCGGGACGACCGGAACCCCCGCCTTGAGCGCGATCCGGCCTATCCCGGTCTTCCCCCGGTACAGTCGTCCGTCCGGGGTCCGGCTGCCCTCGGGGAACATCACCACGCACCACTTATCCGCCAGCAGGCGCTGCATCCGGTCCATGGATTTCAGGCTGGCGGACCGCCGTTCCATCGGGACCGCGCCCATCGCCATCGACACGAAGGCGCCGAGCACCTTCCGGCTGTAGAAGTAGTCAGTAGCCGCGGCGACCACCGTCCGGCGGCGGAGATCCGGCGGCAGGCTCATCAGCAGCAGCGGGGTGTCCATGTGGCTGGAGTGATTCGGCGCCAGCAGGAACGGGGGCTCGAGCTCCAGCAGGTTCTTCAGGCCGGAGACCTCCGGGTGAACGTAGTGGTTGATAAGGGGCCGGAAGACCCCGTTGAGGACCACGCCGCGCGTCATGCGCGCGCCGATCCCCTGGGCCGACATCTGCCTGCCGCTGCGCTTCACTGCCCCTCCTGACCTGCCCGGCGGACGGCCCAATGTATCAAGACGGGGCAGAATGCCCGCCGGAAGACAGCGGCCGGGCCAGGTATCCGTGGTCGGCGTACCAGCGCAGCGTCCGGGCGATCGTCTGCGCCACGGGGGTGTAGTGAAGGCCCAGGTCACGCTCGGCCCTCGAGCCGTCGTAGGTGTGCCCGTGCAGCATCGTGCGCATCATCTCGCGGCACAGCGGCGGATGCCGCCGCGCGACCTTCGCGCCGGCCTCGATCACTGCCGAAGCGGCCAGGGCGGCCCGGCCCGGCAGCCAGCGAACGGGATGCTCGATGCCAGTCTCCTTGCCGACCATGCTGATCAGCTCGCGGGTCGTGAACGTCGCGCCGTTGAGCACGTACCGCTCGCCGGGGACGCCGTGCTCCTGTGCGAGCAGGTGCCCGGCCGTGCAGTCGGCGATGTCCAGGAAGCTGATCCTGGTATCGATCAGGTATTTCAGCCGCCCGTTGGCGTACTGCAGCAGCAGCCGCGCGGTGCCGCGCACCCGGCCGGGCCCCTGCACCGACGACGGGCTGACGCACACGACGGGCACGCCGGCGCTGGCCGCCTCCGCCAGGACCCGTTTCTCGGCCAGGTACTTGGTCCGCTCGTACTCCGACAGAAACCAGCCCCGGTGCGCCGACTGCTCGGTGCCGACGGTCCCGGCGGCCTCGCCGAGCGCCGCTGCCGAGGACGTGTAGACCACGCGCCCGACCCCGGCGCGGGCGGCCGCCGCGATGACGTTCACCGACCCGTCGATGTTGACTTCGGCCATCAGGCTGGGATCGGGCAGGCAGAACGCGTTCACCCCGGCGGCGTGGTAGACCACGCCGCACCCGTCCATGGCCCGGTCCAGGCTGCCGGGATCCAGCACGTCGCCGGGGATGGTCGCCACCCCGCGGCCGCGCAGCGCGTCGGCGGCCGGACCGGGCCTGGCCAGGGCCCTGACGGGCCGGCGGTCAGCGATCAGCTGGTCCAGCACTGCCCCGCCGACGAATCCTGTCGCGCCGATGACCAGCGCCGGGCGCTCCCCGGGCAGCGGACTGCCAGCCGCGGCGCTCACCGGCGCCCGATCCCGAGCACCGAGGCGAACCGGCCGAAGTAGTCAGCCGCGGATAGCACGGTGATCACGGCCGCGGCCGCCATCATCCACTGATCCAGGTACAGCGGCCCGAGCCTGTGCGGATACCGCAGCATGGCCAGCACGATGGCCGCGCACTGGACGGTGAACTTCATCTTTCCCCAGATGGAGGGCCGGATGAAGGTGCCGTCCCCGGCCGCGACCGCCTTGAGGCCGAGCACCGCGATCTCCCGGCAGATGACGATGATGGCTACCCAGGCCGACGCGCGGTTTACCGCGACCAGGGCGATGAGCGCCCCCGCCACCAGCAGCTTGTCGGCGATCGTGTCCAGGAAGCCGCCGAGCTCGGTGACGGCGTGCCACCGCCTGGCCAGGAACCCGTCCATGAAATCCGTCGCTGCCCCGACCATGAACACCAGGGCAGCCGCGACGTATGCGTAGGCCGCAGACGGCCCGATCAGCACCAGCGCGGCCACCGGCACGATCAGGATCACCCGCAGCAGGCTGAGGCCGTTGAGCAGGCTCGAGGTCCGTTGCCTGCTCATAGCGCAGCAGTCATACGTCATGGCCTCTCAGCATGGCACACCGACATGGCGCTGCCGGACAAGATCGCGGACCGCGGCCGCGGAGGGCAGCCGGACGGCCTGCGCCGCCAGTTCCCTGGCCGCGTCCAGCCGAACCCCGCGGACCGCCTGCTTAACGGCGGGCACCGAACGGGCGCTGACCGACAGCTCGCGAACGCCGAGCCCGAGCAGGACCGGCACCGCCAGCGGGTCGGCGGCGACCTCACCGCAGACCCCGGTCCACCGGCCCGCTGCCGTCGCCGCTGCGGCCGCCTGGCCGATCAGCGCCAGCACGGCCGGGTGCAGCGCGTCGGCGAGCCCCGCGACCGCGGCTGCGGCCGCGGCGCGGTCGGCAGCCAGCGTGTACTGCGCGAGATCGTTGGTGCCCACGGAGAAGAAGCTGACCGAGTCCGCGAGAGCGGGCGCGGACAGCGCTGCCGCCGGCACCTCGACCATGATCCCCACTTCCAGCCCGGCTCCCTCGCCCGGCAGTCCGGCCGTCGCCTGGGCCACCAGGGCCAGCGCGGCGTCCACTTCCGTCCGCGTCGCCACCATCGGGAACATGAGCTTCACCGGATAGTCCGCAGCGACCAGCGCCACGGCGCGGATCTGCGGCAGCAGCAGCTCGGGCCGGGCCAGGCCCAGCCGTATGCCGCGCTCCCCCAGCGCCGGATTCGGCTCGGGATCCCGCGGCAGGTATGCCAGCGGCTTGTCGGCGCCCACGTCCAGCGTCCGCACGATCAGCGGGCGGCCGGCCAGGACCTGAGCGATCTCACGGTACACCGCCTCCTGCTCCCGCTCGGTGGGCATGTCCGCCGAGCCGAGGAAGACGAACTCGGTCCGCAGCAGGCCGATCCCGTCCGCCCCGGCCGCCACGGCCTGCCGGACGTCATCGGCCGACCCGGCGTTGGCGGCCACCTCGACGGTCATGCCGTCGGCGGTCACGGCCGGCTCGGCGGCCCGCTGCCGGGCCTGATCGCCGGCGGCGGCGCGGCGCCGCGCCGCCTGCTCGGCAGCGGTTACATCGTCTGGCGACGGCGCCACCTGCGCGGTCCCGCGCTCGCCGTCCAGCAGCAGGGTCGTTCCCTCCGGCACGGCGAGCAGCGCGGCCCCCAGGCCGACCACTGCGGGGATGCCCAGCGCCCGGGCCAGGATCGCCGCGTGCGCAGTCGGGCCGCCGTGTGCCGTCGCGATCCCGCGCACCACCGCGGGATCCAGGCCCGCGGTCTGCGCCGGGGTAAGGTCCTCGGCCACCAGGACGCCAGATCCGGTGACCGCGGCGCGAGGCGCTCCGAGCAGGTGGCCGAGCACCTGGCTGCGGATGGCCTGCACGTCGGCTGCCCGCGCCCGCTGGTACTCGTCCGCCAGGCCCTGCCAGTCTGCCAGCACGGCGGCGAGTGCGCAGTCCCAGGCGTCAGCCGCGTTCCGGCCGCCGGCGATGAGCTTGCGGGCCGGCCCGAGCAGCGCCTCGTCCTGCAGGAACAGCAGGTGCGCCTCGAAGATCTCGGCCTCGTAACCGCCGTGCGTGCGGCCCGCCACCGCGTCCCTGGCCGCGGTGACCTCCCGCCGCACGGCAGCAACCGCCTCGTCCAGCCGGGCCAGCTCGGCGGCCGGGTCGGCCGCGGGGTCCCTGGGCACCGGCGGAACCTGCTGGCGCAGGTGCCGGGCGGGTCCCGCCGCCAGCCCGGCCGAGGCGGCCAGCCCGGTCAGCACCGTCCCCGGGCCAGGCGGCTGCGCGGCGGCCGCCCCGCTGCCCGGTCCGGGGACGGCCGGCCGGGCGAGACCCGCTTGCGGCGGCGCTGTTCCTGGCGGCGCTGTTCCTGGCGGCTCGCCGAAATCCTCGGCGGCCAGTGCGCGCAGCGCCGCCAGCACGTCCTGCGCCTGCGGCCCGCTGGCGCGCACCAGGATCTCGTGGCCCTGGCGGACCCCCAGCGTGGCCACCCCGTTGAGGCTGCGCGCGCTGGCCGGGCCAGCCGGGATGGTCAGGTTCTCGGCCGTCACCTCCGCGTCGAACCGGCCGGCGGCTTGCACGAACCGGGCCGCGGGACGGGCGTGCAGCCCGAGCGGGTTACGGACGGCGATGCGGGCCTCCAGGGCCGCCGGCCCGGCGTCCTGGACCGCGGCCTCAGGCTGCCCGGTAGCCGGCCCGCCCAGCGCGGCGGCCTTGCCCGCCAGGCCGCCGCGCGCCTCGGCCGCCACCCGCTCGAGCGGCTCTCCGAGCCGGGCGGCGACCGCCGCGGCGACAGCTCCTTCCACCAGCGGCGCCTCGCACAGCAGCACCCGGGAGCGGCGGTCGTCCGGCAGCATCTCCGTCGCCATCTCGGCAGACAGGACGGCGCTGCCCAGGTCCATCAGCACCAGCACGCCGTCCTCGCCCCATGCCTCGTCCACCGCACGGGCCACCAGCACGGCGTCGGTGCCGAGCGGGCTGTCGGGCAGGTCCATGCCGCCGGCCGCGACGATCGCGACGTCCGGGCCTGACATCTGCCGGGCCAGGTCAACCACGCCGCCAGCAAGCTGGGCGCTGTGCGACACGATGACGATTCCCACCATGGCTGCCCCAATCGCGGTGCGGACGGCGGTTCCGGGCGCCTGGATCAGCCGAGCCCGTAGGCCCGGTAGAGAACCTCCACGGGATGCACGCTGGACTTGCCAGTCGCGTGGGTGATCTGCCACCGGCAGGTCTCACTGTCGCATATGGCGCTGTCGGGGGCGACATCGGCGATGTCGGCGAACAGGCCGGATCCGACCCGCATCGCGATGTCGTACTTCTCCTGCTTGATGCCGTAGGTCCCGGCGATTCCGCAGCAGGCCCGGTCCAGCTCGACCACCGACAGCTCCGGGATCAGCTCCAGCAGGTCCAGAGCCGGCTTGCCGATCCCGTGGCCTTGCTGCTGGCAGGGGGCGTGGTAGGTGACAGTCTCCGGCAGCGGCTGGAAGTCGGTGCGCAGGTCCCCCTTCGCATGAAGGTCCGCGAGGAACTCGCAGATGTCATAGGTGTGCTCGCTCACCACGCGCAGGTCATCGTCGGCCACGCCGAGGATCTCGATGCCCTCGCGCTTGAGCATCAGTCCGCAGCTGGTCGAGGTGGCCACGATCGGCAGGCCGAGCCGGGCGTAGGGCGCCAGCCGGCCCGCCAGCCGCCGCACATACGAGCGCGCGGTGTCGAAGATCCCGTTCGACTGCAGCGGCAGCCCGCAGCAGCCCTGCCGCGGCACCAGCACCCGGAAGCCGTTGTGCTCGAGCACCGCCACCGTCTTCTCGCCCAGGTCGGGCTGGAAGTAGTTGGTGCTGCAGCCGTGGAAGTAGATGATCTTCCGGCCGGTGGCCGGCCGGCGGTGCCGCCGGGCCCAGCTCGCGAAGGTGCGGCCGGCGAACTTCGGCATCGGGGCGCGACGGTCGATGCGCAGCGTCTTTTCCGCCAGCAGCCGGGCGATCGGGTTGGCTAGCGCGTAGTTGGCCAGCGGCGCGACCGGCGTCGCCAGGGCTCCTTCCGCGGCAGGCCGGGCCAGCAGGTGGTCGCGCAGCGGGATGCCGTTGCGCTGCTTCAGGACGGCGCGGGCCTGGGAGTTGATCTCGGCGATGTGCACGCCCTGCGGGCACACCAGGGTGCAGATGCCGCAGCTGGAGCAGTAGTCGAGCGAGGAGTCGGCCGACGGCCCCGGCGTGCGGAAGCGCTCCGCCTGCGGGCCGACGTACTTCGGCCCGGGGAACAGCGCAGTCGCGGCTGAGACCGGGCAGGACGACTCGCAGATGGTGCACTTCACGCAGTGGTCGAGGGATCCGCGGATCAGCACCGGCTCGGGCTGGTCGGTCATCTGGCCGTCTCCTCCAGGATCGTGCCCGCGGCCAGGTACCCGGTCGACAGGCTGATGCCGTCGCCCGACTTCTCCCGCCACGGCCGGGCGCCGCCGATCACGGCCCCGGCCGCCAGGACGTTCTCGAGCACCGGCTCGCCATCCGGGCCGGCTGGCCGCAGCCGGCTGTCCACCTGCAGCCCGGCCGCGCTCATCGGGTGCTCGTCCAGGTAGCGCGGCCGGAACGGCGGCGTGCCGTCGGCGGGGACGCCGCCGACCGGCAGGCCGAGCACCGATTCGCGCAACTGCCCGGCTGAGTCGGCCGCGAGCCCGCCGGAGGCCAGGCCGCCGGAGGCCAGGACCACCCACCGGGCCGGCCGGACGCTCTCCCGGCCGGCGGCGCGGACCCGCAGGCCGGTCAGCCTGCCACCGCGCACCTGCGCGCCCGCCGCCTCGGCGCCGAGCACGATCCGGCCGCCGGCCCGGCGCAGCCGGCGGGTGAGGGCCTCGGCCAGCCGGATTCCCGGCACCGACGGCGGGATGGTGGCGATCTCGAACACGGGCCGGCCGACCGCCTCCTGCAGTTCGGCCCGCACCGCGCGCGCACGGCCCACGCCGAGCACGGCAGGCAGGCCGACGGCCTCCTCGTCGCGCAGGACCGCGCGCAGCGCGGCCGCCACCGCCTGGCGGAAGCCGGGCTCCTCGAACCGCCGGGCCAGGGCCAGCGGGCTCAGGTCGGCCTCGTCCGTCGGCGCGCTGACCATGACCGCCCTGGCCTCGATCCCGGGCACGGCCGCGGCGCGCAGGTTGTCGGCGACAAGCGCGGGGTGGAAGTCCTTCAGCACCCGCAGCCCGCAGATCGCGACCCGGCGCAGGGACCGCAGGTCACCGGCGGCCAGCGGCTCGGGGGCCACGGCGCTGGGCCGGGCCACCCCGAGCGCGGTGGGCAGCATCATGTTGGCCGAGCCGTCGCCCGTGTAGGCCAGGTCACCGGCCCGCGCTGTGAACCAGGCCACGCTCTGCGCCAGCAGGTCGGTGTCCACCCGGGCGTACGGGTGGCCGGGATGGTCTGCCACGAAGCCCGGCAGCGCCGCTGCCGGGCTGCTCACCAGCCCGGGCGCGTAGCCCAGGATGTCGATGGTGGCCGGGGCCAGCCGGATCGAGCCGTGCCCCTTGGCGATCGTCACGACCCGCAGCCCCGCCTCGGCCAGCCGCAGCGCCGCCGTCAGGCCAGCCAGGCCTGCCCCTACCACGATGACGTCGGCACCGGGCGGCTGCAGCGGGCCGGTCAAGGCTGTGCCTGCCGCTCGGCTCGCTCCCCGGCCGCCTCCGCCGGGAACGCGGGGCTGCCCTGGCCCGGGCTGCCCTGGCCCGGGGCGCCCGGCTGCGGCAGGTGCTCCACATCCAGCACGCCCTGGAAGATCCAGTCGTCCAGCCAGGCCTGCCGCAGCTGGTCGCCGTGCAGCAGCGGCTGCACCCCCTTCCAGCGTTCCTGCAGGAAGTCGAGCAGGGCCTGGTTGGCCTGCGGGGCGGACAGGTGCATCTGCTGATGCAGGATCCCGGTCGCCCGGAAGATGCAGAACCCGCCCTGGCACGGTCCCATGCCCAGCCGGAGCACCCGGCGGATGTCGTCCAGGCTGGCGCTGCCCCGCTGGGCCATCGCCTCTTCCAGCCGGCTCCGCCGGATCAGCTCGCACTCGCAGACCAGCTGGTCGTCGTGCAGGGTCTGCTCGCGCCTGGCCAGCCGCGCGCCGATCCAGTAGAACCGGCCATCCTGGGAGTCGGGCAGCGGCTCATCGGCGGTCCGGCACGGCCGGGCCGAGCCGAGCGCGGTGCCCACGGCGTCCACCGCATCCTCCGCCATCAGCCGGAAGGTGCAGAACTTCCCGCCGGTGATGGTCAGGAACCGGGAGACGCCGTCCCGGTCCTGGTGATCGAGGACGGCATGGGCGCGGGTCACGTCCCGGCTCTCGGCCGGCTGGTGGTCCTGGAACAGCGGCCGGGCCCCCGACCAGGCCCGCAGGATCCGCGCCTGGCGGAACCCGGGGACCAGGTTCTCGCCGGCCTCCAGCATCTGCTCGACTTCGCCGGGCGGAATCGAGTCATCGTCGGGGTCGTCGACCCGCGAGTCGGTGGTGCCGATGACGCTGACGGTCCGGATCGGCACCAGGATGTCCCCGTCGGCGGGCATGTCGCAGCGGTTGATCACCGTCTGCACCAGCCGGTGGTTGGTGGCCACCATGATTCCCTTGCCGGGAAGCACGCTGACCCTGCAGCCGGCCAGGCCGGCGATATGGCCCGCCCACGCGCCCGCTGCGTTCACGACGACCTCGGCGCGGATCTCGGCCTCCTGCCCGCCGGGCCCGCGCACCCGTGCCCCGGTGACCCGGCCATCGCCGGTGAGCATGTCGACGACTTCGTGATAGGGCAGGATCCGGGCTCCGTGCTCGACCGCGGACCGGGCGCATGTCCAGACGGTCTTCCAGGCGTCGATGGTGGCATCGGGGACGAGGAAGGCGCGCGAGATCCGCGGGTTCAGCCGCGGCTCCCGGGCCAGGGCCGCCGCGACGCTGATCTCCTCGACCGGGATGCCCGCGTCCGCGCAGGCCCGGCGGAACACGTCCGCGTAGGCCGGGTCGTCGATGGGCGTGGTGACGAACAGGCCGCCGGTGTCCTCGATGCAGTCGGCCGCAATCCGCCGCAGCGCGACGTTCTCGACGTAGCACTCCTGTGCGGCCTTGGGGTCCTTGACGACGTAGCGGCCGCCGGAGTGCAGCAGGCCGTGGAAGCGGCCGGTGGTCCCGGTGGCCAGGTCTGACCGCTCGACCAGGATGGTGGAATAGCCGCGGATGGCGGCGTCCCTGGCCACTCCGGCGCCGGTGGCCCCGCCGCCGATGACGAGGACCTCGCATTCGGCGGGCCCGGCGAGAGCATCTACCTGGATACGGCGCTGTACGTCAGTCAGGGTCATGGCACCACCGGCATCAGGAAGTACCACGAGCTTACCCCGGGCCCCCGCTCGTCCCCAGACCCCGCGGAGCCCGGAGCCGACCGCTGCCGGGAGCGGTCAGCCTCGCGCGGCGAGCGTCGTGAGGACCCAGAAGCTGTACCCGGCGGTGGCCGCGCCGAGCACCGTCACGGCGGCCGTGATCCGCGCTTCGCCCCGCGGGCCGAAACCCAGGTCAAGCAGGATGGCCCGCAGGCCGAGCATCGCGTGCCAGATCAGGACGACCACGAACAGGCACTCGATCGCCAGCACCGCCGGGCTGGCGAGGTAGCTCACGACCTGCGCGTAGTTGCGCAGCCCGCCCTTGACCACGAAGTGCTGCGCGACGATGTGCACGCCGAGCAGCAGCACCAGCAGCGTGCCCGAGGCCGCCTGCATGATCCAGGCCACAGTGCCGCGCCGCCGTCGCGGTGCCGCCGCGCCCCGGACGTCCCCGGCCTCCCGGCTGATGTCAGCTGCCATCGCCTACACCACCCCGAACATCGCGACCGCCGCTCCGGCGATCAGCACCGCGCTCGCCGAGAGCGCGGTGAGGAACATCGCCTTCTGGTGGCGCACGCCGATGCCCGAGCCCACCAGGACCAGCCGCAGCCCGTTCAGCGCATGCACCAGGATCAGCAGGATCAGGACCGCCTCGAGCCCGCGGAAATACGGGTTCCGGAACAGGGTCAGGACGCTGTGCCATGATCTCGGGCCGCGGGTCAGCAGGAACAGCACGGCCAGGTGCAGGTACAGGTACCCGATGATCATCAGGCCGGTAAGCCTGCTGGCGACGAACGCCACACCGCCCAGGTGCCTGCCCCGCAGCCGCGCCCAGCCCCGCACCCCGCGGGCACGCCCAGGGGCCGCCCGGCCCGCCGGAAGTACTTCGCTCATTGCCCGCACCGCCTCCTCCTGCCCCGGCGCGCGACGCGGCGCAGTTCCCGCGCCGTCAGCTCCCGGCGGACCGCCATGATGGCGCCGGCCGGGTCCACGCCGGACGGGCATGCCGCACTGCACTCGAAGCTGGCATGACAGCGCCAGCAGCCGTGCTCGTCATCCATCCAGTCGAGCACCGGCTCCGGATCGCCGCCGCGGGGCTCGGTCACGACCCGCCAGCCCGCGGCGAGGGCAGCCGGCCCGAGATAACGGGCGTCGCTGCCAGCGATCGGGCAGGCGGAGATGCACAGGCCGCACTCGATGCAGTCCTCGAACCGCACGAGCGATTCGGCCGCGCTCAGGTCCGGGGAGCCCGCGCGGGCGTTCTCGCTGAGCCGGATCAGCGGCCGGCCGGCCGGCCGCATCTTGTCATAGAAGTCGTGCATGCTGATCACGAGATCGTGCTCAACGGCGGCACCGGCCAGCGGCTCGACCAGCACCGGCCCGGCGGGAAGCCCGGCCAGGCTGGTGACGCAGGCGAGTTCCTCACGGCCGTTGACGCGCACGCCGCAGGTCCCGCACGAGGCATGGCAGCAGGAGTACCGCAGCGTCAGGGAGCGGTCGAGGTGCAGCCGGATGTAGCGCAGCGCGTCCAGCACTGTGGTGTGCGGGCCGGCCGGCACCGCATAGGAGTCCACCCTGGGCCGGGTCGAGCCCGGGCCGGACCGGGCTACCCGCAGGACCCGCCGTTCGCCGGCCGGGGCGGCTGCCTGCTGACCGTGTTCCGTCGTGGCCGCCATCGTCCCCGCCTCCTTCTCAGTGCTCGTAGTAGGCGGTGTGCGGCAGCAGCACGGTCTGCCGCGTCCGGCAGGCAGCCTGCAGGCCGAGCCGGGCGCAGACCATGTCGGCCGCCGCCTCGCCCATGGCGCGCAGCGTGGTGGCCTTGCCCCCGGTGATCGTCAGCAGGCCGCCGATGCCCTCGGACCGCTGATGATCGAAGCACTCGAAGGTGCGCGACAGCTCCCGGCCGCTGCTGGCGCCGCCGCCGACCAGCGGGCGCACCGCCGACCAGGCCGCCCGCCGGGGCGCTGCGGCCACTTCCGGGATGAGCATCGCGCCTTCCCGGTACATCATCGCCACGTGATCTTCGGGTACCGAGATGTCGTCAGGATCCTCGACGACCCACGAGCTCGTCCCCACCACCGACAGCTCGCGCTGCGGGACGATGATGTCGCCGTCGCCGGATTTATGCAGCCGGTTCAGCACCCGGTCGCACAGCCGCCCGCGCAGTGCCAGCAGCACGCCGGGCGAGGGCTGCATTGGCACGTTCACCCCGGCCATCGCCCCGACCTGGCCTGACCAGGGCCCGGCCGCGTTCACCACCAGGTCGGCGCGCAGCTCGCAGTCCCGGTCGGCGAGATAGTCGCGGGCGAGCACGCCGGTGACCACGTGCTCGTGCATGAGCAGCCCGGTCACCTCGGTAAAAGGCCGCAGGTCCGCGCCGCCGTGCCGGGCGGTCGCGAAGAAGCGCAGGACCAGCCGCATCGGATCGACGGTCGCGTCGGGCACTTCCACGGCCATCTTGACGGCCGGGTTAAGGTTCGGCTCCAGCGCGAGCGCGGCCGCGGGCTTGCGGATCACGGTCGGTATCCCGCTCTTCGCGCACCCGTCGAGGAATACCTCCAGGTAATCCATGTCCTCGTCGGTCAGCGCGACGAACAGGCCGCCGTTCTCCTCGAACGACCCCGGCGCGATCGCGCGCAGGATGCGGTTCTCCTCGATGCACTCGACCGCCGACTGCCGGTCGCTGACCGCATACCGCGCGCCGCTGTGCAGCAGCCCGTGGTGGCGGCCGGTCGTGCCGGATGTCAGCTCTCCGCGCTCAAGCAGCGTCACGTGGATGCCGCGGAGCGTCAGGTCGTGGGCGACCCCGGCACCGGTGGCACCGCCGCCGATGATGATGACGTGCGCCGGGGATGTCCTCTGGGTCATCCGGCCCACCTCCCGCCGGGCCGCGGCTGCAGGCGGCCCGCCCGCTGCGGCGGCACGGCGCAGGGGAGGCACCGCCCCGCCACACGAACTCAGCATCACCGCGGCCGGGGGGCGCTCCCCAGAGGCCAACGTCATGCGGCCGGAGGCCGCAAGCCCCCGGCCGCATGACGCTTAGTCCGTTACTCCACCCAGTCGAAGGTCCTGGTGACTGCCTTCTTCCACAGCGCGTACTCGCGGTCGCGCCGGGCCGGGTCCATGTCGGGGTCCCACTGCTTGTCCTTGCCCCAGTTCTCCCGCAGGTCCTCGACCTCGCGCCAGAAGCCGACCGCCAGGCCGGCTGCGTACGCGGCACCGAGCGCGGTGGTCTCCGACACGGTCGGCCGGATCACCGGCACGTCCAGGATGTCGGCCTGGAACTGCATCAGCAGGTCGTTGACCACCATCCCGCCGTCGACCTTCAGCGAGGTGAGCTCCACCCCGGAGTCGGCGTTCATGGCGTCCACGACCTCCTTGCTCTGCCAGGCGGTCGCCTCGAGCGCGGCCCTGGCGAGGTGCCCGGCGGTGACGAACCGGGTCAGGCCGCAGATGGCACCGCGCGCGTCGCTGCGCCAGTACGGCGCGAACAGGCCGGAGAACGCGGGCACGAAGTACACCCCGCCGTTGTCCTCGACCGACCTGGCCAGCGATTCCACCTCCGACGACGCCCCGAACATCTTGAGGTTGTCGCGCAGCCACTGCACCAGGGCCCCGGTGATGGCGATGGATCCTTCCAGCATGTACGTGGCGGCCTGGTCGCCGATCTTGTAGGCCAGCCCGGTGATCAGGCCGCTCTTGGACGCCACCGGGGTGGTGCCCGTGTTGAGCACGAGGAAGTTGCCGGTGCCGTAGGTGTTCTTGGCCTCGCCCACCGAGTAGCAGGTCTGGCCGAACAGCGCGGCCTGCTGGTCACCCAGGTCACCGGATACCGGGATGCCGGCCAGGGTGCCGGCGGCCTCGCCGTAGACCTGGCTGGAGGATCCGATCTCGGGGAGCATGGCTCTCGGGATGCCGAGCGTCTCCAGGATCCCTTCGTCCCACTGCAGTGTGCGCAGGTCCATCAGCAATGTGCGGCTCGCGTTGGTGACGTCGGTGACATGGGCGCCCCCGTTCGGGCCGCCGGTGAGGTTCCAGATGCACCAGGTGTCGATGTTGCCGAACGCCAGCTCGCCGGCTTCCGCGCGCTGCCGGGCTCCCTCGACATTGTCCAGCAGCCACTTGATCTTGGGCCCGGAGAAGTAGGTGGCGATTGGCAGCCCGGTGGTGCCCCGGAACCGGTCCTGCCCGCCGTCGGCGGCAAGCTCGTTGCAGATCGTGTCGGTGCGGGTGTCCTGCCAGACGACCGCGTTGTGGATCGGCTCGCCGGTGGCCTTGTCCCACACCACGGTGGTCTCGCGCTGGTTGGTGATCCCGACCGCCGCCAGGTCGCTGGCCGCCAGGCCCGCATTGCTCAGCCCCTCGGCGATCACCTGCTGGCTGCGCTCCCAGATTTCCCTGGCGTCATGCTCGACCCAGCCCGGGCGCGGGAAGATCTGCTCGTGCTCGCGCTGGTCGATGGCCTTAACCTGGCCGCGGTGGTCGAAGATCATGAATCGGGTAGAAGTGGTGCCCTGGTCCAGTGCGCCCACGTAATCAGCCATCGTTGGCTCTCCCTAGCTCTTGTTCCTGCTGTCGTTACTCAGGCCAGCTACCGCGGCCTGCTAAGTGCCGAACACATCGGCGGCCGCCGACACCAGCAGCCAGGATGAGGTGGCGCCGGGATCCTGATGCCCCGCGCTGCGCTCGCCCAGGTAGCTGGCCCGGCCCTTGCGGGCTACCAGCGGGATGGTGGCCTTCATGCCGTCCTGCGCGGCACCGGCCGACCTGGCCAGCGCGTCCGGCAGGCCTGCGCCTTCGCCGAGCGCGGCATTGAGCGCGTCGACCGCCGGGCTGAGCGCGTCGATCATCGTCTTGTCGCCGAGCTCGGCCCTGCCGCGCCGCTGCACT
This sequence comes from Streptosporangiaceae bacterium, assembly GCA_052143655.1. Classification (GTDB taxonomy): domain Bacteria; phylum Actinomycetota; class Actinomycetes; order Streptosporangiales; family Streptosporangiaceae; genus CAVSUR01. The sequence goes on along the minus strand of JBKQSL010000192.1, from coordinate 16,853 downwards.
CCGGCCACCCCGGCGGCCAGGGCGGCTGCCCAGTCCGCCAGGGTCAGCTCGGCCTTGCCGGCGGTAGCCGTCCCCATCTGCAGGAACAAGGTCCCGTAGAGGGGCCCGCTGGCGCCGCCCACCGTGGAGACCAGCGTCATGCCCACCGATTTCAGCAGTGCGCCGACGTCATCGCTGATCCCGTCCAGCTTCGGCAGGACGGCCTGCATCCCCCGGTTCATGTTGATCCCGTGATCGGCGTCCCCGATCGCCGAGTCAAGTTCGGTCAGGTACTCCCGGTTCTCCGCGACGACCCGGGCGAAGGCCTCCACCCACTCCCGCACCTGACGGAAGGAAACTGGCACCCGGCCTCACCACCGAAGGCCGGGCGTGCTGACCGGCGCATCCCATAGCTGCGTGAGCTCGTCATCCAGCTTGAGCAGGGTGATAGAGCAGCCCTGCATCTCCAGCGACGTGATGTACGGGCCGATGAGGTTCCGGCTGATCTCGATGCCCCGGCCGGACAGGTACCGGTTCAGCTCGTTATAGAGGATGTAGAGCTCGATCAGCGGCGTGCCGCCCATCGAGTTGACGAAGGCCAGCACCTTGTCGCCGGCCTCGAACGGCAGGTCGGAAACGATGGGCCCGGCCAGCATCTCGACCACCTCGCGGGCGGGCGCGAGCGGCTTGCGCTCCCGGCCCGGCTCGCCGTGGATCCCGATGCCGATCTCCATCTCGGCCGGGCCGAGCTCGAAGGTCGGCTTGCCGGCCGCGGGGACGGTGCAGGAGGTAAGAGCCATGCCCATGCTCCGCGCGTTGGCGTTGACCTTGCGGCACAGCTCGGCGACCTCGGCCAGGGACTGCCGCTGCTCCGCGGCGGCGCCGCAGATCTTCTCGGCCAGCACCGTCGCGCCGACGCCGCGGCGGCCTGCCGTGTACAGGCTGTCCTGCACGGCCACGTCGTCGTTGATCACGACGGCCTCGACGTTGATGTTCTCTTCCCTGGCCAGGTCGGCAGCCATCTCGAAGTTGAGGATGTCGCCGGTGTAGTTCTTCACGATGTGCAGGACGCCGGCCCCGCCGTCGACGGCCTTGGTGGCCGCCAGCATCTGATCGGGTGTCGGAGAGGTGAACACCTCGCCGGGGCAGGCGGCATCCAGCATGCCTGGCCCGACGAAGCCGCCGTGCATGGGCTCGTGCCCCGACCCGCCGCCCGAGACCAGCCCGACCTTGCCCGCTACCGGGGCGTCGGCCCTGACCAGGTAGGCCGGGTCGGTCATGACCCGCAGCCGGTCACCGTAGGCTGCGGCGACGCCCGCCAGCGCCTCCTTGACCACGTCAGCGGGGTCGTTGATGAGCTTTTTCATCAGCTTCAGCTTTCTGCGATGTCCGCCCGCGGCATCCCGCGGGCTAGCGGCCGGGGCACGCTGGGAAAGGGCGCCGCCAGGGCGCCGCGACGGCGCCTGGCGGCCCTCTCCTGCCAGTGCGCGATCAGGCGCCCGCGCTGGGCTCGGCGGTCTCGCGAGCCGGGCCCGCTTCGCCGGGCGGGACCACTGCGGGCGGGCTCTTCATCAGCCGCGCATGCAGCACGTCGCCGACGAAGAAGTCGTAGACGACCACGCCGATGATGCCGCCGACGAACGGCCCGACGATCGGGATCCAGAAGTAGTTACTGAAGTGGAAGCCCGGTGCACTGTATGTGCCAGGCAAGGCGACTTTCCCCCATCCTGCGATGTACGCGAACAGGCGCGGCCCGAAGTCACGCGCCGGGTTGATGGCGTATCCGGCGTTGGCGCCGTAGGACATGCCCACTGCGGCCACAGCGAAGCCGACGATGAGCGGCGTCATGTTCGACATCGGCGACAGGTTCCGCACGTCGGTGATCGCCACGACGAACATGAGCAGGAACGCCGTGCCCACGATCTGGTCCAGCAGCGGCCCCCACACCGACCCGTGGAAGTACTGCGCAGGGAACGTCGCGAAGATCGAGTACGAGGCCAGCGCGCTGCCCGAGCTCTTGGGCGTATGGGCAGCGAGGTTATAGGCGTCGATCGCGTAGTGGTAGACCCAGAAGACCAGCGCGGCCCCCACGAACGCCCCGGCGACCTGCGCCGCGATATAGGGCGCCACCTTGGCCCAGGCGAACTTCCGGCGGACCGCCAGGGCCAGCGTGACAGCTGGGTTAATGTGCGCTCCGGTGACGCCGCCAGCCACCCAGATAGCCATGGCGACGGCCATTGCCCAGCCCCAGGTGATCAGCAGCCAGTCGCCGGCCGCGTCGAAGATCGTCGTGGGGCTCGAGGTGCGCCCGGAGCCGGGCAGCGCGGCCACCGCCATGGCCACGACACCGTCTCCGAACGCGAGCAGGACGAAGGTGCCGAGGAACTCGGACATGACTTCGCCGTACAGACCGCCAATCCGCCCGATTCTTCGGCCTTCGCCTCGCAGAGGCGTGATATCGGCCATCAAACGCCCTCCTACTCGATGGACCGTCCCCTGGCGAGGCGCTTCGAGCACCGGCTGACGCTACCGATGACTGTCTGTTACTCCGTTCCCGCCGGTTCCTAGTGCCCCACTTGGTGACATTGGCTCCGCATCTAACTCGTACGCCGCAGTGAGGCCCCAGGTCAAGGCTGCGGGGGATCAAGAAAATCGGAACATTCGACCGGGCCGCCGCGAGGAGCCAGGCCGGGAGGACTGACGGGTTCGTTCCGATCGTCAGCGATGCGACAGGCGCCACTGAGCTCCCAAGTCCCGCCAAGCCAGGACTTTCGCCCCTTTACCGGCCGCCCGGAAACTGTTTCGGCGTCCTGCGGACGCTGTGGTCCGGGGGGTGCGCCGCGGGGCGCGGTCGCGGGAACATCGCGGCGCACGGCCGTCAGCCGTCGCTCGCGGACCGCCTACTCCGCCGGGGCGGACGGCAGCCGCGAGGGGGCCTGCGTCCCGCACTGTTGCGCGATCGCCGCCATCACCTCGTCGGTCGCGTGGCGCGCGCTTGCCGAGTCGGGCGCGCCGGCCGCGGCGGACAGCATGATCGGCGGGCCGAACCTGATCAGCACCGAGCGCGGCCGGGGCAGCCGGGCGCCGCGGGGCATGGCCCGGTCGGTGCCGATGATGCCGACCGGGATGACCGGCACCCCCGCCTCCATCGCGATCCGCGCCACCCCCGTCTTGCCGCGCCGCAGCCGCCCGTCAGGCGACCGGGTGCCCTCGGGGAAGATGCCGATCAGGTTCCCGGCCCGCAGGGCCCGTACGCCGGCGGACACGGCATCGCCGCCGAGGCCCGGCTCGCCGGCGACGACCGGGATGACGCCGACACCGCGCAGGAACCAGCCGAGATACGACTTGTCGATGTACTTGGTCTTGGTCAGGAACATCACCCGGCGCCGGGGCACCATCAGCGGCATCAGCAGCGGGTCGAGGAACGACACGTGGTTGGCGGCCACGATCGCCCCGCCGGACGCCGGGATGTTGCCGAGTCCCTCGGTGCGGGGCCGGAACAGCAATCGGAGCAGCGGGCCGAGCAGCACGAACTTCAGGGTGTTCCAGAACAGCATCGACCCGTCCGAGGCCGGCTGAGCCTGCGTCATCGTAGGTTCCCTCCTGCGACCGGGGCCCTCATCGGGCCACACGCTGACTCCTGGGCGGGTGACCACCGACAGCGTAGCCGTCACTGACCTGCCCGGGCGGGGCGGCTTCAGGGCAGCGGCGCAAGTCAGCGGCGGTGCGATAGGCTGCAGTCACACGGCATATCGTGAGGCGCCGCCATCGGGGTGCGCGCCGGTCGTATATCGCTCGGTGAGCGAGCTGGTTTCCACGGATCTGAGGTGGCGGCCTACGCAAAGGCGGCCACCTGATCCGAAAGCTATTCTCATGACAGCTCTGCCCATCGAAAACTCGCATGCCCGCCGGCGCAGCCGCAGCCTGGAGAACCCTGCCAGCTTCGCTGAGCTGGGCGTGCCAGCGCGGCTGGTAGCCGCACTGGCCGGTACCGGCATCAGCACCCCGTTCCCGATCCAGGCCGCCGTGCTGCCGGATGCGCTGGCGGGGGTGGACATCCTCGGCCGCGGCCGGACCGGCTCGGGCAAGACGCTCGGTTTCTCGATCCCGCTGGCCGCCAGGCTGGCCGGCGGGCATACCAGCGCCTGCCGCCCGCGCGGCCTGGTCCTGGTGCCCACCCGTGAGCTGGCCAGCCAGGTCCAGGCCGTGCTCGCCCCACTGGCTCAGGCCATGGACCTGACCGTCACCGCCATCTTCGGCGGCACCGGGCAGAACCCGCAGGTTGCGGCGCTGCGCCGGCGGGCGGACATCGTCGTGGCCTGTCCCGGGCGGCTGGCCGACCTCATCGAGCAGGGGCACTGCCACCTGGGCGATGTGGAGATCAGCGTCCTCGATGAAGCCGACCACATGGCTGATCTCGGCTTCCTTCCGGCTGTGCGGCGGCTGATGGACGCTACCCCGCCGGAGGGGCAGCGGATGCTGTTCTCCGCGACGCTCGACAAGGCCGTCGACGTGCTGGTGCGCCGGTTCCTCTCCGATCCTGCGGTGCACTCGGTGGACTCGCCGGCCGCTGCTCCCGCCGCCATGGTGCATCACCTGCTCACCGTCGCGCCGGGCGACCGCCTGGGCGTCGTCGCCGCGCTGGCGTGCGGCAGGAACCGGTCGCTCGTTTTCGCCCGCACCCGGCACGGTGCGCAGAAGCTCGCCGGCCAGCTGGCCCGGGCGGGCGTGTCCGTGGTCCCGCTGCACGGCGACCTGGCGCAGGGCGCCCGCGAGCGGAACCTGGCGTCGTTCGCCTCGGGCACGGCCCGGGTGCTGGTCGCCACGGACATCGCCGCGCGCGGCATCCACGTGGACGGCATCGACCTGGTCATCCACGCCGACCCGCCGGGTGAGCACAAGGCTTACCTGCACCGGTCGGGGCGGACCGCCCGGGCCGGCGCGGCCGGGGTGGTGATCACCGTGCAGACCCCCGCGCAGGCGGCGGACGTGCACGCGCTGATGCGCCGGGCCGGCGTCGTCCCGCTGGCGGCCAGCGCCACCCCCGGTTCTGCGCTGCTGCGGTCCATCGCGGGCCCGGCGGCCGACCCGGTCACGCCGGCCGCGCAGCGTGCCGCCGCCGGGCCGCCGGTGACGGCCAGCCCGGCTACCGGCGGCGGCGCGATCGCCGCGTCCGCCGGGTTCCGGGGGCGCTTCCGGCGCTGAGCTCGCGGCGCAGCCAGGTTCGCCGGATGCCGGAAACGGAGCTTGCCCGGGAATACGCTGGCCCTCGTAGGGCGCTGTAGTATCCAGTTGTTGTCGACGTTTGCGATCGTTAAGGCGCCCGCATTTTCGACATTGGGCGCCTAGCCGTCTGGCTGTGAATGCATTCCAGTGGCGGGCAACCAGCACCTGGCCCGCGCGACCGCGCGGGCCACAGGCTCGTCTTTGAAGGAGACAGCAGAGATGGCACAGGGCACTGTGAAGTGGTTCAACGCGGACAAGGGCTTTGGCTTCATCGCCCCCGACGACGGCACCGCCGACGTCTTCGTGCACCACTCGGCGATCGACATGGGTGGCTACCGCAGCCTCGCCGAGAACCAGAAGGTGGAGTACACCACCCGCCAGGGCCCCAAGGGCCTGCAGGCGGACCAGGTTCGCGCAATCTGACGGCGCAGCCTGCGGCAGGCCCCGCATGGGGCCTGCCGCAGGCGCGTTCTGCCGCTCAGCGATCCGGCTGGGCGGCCCCTGACCTCCCAGCGGCTCTACGTCGGCCGCGACCGCTCGCCGCAGGAGGACGAAGTTGACCCTGGACGTCCCGCCCCCGGCGGTGCGGCGCGATCACGCGGCTGCACTGCCAGTCCCGGCCGCTGCACCAGCAGTCCCGGTCACCACCCCAGGCAGCGACTATGCCCAGCTCTCCCGCGGCGTGCGGGCGGCCGGGCTACTGCGCCGGCGCCCCGGCTATTACAGCGTGAAGATCGCCGTCAACCTGCTCCTGCTGGCCGGCGGGTGGACGGTGTTCATCGCTGTCGGCCGGTCCTGGTGGCAGCTGCTCGTGGCGGCCTTTCTCGCGGTGATGTTCGCCCAGACCGCGTTCATCGGTCACGATGCGGGCCATCGCCAGATCTCCGGGTCCAAGCGCGCTAACGACCTGATCGGCCGGATCCACGGGAACCTGCTGGTCGGGCTCAGCTACGGCTGGTGGATCTCCAAGCACAACCGGCACCACGCGCACCCCAACCAGGTCGGCCGTGATCCCGACATCGGGGGCCGCGCGATTGCCTTCACCCCCGGCCAGCGGCGCGCGCGCCACGGGCTGGGCAGCTGGCTGGCTGGGTACCAGGCGTGGCTGTTCTTCCCCATGCTGATGCTCGAAGGCCTGCACCTGCATGTCGCCGGGATCCGCGCCCTGCGGGACCGCCGCGGCATATGGGGGAAACTGGCGGAGGGCGGCCTGCTCACCGCGCATCTCGCCGGCTACCTCGCCGCGGTGATCCTGGTGCTGTCCCCGGTCCAGGCAGTGGCCTTCCTCGTGGTCCAGCAGGGCCTGTTCGGGATCTACCTGGGCTGCGCCTTCGCCCCCAACCACAAGGGCATGCCGGTCTTCGGCGAGGACGAGAAGGCCGATTTCCTCCGCCGCCAGGTCATCACCTCGCGCAACATCCGCGGTGGCTGGCTCACCGATTTCGCTCTCGGCGGGCTGAACTACCAGATCGAGCATCACCTGTTCCCGTCCATGCCGCGGCCCAGCCTGCGGCACGCCCAGGAGCCGGTGCGGGCGTTCTGCGCCGCCCGCGGCGTTGCCTACCGGGAGACCGGCCTCTTCGCCTCCTACGGGCAGGTACTGCGGCACCTGCACGCAGTCGGCGGCTCGCTGCGACCCGAACTGGAGTACTGAGCGGGCCCGCCGACCCGGAACATGCACCCGGCCGTCAGCGGTCTCGCGCTGCCGTCGTCTGGCGCCCCGGACGGGGCGTTGCCCGGTCAGGCCGCACAACCCGGCCTGCAGGCCGCATACTGGTAGTGATGAGAAACCAGCCCGCGCCATGACCCGGCGCCCCTTGCCCGGAAGTCCCTTCAACACCCCGGCGCCCCTGCCCCGGCCCGTCGAGCAGTTCGCCGCACAGGACCTGGTGACGCACGACCGGTATGGCCTCGGCCGCGTGATCAGCACCGAATCGGACGCGGTGCTCGTCGACTTCGGCACCGGGCATTACCGGATCACCGCGCCCTATGCCAAGCTGACCAAGCTCTGACCCAGCCGCTCGCCGGCGCAGCGGTGCCTGCCGACGTGCGCCTGCCTGTGGAGGGCCCTGGTCACAGAGCAGTTCCGGCTGCGCGGCTAATTCCGGCTGCGCCTGACTGCACCCAGTGGTGCCCGCGCCGGCCCGCTGATGGCCTCGCGGCCGAGCCGCCACCAACCACGGCGGTGCAGCGTAGCCGCCGTGGGCTCACCGCTCTACGCTGCGGGCTGTGGGGATCATCCAGGAGCTTCACTACAAGGTGCCCGAGCCGAACGCGGCTCAGCGGGCAATGTGGCACGTTTCCTCATCGCGCAGCGGCGCGTGGCTGTTCGCACGGTCCCTGCCCCCGATCGACAGGGCGCTTCTGCGGCTGAGCCAGGGCCGGCTGACGGTGCCGGAGATCGTGGCGGGGATTCCCGTCCTGACCATCACCACCACCGGCGCCCGCTCCGGGCAGCGCCGCGCGACGCCACTGCTCGGGGTGCCGTACGGCGACGACATCGCGGTGATCGGCACCCGGTTCGGCCAGCCGGGGACGCCGGGCTGGTACTACAACCTGCGAGCCGAGCCACGGGCCGAGGTCGCCTTCCGCGGCCGGAGCGTCGCTGCGGTCGCCCGCGAGGCTGACGGCGACGAGTGGCAGGCGATCTGGGCACACGCCAGGAAGATCTACGCCGGCTACGAGGCCTATGCCCGCCGGATCACCGGCCGCAAGATCCACATCATGGTGCTGAGCGCCTAGGCCCCGTTGCCCGTGCGCTGCCTGCCCAGAGCCGACGCAGCGCTGCGCGAGGGTCCGCGGCGGCAGGTGGACACGCTGGACACGGGTGCCCAGACGGCTGATCGTTGCGTCATTCAGGCGGACACTTAGTGGCTGGCTCACGTAGTACTTAGTAGTGCGGTGTAGCACGGCGGGCAACGCCATTCCTGCACCCAAGGCCCAGTCGCTTGCCCGCGTGCGCCCGGCACAGCTAACGGTGACCGGCGAGGGCGCACCGAGTGACTTCCTGGCCGACATGGCGGACGCCAGTCGGGGGACTTGCCCCGGCTATCCGGCGTGCCCGTCGGCTGCGCCGTTCTGGCCAGCCGGATATGCGGCGACGAACAGCGTGGCCTCGCTGGCGTCGCGCGGCCATCGATACGCACGGCACCGCTGGCCGGCAGGAAGGACGAGCACGTCCCCGACACCCAGGACGCGGTCCGCCAGGCCAGGTGACTCAAACTCGAATTTCAGCTGACCCTGGACGACGAGAATCAGGTCAACGTCGTCGGCGGAGAACCAGCTCTCATCGACAGGCTCGGCCAGCTTGCGCACCCAGACCAGCTCGATGCCCTGCCCGCTGAACACGGTCCCGACGTCTCCGAAGGGCGTGGACCTGACCTCGCGCGCCTGCCCCCGCAGGACATTGAACACGCGCAGACCTGAGCCGCCGGGATCATCGACCGTCACGGCATCAGCCTATGGGCGCATATCGGGTGCCCGCGCGAGCCTCTGCCAGTGGGTCGTTGATCATCAGCCGGACTCGGCGAGCAGTCCGCGGCCGCGGATGCGTCCAAGAACGCGTCCGGTGGGGTGCAGGGCGGGATTCACCGAGCGGAGGCGGGGCCGAGGATGGTGTCGACGGCGGTTTCGAGGGGACGAGTGTCGCGCTGGACTTGTGCGAGGAGGAGGCCGCCCTGCAAAGCGGCGGGAAGGGCCACGGTGAAGTCTTCGGGGGTGACGCCGGCCGGGAGTGCCCGGCGGCCTGGAGGGCTCGCAATCCGTCGCTGACAGCGGCTGCCCGCCGCCCGAAGCCGGCGGCGACCAGGGTACGGGCCTGGGGGTCAGTTTCGGCCAGCTAGCTCAGCTACTACGGGAGCTACCGGGACGAGATCGATACCGAGATCAGCGACGCTGATGAGGCATCTGCCCGCGCCGAGGAAGCATGGCGGGTACAACGGCAGCTCATCGCATGAGCCATCCGGCTGCCGCCCGCCTGGTGCTTGACGAGATGTTCTCCCCCGCCATCGCTGCCGCGCTGCGCGACCTGGGCCAGGACGTGATCGCTGTGGCGGAGCGCGGCGAACTGCGGGCAATGAGCGATGACGAAGTCTTCGCCTGGGCAGCCTCTCAGGGGCGCTGGCTGCTCACCGAGAACGCCAGAGACTTCCGGCCCATCCTGCTGCGAGCACTGCAAGCCGACACTGCCACCACGGGAATCCTCTGCGCCAGCAGCCGCGCTTCCCCGCGCTCAAGGAAGAACCCCGGGCCCCTGATTCAGGCAACAGACCCGGCCCACTGGACCGGGCGCGACATCAGCGCCGCCCGCGGCACCAAGATGCTGCTGCCGCTATGGCTGCGCCTGATGGGCACGCTCAACACCCCGATGTTCAACTTCAAGGTCGTCCGCTGACCGCGCCGGTACGCAGGACCGGCCCGCCCTCATTCCCAGGGGCCGGTGATGTCTGACCGGACCAATCCCATGCCGGCAAGACCGTCCTGATGACCGGCACCGGCGGCATCAGCCGCGCGACCGCCGAAGGCCTCTCGCTCGGGCTCAGGCCGCCGGGGCCGAGATCGCCGCGGCAACCGCCGATCCGCCGGTCGGCGCGATCGCCGCGTGACCTGTCCGCGCGGGCCGTGGCACGCCAGATGGCACAGAGGGCGCCGCGAACCCCAAAAACCCGGCGGTCGGCAGGGAGCCGCTCAGCGGTGGCGGTGGACGGTGTCAGGCTTCTGCAAGCGGCGCAGCGCCTCGTCCCAGGCAATCGGCAGTGCGGTGGCAGGGGCGGTCCAGGTGGAGAAGCTGGATTCAGCCATCCGCGGCCGGAACCGCTTCATGATCTGCCGGTGCGGCTCGCGGCCGACCGTGGCTGACAGCGCGGCCTGGTCCTGCCAGGCCGACAGCGTCCAGAACGTGCGGTGCAGCGGCCTGGCGATCAGGGACAGGCCCAGCGCGCCGGGTGAGCCCAGCATCTGCCGCCTGATCTGCAAGGCGGCGGCCAGGAACAGCGGGACGTCGCGCAGCCGCCGCAGTTCCAGGCGAGAGGCCATGACGGTGACCGACCTGGCGGCCGGCTGCGAGGACTTCGGGGTGGTCCAGGGAAGGGTGGGCATGGGCAGTATTCTCTCCGGCATGTGGGATCGGGGGTCCGCTGCGGGCGGGTGATGGAGCTGGCCGCTACCCCGGCCAGGATGAGCGCCCCGGCGGCGATCACGGTCGGGGTAAGGTGCTCGCCGAGGATGGCGACCGCGCCGGCCACGCTGACCGCAGGCTCGAGGTAGAGCAGCAAGCTGACGCGGGTGGTGCCGCCGGATAGCACGACCCGGTTCCACAGCAGCATCCCGGCCACCGTGCTGCCGAGCGCGAGGAAAGCCACCTCACCGCACGTCGGCGCGGACAGGTGCGACAGCCTCGGCACGGACAGCGTCCCGGCGAAGGCCAGGTAGGGGATAGCGCCCACGACGGTGGAGGCGGGCGGTGGCCGGGATCGCTCCGTAGGCCTGGCTGAGCGGGCGCAGCACGATCGTGTAGGCGCCGAACGCCAGCGTGCCCGCCAGCACCAGCCCGGCCCCGGCGAGCGCCAGCGGGCCCGCCCGCCTCGGTCAGCGCGGCCGGCCCGGCCAGCACGGCCACGCCGCCAAGCGCGACGGCGCTGCCCAGCCAGGCCATGGCGCCCGCGTGCTCGCCAGGCACACCTTCCCCAAGATCATGACCCAGACCGGCTCGGTCGCCAGCAGTAGCCCGGCCGTGGCCGCGGGCAGTCATTGCAGCCCCACCGTGACCGGCAGATTGCAGCCGATCAGCCCGAGGGTGCCAGCGGCCAGGAGCCGGCCCAGGGACCGCAACCGCAGCCGCCTGAACACCGGTACGGCCCACGGCAGCAGCACCAGCGCCGCGACGGTCAGCCGGAGCACCTGCAGCGGGATCGGAGCGAGGTAGCCGACGACTGCCCGGGTGGCTACCGGCGCCAGCCCGACAAGCAGACGGCCACCAGCCCCCCAGCCATCGGCCCGGACCGTCCCAGGGCCTGGCTGGCTGCGGGCTGTCGGGTGCCGGGCCGCGGGCCGGGGCTGTTCGTCCATGCGGCCATCATGCTGTAATGGTCTTGTGCAGTTCAACACTTACACCTGCGCTGGCGCGCACATCGCCGCCTGGCTGGTCAACCACCCCTCGCCCGAGCCGTCGGCCCTGTCCGAAACGCTGCACGACTACGACGTCCACGAACCGGCGGCAACGACCGCCCAGATGCGGGCACTGCTGCCGTGGGCACCGCAACTGCGCACGATCTTCGAAGCCAGCACTGTGGCCGACAAAGCACAGCGCGCCGACGAACTGCTGGTCACCGCCGACTGCCGCCCCCGGCTGGTCAGCCATGGCCAGGGCCTGCCGTTCCACTTTCATTACGCCCCGGTCCGCACCGGCCTGGCCGCCCGGGTCAAAGCCCTCACCGCCGCCGGGCTAGCGCACGTGATCGACGACGGAGCCGGTTCCCGCCTGCAGGCTTGCAGGCGGGAACGATGCGGCACTGTCTTCATCGACACCTCGCGCAACGGGCGCCGCCACTTCTGCAGCGTCCGGTGCGCCAACCAGGTCAACGTGGCCAACCACCGCCTCCGCCGGCGGCAAGCAACGGCGCGCTGACCTCAGCGGCGGCCGGGCCAGCCTCGGAGCTGGCGCAGAGCACCTCGAGGACCAGTACCAGCCTGACGAGGCCCTATGCGACCACCAGCACTAACGACGTAGTGCACAATCTCGCTCGCGGCGGGGTGCTCGCTCCGGTGTTCATGAGCATCGAGGAATACCTCGGCCGCAACACACAGAGAAGTACTACGACGTTCTAGCGGAGGTCGGCCACGGATCCTGGCAGCCAGGAAACGACGCCCGGCCCTGGATCCGGTTCACCCTCACCGCACACCTGCGCCAAGCCCGGCCGCCGCGAAACGGCTGGCGTGCCCTGGAAAACGTGCGCTCCGGCCGGAATGCTGTACACAACAAGAAACCCTGCGCTCAGGACATTGCGGAGTCCTGCCCACTGGGGATGGGATGCCACGATGATCGCGTAGAGCCGACGCTGCCTGCACCCTGCCGCACACGCTGCGCAGGGTCGATACCGGCGACGAGACCCTCGCTGAGCTGGAAGTCCTCGCCGGGTTCGACGACGACCCCGCCGGCGAGGCGACCCGGCCGGCCAACCGGATCCGCGGCCTGCCCGTCACGATCCACCCCGGCCTGGAGAAGGCCCTGGGTCCCCGCCTGAACCACCCCGCGGCCCTGGAGTTCCTCGCCCGGTACGGCGGCGTCGGGCCAGGCGGATGAGGGCGGCGGAGTTGTGCTTTTTGCCCTCGGCTCGCTTGCGGTCGTAGCAGGCCCTGCGGGCGTCCTGCGAGAGACCGGGCCAACGTCGGGATCCTTCCTGGTGGCGAAAGACACCGCGCTTAGGGGGTTAGCTATGGCGTGACCCGGTCGATCGCGACGCCATACAGGGTCCCGAGGAGCCGCCCGGCAAGGTAGACCGCGCTGCGAAGGTCGATGTCGCTGACTGTGGTGCTGCCTCCTTGGCTGGATGCCGCCATGACGGCCTGTTCCAGGTCAGCAAGCTCGCTGGCGAAGACGGTGCGCCAGCGTTCCAGGCGCTGCGCTGGCGCCTCGCCGGCGATCGGAGGGGCCGCCCGCAGCCGGGCGGCTGCATCGGCGGGCCACTGGACTTCCGGCGCTGACCCCCAGCCGGCATCGCCACCGCGACAACTCCGCGCGCGGCAGCCTGCATGTCAGCGAAAGCTGATAGGGATGACAGCATGCGGGCTGGGCGGCTTCCCATCGATGAGCAAGTGGCGCAGTTCCGGGCGGCGCTGGCTCGCAATGGGACGCTGACCGAGGTGCTCACCCGTGCGGCGGCGATGGAACTGCCGGGCTGGTACCTGGTCGCTGGGTGCCTGTACCAGACCGTGTGGAACGTGGTCACCGGCCAGCCACCCGAGGCGAGCATCCTCGACTACGACCTCGCCTACTTTGATGGTTCCGACCTGTCCTGGGACGCCGAGGACGCAGTCATCCAGGCCGGTCATGAAATCTTCGCCGGGCTGCCCATGCCGGTCCAGATCCGCAACCAGGCCCGCGTCCACCTCTGGTACGAGCCCAAATTCGGCATCCCCTGCCCGCCCCACGACTCCACCGAAGCGGCGATCGACACCTATGAGGCCACCACCGCCTGCCTCGGCGTCCGCCAGCACCCCGATGGCCGGTGGCGGATCTACGCTCCGCACGGCCTCGCCGACGTGTTCAACCTCGTGGTCCGGCCCAACCCGGTGCTCGCGCCCCGGGAGGTCTACGAGGTCAAGACGGCACGGTGGCGCCAGCAATGGCCGGGCCTCACGGTCCTGCCCTGGCTGGAACCGGCCGCAGCCGCGCATCAGCTGCCCCGCAGATCGAATCCTCTATAAGGCGGTTCACGCACATCACGCAGTTTATCGGGCATCGACGCAGCGCAGGCGACGTCACTGCTCAGCGCTGGGGGACTTGGTCAGGCTGGCCCGCAGGTACTCGCCGATGGCCCAGCCGATCACCTCCGAGCGGAGACTGACGAGGTCAGCGCCGGGCTCGGAACGCTTTAGCCCGCTTTAGCCGCTCTGGCGGCGCCAGCGGCGGCGGATCCGGATGCCGATTACGCGGTCGACCAGGAAAAGGCTGGAAAGAACGACACCACCATGAGCAGGCAGATCTTGCCGGCCATAGCGAGCGGGTTCCAGTGGCCGAAGGCATCGGCCGCAAGCCCGGGTTACGCTGGCCGGTTCCCGGCGTCCGCGACGGCGGCAGCGAGCAGCACGGCGTCCTCGGGGCCGTCATCCGAGCCGTTCGCGGCATTCCGCACCCGGTCGGCGAGATCCGCGCCCGCCCACGCCCTGGCGTACTCGCAGGCCGCCGCGTGGATGGCCGGATCGCCGCACAGCTTGCCGGTCAGTTCATCCGCCCACGTGCGCAGATACTGCCGCAGCAGAGCTGACTCGCTGTCGGCCCTGGTCCCATGGGCTGCGAGCCTCGCCGCCAGCGAGGCCGCGTACTCGGGATCGTCGGCGGCCATCTTCAGGCTCACGGCGATCAGGACGTTCTGCAGCTTGCGGGTCTCGGCCTCGTGGTCGACCGGGCTGGCTGCCTGGTGAAGGTTCATGTACCGGTTGACTGCCTTGTGCCATTGGGCGCTGTCACGCTCGCTGGTGAAGCCCCCGTCGGGGCGTGGCAGAAGTCCGTCCGTGTGCTGATAGGCGTAGATCCATGCCGGTGAAATCCCAGCCGCTTCCAGCATTCCAACCATCGCGGTTTCCACGCCGAGCAGCGACATCAGCTGCGGCTCGCCGGCGTCTGGATCGAAGAACAGCGGATCATCAGGCCCGGGCGGCCGACCGAACTTCTCCTCGAAGAGGCGACGCTGCGCTTCGATCATCGCGGCACCGTCCTGGCCGAGCCGGATGACCTTGCCCTCGCGATTGATGACCTGCTGGTGGCCAAGTTCAAAGGCCAGGTCGATGAGAGCGGTCCCGGGTGAGCTGTGCCAGCGGCGGTCTTCCGGCTGCACCTGCTCACTGAAAGCCGGGATGCCGAACAGATGGCACAGTGCCGTATCCACATCGAGCCCGCGCTGGGGTGCCAGCAGGAGAACGTCGGTGACCGGCACCAACGGGGACTCGTCGCTCAGCCCGAGAGCCCACCCCACCGCCCGCTCGCCGACATCGGAGAGGTCTTCGTGGTCGCCGGCCACCAGGCCCGCGTACAGGGCCGGCAGGAGCACCGCGGGATCGCCGTGGACGTCCAGCCCCGCGCTCGCGAGCATCTGCAGCCCTTCCCGCAGAGCATCGGCCGCCGTGCCATCGGCCGGCAAGGCGACCTCGGTGGCCGCCCACAGCTGAGCCACCCGCTCAGCCGCGTCGTGCGGGGGATCGGGCAGCGCGGAATCCTCAGCAGGACCGTAGGCGAGCCGGGCACCCCCCAGCGCCCCGTCCGGCAGCAGGTCACGGGGAAGCTTGCGCTGGTCCAGGCCTGCTGCCTCCAGGCGTCCGGCGAGCAGCAGCATCAGCTCGCCGCTATCGACCGGCAGATCATGTTCCTCGCTGGCCGTGAGCGCCTCGCCGACGAAGCGCTCGATTCCACGCCAGTGCACGGTGCCGCGCAGGATGCGCAGCCACGCCGTGCGGGCGTTGGCGAATTCGCAGCCGTCACGGAATCCCTGTGGCCAGGCAGTGCCGAGGAACAGCGTGTCAAGCGAGTCGAGCTCGTCGTACCACTCCGGCCCGTCTTCGTCCTGCTGAGCCAGCCCCAGCGCGCCGTAGCCGAGCGCGTAGGCGCCCGCCAGGCTGACCTTGCCAGGGGAATTCAGCCGGAGAAGCCGCGCCAGCGCGGCTTCCGCTCTGGCCCTCGGCTCATCGGGGTGGCCGGTACCCGGCTGCGGCCGGTCACGGGACGGCGAAGCGCCTCGCTGCCCGCGGTCTTGCCGACGGCGCCGTCCGCCTGTGCCCACAGATAACCCCTCACGTTGGGTTCACCCGAGGTTACAGCGGCCATCGCCTGGCTGGCGGCACGACGCCTGCGAGCCAGGCATTGCAGAACGGCCCGGCCGCCACGCCCGGTTCAAGACCCAGGGGACCAGGCAGCCATCCACCGCAGAACGCCACGACAGTCTTATTTAAATCAGATATCCTATGACGTGCCAGCGGGCGACCCGCGGAGGAGCGCACGACCGGGACACCGCAGCCGCGCCGCGACGCGAGGAGGACACCGTCATGGCCGATCAGCGCAGCCTCCGGGACGCACAAAAGAAGCACGCAGCCAGCACCCGGAACCCGTTGCCGGCCACCGGCCCGGCTATCGACTACCGGGCGAACGGCCGAATCGTCGCCCGGCCGGTCATCTGCGGCCCGCCCGAGCGCAGGGCACG
The DNA here is from genome assembly GCA_052143655.1 of Streptosporangiaceae bacterium. Taxonomy (GTDB): domain Bacteria; phylum Actinomycetota; class Actinomycetes; order Streptosporangiales; family Streptosporangiaceae; genus CAVSUR01. The sequence goes on along the minus strand of JBKQSL010000192.1, from coordinate 738 downwards.
AGAGTGACCCGGCGGCGCTCGCGGGAGCAGGTGGGCGACCCGCTGTTCGGGGAGAAGCGGCGGAACGAGGACCAGCAACTCTTCCAGGACAGCCTGGCTCGCCGGTCCGCTGCCAGGCCCCGGCCCCGCCGCACCTCCCGCCGGCCAGCCCAGCACGGTACCCTGCCGGGCGAATACGAGCAGGACACCCTCTAGCACCGGCCTTGGCGTCGAATTCGATGTCTACTGGTTGTCTCCGGGCGAGATGGAACGCCGGGTGATCGACGCCGGCTTCGCGACCGTGTTCTGTGTCAACGTCGGCCGAAAGCCCAGTATTCACGCGACGCCGACATTCTGGGGCGGGCGTCCCGCAGAGGGCCAGGAGGGGTTCCCGCAGGGGATATCTGCTCGCTGAGAGATCCTGAAGCCTACCCGGCCCTCCTCGGCGCGCGACCTCACCCCGGCACTCCGTCCGGCGCTGGGCACGCAGCGCGACCTGATCTGTGCGTTTCGCCTGGCGATCACCAGAGAGTCGGCAGCCGCCCGATCGGCGGCACTGCGCGCGGTTGCTCAACCGACCTCCGTCACACTCTGTGACCTCAGCAAGCGAACAGGATAAGCCGGCGGGATGTGCCCGCGCGGCGCGCTGAGCGCCGCGGTAAGGACGCCGCGTTCCCGCGGCATCGACCGCAGGGCAGCGCAGCTTCCGCAGGTGATTACCGGCAGGGACACTTCCCGGATGACTCGGCGTGCCTCGTG
>JBKQSL010000191.1:0-7769 GCA_052143655.1 Streptosporangiaceae bacterium | reverse complement strand
CCGATAGGCGGCCTTGGGCGGTGGCTGGGAGCTGGACAATCGAAAGCGGGAAGACGGCCCCATGCAGCACCAGATGGCCTGCAAGATGACGTTATTGATCTGCAGGAGGCTGCTCAGCCGGACGGCGTGGGCGCGCCGGGCGGGCCTCCCAAGGCAGAGCCCGGCGCGGGGAGCGCCGGACGCGGTGCCGCGCAGCGGCGCCGCGCTTGATAAGTGCAACGGCTTAATTCGGCAACGCATTGGTCGGTGCTGTGCTGGCTGGTGTCGGTCCTCGGGGTGTGGATGGTGTGCGTGGTGTCGTGTGCCGTACGCTGTCCTGTAGTGCTAGCACGACAGGGCTAGAGAGCACGGCGAGGCGGGCTGATGATGCAGCGCCTTGACCCTCGATCGGATCGCCCGCTTGCGTTGCAGCTTGCGGATCTGCTGCGGGCAGAGATTCAGGAGGGCCGGAGGAGGCCGGGGAGCCAGCTCCCGACTGAGAGCGAGTTTCAGGCTGAGTACGGGGTGTCGCGGACGACGGTCCGGACGGCGCTGGCGACGCTGGCGGGTGAGGGCCTGGTCCTGACGCGTAAGGGCTTCGGGTCGTATGTGCGGGACCGGCAGCCGCTGCGGCGGGTTTCCTCGACGCACCGGCATGCCTCGCACCGCGAGTCGGGAAAGCCGGAGTTTGACACTGAGGCCATCGCGCAGGGGCAGGTTCCGTCGCGGCGGATGCTGCAGGTCGGCCGGGTGCCGGTGCCCGCTGATATCGCAGTGTGGCTGCAGGTCCCGGCCGGGGATGAGGTGGTGATCCGCGAGCGGTTCCAGCTGCTGGGCGGGGTGCCCGCGGTGATCTCGGCGAGCTATTACCCGCTGTGGCTGGCGGACGGCACCCGGCTGGAGTCACCGGGTGCGCTGCCGGAGGGGCCGGACAACCTGATCGAGCAGCTCGGCCATGCCTTCGCCCGCGGGATCGAGGTGCTGCGGGCGCGGATGCCGTCGCCGGATGAGGCGCGGCTGCTGGAGCTGGACCCTGGCGTGCCGGTGGTGCGGATGCTGCATATCGACTACGACACCGGCGGCCGGACCCTCCAGGTCGCCGATGACCTGTATGCCGGGGACCGGCACGAGTTCGCGTTCGAGTGGGACGGCCAGGTGGGGCAGGGTCGCGGTGGGTGAGTGGCCGCGCAACTGGGGCGAGCTGCTCAGGGGCATCGGCTGTGAGATGTGCGAGGGCGGCCGTCCCGACGCCAACCAGTACGGCATCCGCGTCCTGGAGGGCCGCTACGCCGACGCCTACCTGCAGCGCGCTGATGTGCAGCGCGGCTACACCGTGGTGATCTGGCGCGGCCGTCACGTCAACGAGCCGACCGAGCTGACCGGCGCTGAGGCGGCCGGGTACTGGTCCGAGGTGCTGGCAGTGGCCCGCGCGCTGATCACTGCCTACCGGCCGCTGAAGATGAACTACGAGACCCTCGGCAACTCGCTGCCCCACCTGCACACCCACCTGGTGCCCCGGTATACCGCGGATCCGCGGCCCGGCCAGCCGTTCCCGCTGACCGCGGAGGCCCCGCCGGAGAGGATTCCGGCGGACCGGCTGCTGGCCGAGGCTGCTGACCTGCGGTCCCTTCTGAGGTAAGACAGCTCTTCCCGTTCGGTAACCCTCCAGGCGCTTCTGTCTGTCATCCTGTAGTCCTAGGATGATGGCATGACAGTTGCTCGACTCGCTGGAGGCAGGGGAAATGGCTCTTCGTAACGGCTCGCGGCTTCCCGTGAGCATGCACGACGTGTTCCCGCACGGCTGCCACCTGGTGCCAGATTCGATCGTGGAGGCGCAGGACTACGACGAGCGGACCCGCACCCGGTCGCCATCGCGGGACAAGCACACCGGGCAGCCGGTCTTTAACGTCCGGGTGATGGACATGGACCCGGAGCTGGAGGGCCGGTCCCGCGAGGTCGTGGTCAAGATCCTGGCCGACCGTCCGCCGGTCCCGCCGACCCGCCAGCCGTTCGAGCTGGTCGAGTTCGAGGGGCTCCAGGTCACGCCTTATGTGGACTCGGCGCGGTGCGGCGGCCAGGGCAAGTGCAAGGCGCGGATGGCGTTCTCGCTGCGCGCTACCGGCATGAAGGCCGCCGCCCGCCCCAACGTCAGCGAGGACGCGGCGTGATGGCCGCCCGCCGGGTCACCACCGTGACCGTCCCGGTCGATGCCCGCTCGGTCGTGGCCTACGAGTCCTACACCGGCCGCACCCCGCTGCTGTCCATCCTGGCGCCCCGGCCCGGCCTGGTCGTCACGCTCACCCTGCCCGAGCGGATCGACGCCGGGCACGTCCAGTTCGCCCGCCAGCTCGCCGCCAGCGCCGCCCGGTACGCCATCGAGGTCGAGCGGACCTGGCGCGGCCTGCCCCAACTCCCCGCCGCCAGCACGCCCTGACGGCTCATGGCCCCGGCCGGTGATGACAGCACCGGCCGGGGCTCCCATCTCTCTCCCCGAGGAGCACTCAGAGAGGCCCCCATCATGACCCACCAGTCCCAGCCGCGCCGGGTCAGTCCCGGCGAGATCTCCGACCTGCTCGGCCAGCTTGATTCCCATATGAGCCCTGCCGCTGCCGCTGCGGCGCGGCTGGCGTTCTTCGACCGCAAGGCCGACCTGCTCACCCGCATCGCCAACGACCTGGACACCGACGAGGCCCGCGCGGTCGCCGCCAACGCCTGCGCCCGCGCCGCTGAGCTGCGCGCCGCGCTTGGTACCGACTCCGTCACGGGGGTGGCGTGATGCGGATCTCCACGTTCTCGGGGGATCAGGTCGCCCAAGTCGACAATCCCGATCCGTTCGCCGTCCCGGTGTGGCGGTCCCCGGTCATGCACACGCCAGGCTGGATCATCGCCGCCGCTCAGCTCGTCCGCCTGATCTGGCGGCTGGCCCGGTTCCTGGCCCGGCATCCGCTGCTGGACCTGGCCGCTGTTACTAGCTGGCTGGCCTGGCGGCTGCTGGGCTGGCCCGGTCCGGTAGTCCTGGTCCTGGTCCTCGCCGCCGTCCTTGCCGTCTCGCGGTGGCGGTGGCCCGGTCCGTTCTCCCGGCTGGTGGCCCGGCCTGCGCTGGGGAAGTGGCGGCGCTGGCATTATGCCCGGCACTGGGCCGCGGTCATGACCATCGCCCGTCTGGCCCCGCTGTACCGGGGCCGGGTCCTGCTGCCGGTGCTGGGCAAGGTCACCTCCACCGGCTACACCGACCGGGCGCTGGTGCGGTTGGTGTCGGGGCAGTGCTCGGCCGACTTTGCCGCAAAGGCGGACAACCTGGCCGAGAGCTTCGGCGTGCTGCTGTGCCGGATCCGTTCGGCCCGCCGGGGCTGGGTGGTGCTGGAGATGGTCCGCCGCGACGCGCTCGCCGCCATCATCCCGGCGCTGCCCATCCCCGCTCACGCCGATCTGCGGGCACTGCCGGTCGGCCGCCGCGAGGACGGCACGCTCTGGCTGATCAAGCTACGGGGCACCCATGTCTTGATCGGCGGGGCTACCGGGGCAGGGAAGGCGTCGCTGCTGTGGTCGATCATCCGCGCCCTACTGGGTCTGATGACAGCCGGGCTCGTCCGCGTCCTCGCGGCCGATCCGAAGGGCATGGAGCTGGCCTACGGCCGGGAGCTGTTCGGCGCCTACGGCGCCTACGCCGCCGACCCGCTGGCCATCGTCGTGATGCTCGAAGCGGCTGTCGCGGACATGCAGGACCGCGCCCTGCGCCTGGCGGGCAAGCAGCGTGACCACACCCCCACGGCCGAGTTCCCGTTCGTGATCGTGCTGATCGATGAGGTCGCGTTCCTGACCGCCTACCAGCCCGACCGCAAGCTCCGCGAGCGGGTGATGGCCGCCCTGGCCACCCTCACCACCCAGGGCCGCGCGGTCGGCTACTGCGTGATCGCCGCCTTGCAGGACCCCCGTAAGGAAGTCATCTCGATCCGCAACCTGTTCCCCGACCGCATCGCTATGCGGCTCGATGAGCCCAGCCAGGTGGACATGCTGCTGGGCGACGGCGCCCGCGACCGCGGCGCCCTGGCCGACCTGATCCCCAACGACCCCGACACCGGAGCCGGGATCGCCTACGTCCGGCTGGAGTCCGACCCCGACCCGGTGCGCGTCCGCGCCGCCTGGGTGTCCGATGACGACATCCGCGCCATGATCAGCCACGCAGTTCCGGCTGAGTCTGAGCCGCTGTCGGCTGAGGCGGGTGCTGCCGCATGAACGTCGCGACGACATGGCGAACCGATGACCCGTGCCCGGTGTGCGGCACCGGCCTGCACGCCACCGATGACGGCGGCCCGGTGACCGCCCAGGACTGCCGCCTATGCGGCTGGTCCGCGACCTGGCAAGCCGACCTCGACCTGGAACGGAGCCGCCCATGACCACCCGCACCACCAGGGCCGAGCGGATGGCCCAGCCCCGCGCCGCCGACGCCATCAAGACGCTGGCCGAGGCGGCCGGGGGCTGCGTTCGCCCGATCCAGCTCCGCCGGACCAACCTCGACACCGGCCGCGCCGAACCAGTGCTGGTGCCGTGCGGGTCGCCGCTGGAATCGGTCTGCCGGTCCTGCGCCGAGCGATGCAAGTCGCTGCGCGCCCAGCAGTGCCGGGAAGGCTGGCACCTAGACGACGAACCCGTCATCCCGCCCGCACCGCCCGACGGCTGGCAGACCTGGCTGCTAGAAAAACGCGCCGAGCTTCAGGTGCTACGCGACCAGGCCGCCGCCAGCGGCCAGGACACCGCCGAGCTGGACGAGCTGATCCGCGAGCTGGACGCCGAACTCGCCAAAACCGGCATCCGCGGCCACCCCGACCCCGCCAAGAAGAACGGGGCCAAGCGGAAGCGGTCCACCCGGCGCCGCCAGGACGCCCCGGCCCTGCCCCGCCGCAAGGTCGCCGCCCAAACCACGGGCAAGGTCTACACCGCCAAGGACGGCAAGACGTTCCGCCCGTCCATGTTCCTGACCCTCACCCTCGACAGCTACGGCAAGGTCCGCGAGGACGGCACCCCGGCCAACCCCGACAGTTACGACTACCGGCGGGCCGCGCGGGATGTGCTGCACTTCGCTGCCCTGGCGGACCGGTTCATCCAGAACCTGCGCCGCTACGAGGGCTTCGACGTCCAGTACTTCGGCACCGTCGAACCCCAGCGGCGCCTCGCTCCGCACCTGCACCTGGCCATCCGCGGCACCGTCCCCCGCGCCGACCTGCGGCAGGTCATCGCCGCCACCTACCACCAGGTCTGGTGGCCCGCGACGGAGGAAGTCCAGTTCGAGGGGGAGCATCAGCCCGTCTGGCACGAGGGCACCGGCAACTACGTGGACCCTGATACCGGAGAGGTTCTCCAGTCCTGGGATGACGCGCTGGATGCGATCGGCCCAGCTCACCAGCCGAGGCATGTGGTCCGGTTCGGGCCGAAGTTCGATGCCCAGGGGGTGCTGGCGGGGTCGAAGGACTCCGGCCGGTGCATCCGCTACCTGACCAAATACCTCACCAAGCACATCTCCGGCTGCCACAGCTCGGAGACGGAGGCCCAGCAGCGGCATGCTGACCGGCTGGTGGACGAGCTGCGCTATGAGCCGTGCTCGCCGCGGTGTGCGAACTGGCTGCGCTACGGCATCCAGCCCAAGGGGGCCAGGAAGGGCCAGCGGCCCGGTGCGTGCCGGGGCAAGGCTCACCGTGCTGACAATCTCGGCTATGCCGGGCGGCGGGTGCTGAACTCGCGCAAGTGGTCGGGCAAGACTCTGGCCGATCACCGGGCCGACCGGAAGGCCTGGCTGCTGGACATGCTCGGGCTGCCCGACCAGAACGACACCGTCCGCTACCGCTGGGAGCAGGTCACCCCGTCCGATACGGACTTCATGACCCACGGCAGGCGGATGCTGCACGTCCTGGCCGACCGCGCCCGCTGGCAATCGGCCCTGGCCGAAGCCAGACGCAGAGCCGACGAGGCCACCGGCAATCTTCCGGCAACCAGAGAGGCGGCGTGATGACCAGGAAGCAGAGCCAGGTGGTTGAGCATCTGCTGACCGTCGCTCAGGTCGCCGAGCTGCTCGGTACATCCGAGCGGTTCCCGCGACGGCTGATCGCCGAGCGGCGCATCCGCTTTGTACGGCTGGGGCGTCATGTGCGTATCCCTGAATCTGCGCTGCGCGATCTCGTCGCCGCTGGCGTGGTCGAACCGGTGACGCTGCGCTGCCGTGGTGATCGGGGGGCCGCGTAATGGCAGTGGGGCGGCGGTATTTCGGCAATGTCCGTCAGCGGGACTCTGGCCGGTATCAGGCTCGCTATCGGGGACCGGATGGACGGTTGCGCTCAGCTCCGATGACGTTCGCCCGCCGCGCTGACGCGGTGCGGTGGCTGGCGCTGAAAGAGGCCGAGATCAAGCGCGGTGACTGGATCGACCCGGATCGCGGGTCTGTGGTGTTCGGCGACTATGCCGAGCAGTGGATACAAGATCGCGTGCTGAAAGTGCGGACCGCCGACTTGTACCGGGCCTTGCTGCGCAATCATCTCTTGCCGACGTTTGGCCAGGTCCGGCTGGCCGACATAGACGAAGCAGCCATCCGCCGCTGGCGCAAGGAGCGGCTATCCGCCGGGCCGGTGGCATCGCGGCCGTTCGGCCCGGTCACGGTGGCGAAGGCTTACCGGCTGCTGCACGCCATCTTCGTCACCGCCTGCGATGATGACCGCTTGGTCCGCCGCAATCCCTGCCGGATTGAAGGCGCAGGTGTCGAGCATTCTCCCGAGCGGGAGATCGCTTCCCTGCCGGTCGTGTTCGCGGTCGCTGATGCGCTGCCGGTCCGGTACCGGGCCATGGTGCTCCTGGCCACGTTCGCGGGTCTGCGATGGGGGGAGCTGGCCGGATTGCGGCGGGAGAACATCGACCTGGAAGCGCGCGAGATCCGCATTGTCGAGACGACGGCGGAGCTGGATAAGGGCGGCCTGCTGCCCGAGACGCCGAAATCGCGCGCTGGCCGCCGTACCGTCGCCTTTCCGGCCGAGCTGGTGCCGGAGCTGCGCTGGCACCTGGAGCGGTTCGCCGAGCCGGGGGAGCGGGGCCTGGTGTTCGTCGGCCCGAAGGGCGGGCCGCTGCGCCGCTCCAACTTCCGGCCGATCTGGCACGCGGCCCGGTCGAAGGCAGGAGCGCCTGGCCTGCATTTCCATGACTTGCGGCATGTCGGGGGGACTCTGGCCGCCGCGACCGGGGCCAGCATGAAAGAGCTGATGGCTCGCCTCGGTCATTCCAGTACCCGGGCCGCGCTGATCTACCAGCACGCCAGCCGGGACCGGGACCAGGCGATAGCGAACGCGCTCGGCTCGCTGATGCAGCGGGCCCGCGAACAGCCCAGCGAGAGCCGCCAGGATGCCTGACGTGCCAGCCCTGTGGCCCGTGCGTGGCCCGGAACGGCTGGCGGCCCTCAGCCAAGATCTGCACCGCGGCCTGGTGAGGCTCGCTGACCTGGGCTTTTTCTGTGGAGCGGGCGAAGGGAATCGAACCCTCATGGCCAGCTTGGAAGGCTGGGGCTCTGCCATTGAGCTACGCCCGCGCGACGGCTGCCCGCCATGCGTAGCGTACCGGTTTCGGGGCCTGACGGCGCATCTCCTACTGTGCGGCTGGGCGCCATCCGGTCACCCGCCTCGGCCGCTGCCTGCTCTCTGCGGGACGGCTCGTGACCGGGTAGGCTTCGGCTGGCCAATCCGGGATGTAGCGCAGCTTGGTTAGCGCGCCTGCTTTGGGAGCAGGAGGCCGCGAGTTCGAATCTCGCCATCCCG
>JBKQSL010000190.1:0-13111 GCA_052143655.1 Streptosporangiaceae bacterium | reverse complement strand
CGTTGAGCTGCGCGGTGACGTGGCTGCCGGTGACGGCGAAGAACACGTCGTCGAGGTCCGGGGTATGGATCGACAGCCGTTCGACGGAGATACGGGCTTCGTGCAGCTCGTCGAGCAGGCCCCGGAGCGAGTCGACGGTGCCGTCGGCCGGGACCTGGAGGACGAGCTGGTCCTCGTCGGGAGCAGCCGCCTCGAGGAGCTCGCTCGCCGAGTGCAGCAGGTGGGGATCGGCGAAGTGGAGTTGGACGTGGCCGCCGGGAATGCGGCTCTTCAGCTCGGCGGGGGTTCCTTCGGCGACGATCCTGCCCTGGTCGAGCACCGCGATCCGGTCGGCCAGCTGGTCCGCCTCGTCGAGGTACTGGGTGGTGAGCAGGATGGTGACCCCGGCCGTAGCGAGCTCGCGGATGATCTGCCACATGGTGAGGCGGCTGCGTGGGTCCAAGCCGGTCGTGGGCTCGTCGAGGAAGATCACCCGGGGCTTACTGACGAGGGTCATCGCCAGGTCGAGCCGTCGTCGCATCCCGCCTGAGTAGGTCGAAAGCAGCTTGTGAGCGGCGTCGGTGAGGTCGAACTGCTCCAGCAACCCGGCCACCCGCCGCCGCCCAGCCTCGCGGCCGAGGTGGCGAAGGTCGGCCATCAGCTGCAGGTTCTCGGCGCCGGTGAGCAGGTTGTCCACGGCTGAGAACTGGCCGGTGACCCCGATGACGGCCCGCACCCCGTCAGGGTCGGTGACCACGTCGTGACCGGCGATGCCCATGGAGCCAGAATCGGCCGGGATCAGGGTGGACAGGATGCGGACCATCGTGGTCTTGCCGGCCCCGTTGGGGCCGAGAAGCGCCAGGATCGTGCCCTCCTCCACGGCCAGGCTCACCTTGTCGAGCACCAGATGGTCGTCGAACGACTTGCACATGCCCTGGGCCACGATCCCGCTCCCAGCGGCCACGCTTGTCATGGCCTTCTCCCTCCTTGCCGTGTGGTCGAGTCGTCGGGAAGCTCGCCCGCGGCACGCAGCGCCTCCCGTTGTGCTTTCCACTCCTGCTCCAAGACCGGGACTCGCCCGACCAAGAAATCGGAGAATGCCGCCCACTCCAACAAGATCGCTTTCCGCTCAGGTGGCGCCTCGGCCAGCAGGCGCAGACCCTCTCGGGCGAGTTCGGCCATCTCCCGGTACTCGGAGACGTCGAAGCCCATCGCGTGGGACGACGACATGTCGACGCGTACCCGGTCCATCCGCTCGCCGGCAGCCCGGGAGCGCTGGATGAGCCCGAGGCTCTCCAACACGTTCACGGCGCCGGCGATCGCGCTCCGGCTCGCCAGCAGGGCGTCGGCCAGCTCGCTGATGCTCTGCTCGCGCGGGTCGCACACCGCCAGATAGCCGATCAGCCGGCCCACCATCGGCGCCATCGCGAAGCGCCGGGCATAGAAGCGCCCGGCATGGTCGGCAAACGTGATCTCACCGTCGCTGGGCATGCCAACCACCCTATACAGTCTCCTGAGATAACACAAATCCGTGTTATCTCAGGAGCGTCACACAGGCCGCATAACGCCCAGAAGGATTCGTTGCCATCACGAAATGTGGGCCAGAACCATAAACCGCCGAGGGCGCCCCCAGCCGATCAACCGAGTGACGGCTCGCCGTAGCTATAGGAGTTCCAGGCCATGATGCACGCCGGTACCGGCCGGGCGGGACCAGGCCGGCCGGCGCCTGGGGAGCGCCGGCGCCCGCGCCGCCCAGCCAGTCTGGTTGACTGCTGGCCGTGCGGCAGATCCTCCCGGCCCCGGATGGCGACGGCAGTCTCGGGCCCGACCCGGTCGGCGCGCTCGGCCGCCTGTACGGCTACCCGGACGCGGCCGGGCAGCCGTGGGTGCGGGCCAACATGGTCGCCAGCGCTGACGGTGCCGTGGCACTGGCCGGGCGGTCCGGCGGCCTGTCCGGCCCGGCGGACCGGCTGGTGTTCACGGTGCTGCGCAGCCTGGCCGACGTCATCCTGGTCGGGGCCGGAACGGCGCGGGCCGAGCGCTACCGGCCGGTCAGGCCGGCCGAACTGCAGGCCGAGCTGCGCTCGCCTGACGACTCGCCGCCCCCGATCGCGGTCGTGACCAGGGCGCTGGACCTGGACGCCGGCCCCGGCGGGCTGCTGGCGGCCTACCCGGGCCGGGCGCCGACCATCGTGCTGACCACGCAGGCAGCGCCGCCGCAGCGCCGGGCAGCCGCCGGCCGGACCGCCGAGGTGGTGGTCGCCGGCGACGACACGGTCACCGCCACGGCGGCCATCGCCGCCCTGGCGGGCCGCGGTTACCGGCGGATCCTGGCCGAGGGTGGCCCGGGCCTGCTCGGGCAGCTCACCGCGGCCGGGCTGCTGGATGAGCTGTGCCTGACCTACAGCCCGGTGCTGGCCGGCGGCCCGGGCGGCCGCATCGTCACCGGCCAGGCGGACGGGCAGCCGGCGCAGTTGCGCCTGGCGCACGTGCTGGAAGACAACGGCTACCTGCTGTGCCGTTACCTGCGGCGCGGCAGCGACGACTCGGCCTGAGCCGGGTGGCCCAGTGCCCGCCTCAGGCCCGGAAAGGAATCCCCATGGCCCTGCACGCCAAGGTCGACGAGCCGGCCCAGGCCGCCGAGGTCGAGGTCAACCCTGTCTACGTCCGGGCGGAGGCCGAGCCGGTCCCCCGCTACCGGCTGGCCCGCTCCGGCATGCTGCCGGACACCGCGGCGCAGGTGGTCCGGGACGAGCTGATCCTGGACGGCAACGCCCGGCTGAACCTCGCCACGTTCGTCACCACCTGGATGGAACCGCAGGCCGCCGAGCTGATGGCGCACTGCTTCGACAAGAACATGATCGACAAGGACGAGTACCCGCAGACCGCCGAGCTGGAACGCCGGTGCGTCAACATCCTCGCCGACCTGTGGCACGCCCCCGGCGCGGACCGGCCCGATGACGACGAGGGCAACTCGGCGTCCGCGGCGACCGGCTGCTCGACCACCGGGTCGAGCGAGGCGTGCATGCTCGGCGGGATGGCCCTGCTGTGGCGCTGGCGGGCCCGGCGCCGGGCCGCGGGGGCGGCTGCCGACCGGCCGAACCTGGTGATGGGCACGAACGTCCAGGTGTGCTGGGAGAAGTTCTGCCGGTACTGGGAGGTGGAGCCGCGGCAGGTGCCGATGCGGCCGGGCCGGCTGCACCTGACCGGCGCTGAAGCCGCGGCCCAGTGCGACGAGAACACGATCGGCGTGGTGGCGATCATGGGCTCGACGATGGACGGCAGCTACGAGCCGGTCGCCGAGATCAGCGAGCACCTGGACCGATTGCAGGCCCGCGCCGGCTTCGACGTCCCGGTGCACGTTGACGGGGCGTCCGGCGGCTTCGTCGCCCCGTTCCTGCAGCCCGACCTGCCCTGGGACTTCCGGGTGCCGCGGGTCGCCTCGATCAACGCCTCCGGCCACAAGTACGGCCTGGTGTACCCCGGGGTCGGCTGGGTCGTCTGGCGGGACGCGGAAGCGCTGCCGCAGGACCTGGTCTTCAACGTGAACTACCTCGGCGGCGAGATGCCGACGTTCGCGCTGAACTTCTCCCGGCCCGGCGCGCACATCGCCGCCCAGTACTACAACTTCCTGCGGCTGGGCTTCAACGGCTACCGCGAGGTCCAGCGGGCCTGCCAGGCCGTGGCGATGCACCTGTCGGCCGCGATCGCCGGGATGGGCCCGTTCGGGCTGCTGTCAGACGGCAGCGAGCTGCCGGTGTTCGCATTCCGGCTGCGCGACCCCGAGGCCTCCGGGTACACGGTCTTCGACCTGTCCGAGCGGCTGCGCCAGCGCGGCTGGCTGGTGCCGGCCTACACATTCCCCGCCGACATGACCGACACGGCGGTGCTGCGCATCGTGGTGCGCAACGGGTTCAGCCACGACATGGCGGGCCTGCTGCTCGCCGACCTGCGCGAGCAGGTGAAGGCGCTGGAAGAGCTGCCGCACCCGCCGGGGGCGCTGCTGCCCGGCAAGCCGCGCGGCGGCTTCCGGCACTGACGCCCCTTATCGGCAGCGATGACGCAGCCCGGCACCGGACCGGGTCCGGTGCCGGGCTGCGAGGATGCCGGGGGTCAGGCGCCCTTGCGGATCCGCTCCAGCGCCTCAGCGAGGATCGCCGCGCCGTCGCGGTCGTTGCGGCGCTCCTTCACGTAGGCCAGGTGCGTCTTGTAGGGCTCGGCGTGCGGCGGAGCCGGCGGGTTGCCCTGGTCCTGGCCGGCCGGGAAGCCGCAGCGCGGGCAGTCCCAGGTGTCCGGAATCGGCGCGTCGCTGGCGAAGCTCGGCCGGGTCTCGTGGCCATTGCTGCACCAGAAGGCGATTCGCACCCTCGGTGCTGCCTCGCCCCGCTCCGCCTCTCCCATCGGGCCAGCGCCCACTCGGCTGCCGCGAATGGCGTTGCCACTACTCACTGCTCACCCCTTGCATGTACATACGCGGCCAGAAGGCCGGAACCCGGTTGCCCGCGGGCGGCTATCGGTTTGTCAGCAGGCCGAGCGCCACGATGCAGACGAACCACAGGACGCCGGTGAAGATCGTGATCCGGTCCAGGTTCCGCTCGACCACCGATGACGAGCCGAGCGTGGACGTGACTCCGCCGCCGAACAGATCAGAGAGCCCGCCGCCCTTGCCCTTGTGCAGCAGGACCAGCAGGATCATCAGCAGGCTCGTGATGATCAGGACGATCGAAATTGCGATGACCACGTCTTCTCGTCTTTCCGCGCGCTCTGCTCAGGATGCCACGGCGGGCTCGCGATATCGGCAGATCCTGACGAATTCGCCGGCATCCAGGCTGGCACCGCCCACCAGCCCGCCGTCTACATCCGGCTCGGCCATGATGGCGGGCATGTTGCTGCCCTTCACCGACCCTCCATACAGGATACGCACCGCAGCACCTGTTTGCTCACCGTGCAGGGCGCTGACGCGCCCGCGGATCGCACCGCAGACCTCCTGAGCGTCGGCGGGCGTGGCCACCTCGCCGGTGCCGATGGCCCAGACCGGCTCGTAGGCGATCACCAGGCTCGCCACCTGTGCCGCGGTCAGCCCGGCGAGACCGCCGTCGAGCTGGGCCAGGGTGTGCTCGAGGTGCTGGCCGGCCTGGCGGACCGGCAGCGGCTCGCCGACGCACAGGATCGGCACCATCGAATGCGCCTGGATCACCTTGACCTTGGCGTTCACCAGCGCGTCGCCCTCGCCGTGGTACTGCCGCCGCTCGGAGTGCCCGGCCAGCACGTACCGGCAGCCGAGCCGGGCGAGCATCCGGCCGGACACCTCGCCGGTGTAGGCACCATCGTCGTGCGCGGAGACGTCCTGGGCACCGTAGGCCAGCCGCAGCTTGTCCCCCTCGATCAGGGTCTGCACGCTGCGCAGCGCGGTGAACGGCGGCAGCACGGCGACCTCGACGGCGTCGGTGTCCTTGTCGGTGAGCGTGAACGCCAGCTTCTGGGTCAGTGCCAGCGCCTCGAAGTGCGTGTTGTTCATCTTCCAGTTGCCGGCGACCAGCGGCTTGCGCCCCGCGCCGGCCGGGCTCGCGCTCATCGCGCGGCCCCGAGCGCGGCCAGCCCGGGCAGCGTCGCGCCTTCCAGGTACTCAAGGCTGGCGCCGCCGCCGGTGGAGATGTGGCCGAACGAGCTTTCGCCGATGCCCAGCCGCCGGATCGCGGCGGCTGAATCGCCGCCGCCGACCACGGTCATCCCCTGCACCCGGCCGATGGCCTCGGCCACCGCCCGGGTGCCGGCCGCGAAGGCCGGGAACTCGAACACGCCGGCGGGGCCGTTCCAGAACACCGTCGCCGCGTCGGCCAGCTTGCTGGCGAACAGCTTGCACGTCTGCGGGCCGATGTCCAGGCCGATCCGGTCGGCGGGGAAGCCGTCGGCCGGGTAGACGGCGTGCTCCGCGTCGGCCGCGAACTCAGTCGCCCCGACGAGGTCGACCGGCAGCACCAGGTCGACCCCTCGGTCCTTCGCGTCGGCCAGCATCGAGCGCACCGCGTCGAGCTGGTCCGCCTCGAGCAGTGACTTGCCGATCTCGTGGCCCTGCGCGGCCAGGAACGTGAACACCATGCCGCCGCCGATCAGCAGCCGGTCGGCCTTGTCCAGCAGGTTGGTGATCACCCCGAGCTTGTCGGAGACCTTGGCGCCGCCGAGCACGACGACATAGGGCCGCTTGGGGTCGTGGGTCAGCTGCTGCAGCACTTCCACCTCGGCCACGACCAGCTTGCCCGCCGCGTGCGGCAGCAGGCCCGGCACGTCGTAGACGCTGGCGTGCTTGCGGTGCAGCGCGCCGAAGCCGTCTCCGACGTACAGCTGCGCCAGGCCGGCCAGGCGGCGCGCGAACTCACCGCGCTCGGCGTCGTCCTTGCTGGTCTCGGCCGACTCGAACCGCACGTTCTCCAGCAGCCCGACCTGGCCGTCCCGCAGGCCGGCGGCCACCGTGGCGGCACCCGGCCCGGCGACGTCCTCGGCCAGCGCCACCTCGCTGCCCAGCAGCTCGGCGAGCCGGTGCGCGACGGGCGCGAGCGATGGCCCGCGCTCCGCCCGCTCGGCGTAGTCGGCGCCCTTGGGCCGGCCGAGGTGCGCGCAGATGATCACGCGCGCGCCCCGGCTGGTCAGGCTGGTGATCGTGGGCATGCTGGCCCGGATCCGGCCGTCGTCGGTAATGGTGGTGCCATCCAGCGGGACGTTCAGGTCGGCTCGCAGGAAGACGGCCCGGCCGCCGACATCCAGCTCGTCAACGGTCTTCATGACCCGTCGCCCAGGCGGGAGCCCACCAGCATGGTCAGGTCGGACAGCCGCCGCGAGTATCCCCACTCGTTGTCGTACCAGCCGATGACCTTGATCTGGTCGCCGGCCGTCATCGTGAGCAGCGAGTCGAACGTGCAGGAGTACGGCGTGCCGACGATGTCGGAGGACACGATCGGGTCGGTCGCGTAGTACAGGAAGCCCTTGAGCGGGCCGTCAGCAGCGGCCTTGTAGGCGGCGTTGACTTCCTCGATGGTCGCCTCGCGCGCCACCTGCACCACCAGGTCGGTGGCCGAGCCGTCCATCACCGGCACCCGCATGGCCAGGCCGTCCAGCTTGCCCTTCAGCTCGGGCAGCACCAGCGAGGTGGCCCGGGCGGCACCGGTCGTGGTGGGGATGATGTTCTGCGCGGCGGCCCGGGCCCGGCGCAGGTCCTTGTGCGGGAAGTCCAGGATGACCTGGTCGTTGGTGTAGGCGTGGATCGTGGTCATCATGCCCTTGACGATGCCGAAGCTGTCGTTCAGCACCTTGGCCAGCGGCGCGACGCAGTTGGTCGTGCAGGAGGCGTTGGAGATGATGTGGTGCGCGGCCGGGTCATAGCTGGTGTCATTGACGCCCATCACGATCGTGATGTCCTCGCCCTTAGCCGGGGCGGAGATGATCACCTTGCTGGCGCCGGCCTCGATGTGCTTGCGGGCGTCGTCGGCCTTGGTGAACATGCCGGTCGACTCGATCACGACGTCGGCGCCAAGGTCAGCCCACGGCAGCGCGGCCGGGTCCCGCTGGGCCAGCACCTTGATCTCGCTGTCGCCAACGTGAATGACACTGCCGTCGGCCCGCACGTCGATGTCGAGCGTGCCGAGCACGGTGTCGTACTTAAGCAGATGGGCCAGGGTCTTCGCGTCGGTCAGGTCATTGGCGGCCACGATCTCGATCTCGGCGGCCGCCGCCGGGTCCGAGTGCACGGCCCGCCAGAAGTTGCGCCCGATGCGGCCAAAGCCATTTATTCCTACTCGGACAGTCACGCTAGCTCTCCTCGTCTGTGTGCTTACGCTGGCGGTTCCGGCGCTCCAGCCGAGCCAGAACATTACCGGACCCGGTAGGCCGGGCTTAGTGACTAATGGCCCTCATTTACCCGGCGAACGCCCGGTCAGGGCACCAGCATGTCGGGGGTCAGCTGCGCCTCGGTGCCCGGCACCCCCAGCTCCGCCGCCCGCCGGTCGGCCAGCGCCAGCAGCCGCCGGATCCGCCCGGCGATGGCGTCCTTGGTCAGGGCCGGCTCGGCGAGCTGGCCCAGCTCCTCCAGGCTGGCCTGGCGGTGCTTGATCCGCAGCTGGCCGGCCACGATCAGGTGCTCGGGCGCCTCGGAGCCCAGGATCTCCAGCGCCCGCTCCACCCGGGCACCGGCCGCCACCGCGGCCCGGGCGCTGCGGCGCAGGTTGGCATCGTCGAAATTGGCGAGCCGGTTGGCCGTGGCCCGGACCTCGCGGCGCATCCGCCGCTCCTCCCACGCCAGCACGCTGTCGTGCGCGCCCAGCCGGGTCAGCAGCGCGCTGATCGCCTCCCCGTCGCGGACGACGACCCGGTCCACGCCCCGCACGTCCCGTGCCTTGGCGTGGATCTTCAGCCGCCGGGCGGCGCCGACCATGGCCAGCGCCGCCTCCGGGCCGGGACAAGTGATCTCCAGCGACATCGACCGGCCCGGCTCGGTCAGGCTGCCGTGGGCGAGGAACGCCCCGCGCCAGGCGGCCTCGCAGTCGCAGGTGGACCCGGCGACCACCTGCCGCGGCAGACCGCGCACGGGCCGACCGTGCCCGTCGACCAGGCCGGTCTGCCGGGCCAGGCTCTCGCCGTCGGCGGTCACCCGGACCACGTACCGGTTCCCCTTGCGCAGGCCGCTCGGCGCGAGCACGATCAGCTCCGACGCGTGGCCGAAGACGTCGGAGATGTCCTTGCGCAGCCGCCGCGCGGCCGCGCCAGTGTCCAGTTCCGCCTCCACCACGATCCGCCCGGCGGCCAGGTGCAGCCCGCCGGCGAACCGCAGCAGGGTGGACACCTCCGCCTTGCGACAGCATGGCTTGACCACGCTGACCCGGCTGAGCTCGTCCTTGACCAGGCCGGTCAGTGCCATAATCCGCATTCCCCCTCGAATATCTGCGCGAACGCGCCCGCCAGCCGCCGCGGGTCATGGCGCGGCGACCCGTCCCCCATCGCCAGGTCGGCCAGCACCAGCCTGCCGCCGAGCAGGCCGGCGGCCTTCTCCAGCTCGGCTGTAGTCCCTGCTACCGCGGCCCGGTCGGCGAGCACCACATCGATCGTGAGCTCCGGTGCATGGCCGACCAGTACCTCCAGGTGCGTGTGCGGGGCGAACCCTGCCGTCTCGCCAGGCTGCGGCGCCAGGTTGAGCGCGACCAGCCGCCGGGCCCGGGTCGTGATCAGCGCGGCGGCCAGGTCCGGTACCAGCAGGTGCGGGATCACGCTGGTGAACCAGGAGCCTGGCCCGAGCACGATCCAGTCCGCGGCACCGACCGCGGTGACCGCTTCCGGGCAGGCGGGCGGGTCGGCGGGTATCAATGACAACGACCGTACCCGGCCCGTGGTCGATGCGCAGGCGACCTGACCGCGAACGGCGGTCACCTCGTCCGGCCTGGCCGGATCTGCCCCTTCCACCTCGGCGGCGAGGTCCAGCGGCACCGATGCCATCGGCAGCACCCGGCCGTGCGCGCCGAGCAGCCGGCCGACCCAGTCCAGTCCCTGCACGGTGTCGCCGAGCAGTTCCCACAGCGCCACGATCAGCACGTTGCCGACGGCGTGCCCGGCCAGCCCGGTCTCTGTCCCGGGCTCGGCCGCCGTCCCGGTCTCGGTCTCGCGGCCGTCCGGCTCGCCGGCCGGGCCCGCGGCTCCGCTGAAGCGGTGCTGGACCACCCGGCTCCAGGTGGTGCCCCAGGCGTCGTCGCCGCACAGCGCGGCCAGCGCCATCCGCAGGTCCCCCGGCGGCAGCACGCCGAACTCGCGCCGCAGCCGGCCGCTGGAGCCGCCGTCGTCGGCCACGGTCACGATGCCGGTCAGCTCCCGGGTGACCCGCCGCAGCGCCGACAGCGACGCGGCCAGGCCGTGCCCGCCGCCGAGCGCGACGACCTTGCGGCGGGGCGGGCGGCCGCGGGCCCCGGCCGGGTCCGCGCTGACGTCTGGCGGCTGTGTCATTCGCGTCCCAGGTCCCGGTGCGTCACCTGGATGACCGGGCCGGACCCGGCCAGCCGGACCGCGAGTTCCTCGGCGATCGCGACGCTGCGGTGCTTGCCGCCGGTACAGCCGACGGCCAGCAGCACGTAGTGCTTGCCGTTCTGCTCGTAGCCGGCCAGGGCAACCTGCAGCGCGCGGACATAGGCGTCCAGGAAGGCGATGGCGCCCGGCTGCCCGAGCACATAGTCCCGGACCGGCTGGTCCTGGCCGGTCTGCGGCGCCAGCTCGGAAATCCAGTGCGGGTTCGGCAGGAACCGCAGGTCGACGGCCATGTCCGCGTCGACCGGCAGGCCGTACTTGAAGCCGAAGGACACGATGTTCAGCCGCATCGTCTGGCCCGTGTCCCCGCCGAACTCCTCGCGCATCCGGGCGCGCAGCTGGTGCACGTTCAGCTCGGTGGTGTCGATCAGCATGTCGGCGTCGGCCCGCAGGCCCTTCAGCTGCTCTCGCTCGGCGGTGATCCCGTCGATCACCCGGCCGGTCTCCTGCAGCGGGTGCGGGCGGCGGACGCTGTCGAACCGCCGCACCAGCGTCTCGTCGTCGGCCTCCAGGAACACCACGTACGGCCGGTCCCCGCGATCGTTCAGCTCGCCGATCACCGACTGCAGGTCGGTGGAGAACGCGCGGCTGCGCACGTCCACCACCGCGGCCAGCCGGGGCACCGCGACCTTGGCCCGGCGGGCCAGGTCCGACATCATCGGCAGCAGGTCCGGCGGCAGGTTGTCGGCCACGAACCAGTCCAGGTCCTCCAGCGACTTGGCCGCGGTGCTGCGCCCGGCGCCGGACATCCCGGTGATGATCACGATCTCCGGTGGCGGCTCGGCGGCCCGCATCACCGTCCGGCCCCCGCTGCGGGCCGACTTGGCGCAGTGCTCTTGCTCATCGTTGTCCCCCCGTAGTGACTGGCTGCTCTCCCCCGGCAGCGCTGCTGCCCGTTGCCCCGGCGCCGCTGCCGTCCTGCCCGGCCGCGCCGCCGTGCTTCCCCGCTGTCTCGCTGTCCGGCCCGGCCGCGCTGCTGTCCTCCCGGGCGCCGCCGTCCTCCCCGGTATCGACGTGCAGCGCCGCCACGACGGCGGCGGCCAGCCGCGGGCCAAACCCGGGCAGTTCCTCGATCTGCGCCGCAGACGCCTGCCGCAGCTTGCGCACCGAGCCGAATTCCCTGAGCAGCGCGGCCCGCCGGGCCGGCCCGAGGCCCGGCACGCTGTCAAGCTCGCTGACCGTCAGCGCCGCGGAGCGCTTGGCCCGGTGATAGGTGATCGCGAACCGGTGCGCCTCGTCCCGGACCCGCTGCAGCAGGTACAGGCCCTCGCTGGTGCGCGGCAGGATCACCGGCCCGTCCTCGCCGGGCAGCCACACTTCTTCCAGCCGCTTGGCGAGCCCGCACACGGACACGTCGACCACGCCGAGTTCTTCCAGCGCCGACACGGCCGCAGCCACCTGCGCGGGGCCGCCGTCGATCACCAGCAGGTTGGGCGGGTAGGCGAACTTGCGCCGGGCCGTCGGCTCCGGGTCGTCCGGGCCGACGCCCGCCGAGCCCGGCTCGTCCCCGCCGTCCCCGGCCAGCCCGCCGTCCCCGGCTCCGGGCTGCTCGGCCAGGTAACGGCGGAACCGCCGGCCGATCACCTCGCGGATGGCCGCGACGTCGTCGGTCCCGTCCAGGCCCTTGATCGCGAACCGGCGGTACTCGGACTTGCGGGCCAGGCCGTCCTCGAACACGACCATCGACGCGACCACATGCGTGCCCTGCAGGTTGGAGACGTCGTAGCTCTCGATCCGCAGCGGCGCCTCATCCAGGCCGAGGGCCTCCTGGATCTCGGCCAGCGCGCGGCTGCGCGTGGTCAGGTCACTGGCCCGCCGGGTCTTGTGCAGGGCCAGCGACTGCGCCGCGTTCCTGGCCACCGTCTCCAGCAGGGCCTTCTTGTCACCGCGCTGCGGCACCCGCAGGCTGACCCGGCTGCCCCGGCGGGCGGCCAGCCACTCCTCGACGGCCGCGGCGTCCGGCGGCGGCACCGGCACGAGCACCTCGCGCGGGATCGCGCTGGAGTCAGCGGCGCTGGCGGACGGCAGCCGGCCTGAGCGCGCCTGGCCTTTTTCGGTGAATATCTCGTCATTCCCCTGGCGGCCACCGGCGCTGCCGGGATGATCCCGGGCCGCCCTGTCGTCGCCGTAGACCTGGCCGAGGAACTGCTCGACCAGGTCGGCGCTGCTGACATCGTCGACCTTGTCGACCACCCAGCCGCGCTGCCCACGGACCCGGCCGCCGCGCACGTAGAAGACCTGCACGGCCGCCTCGAGCTGATCTTCCGCCAGCGCGATAACGTCGCAGTCGGTGCCGTCGGGCAGCACGACGGCCTGCTTCTCCAGGGCCCGCTGCAGTGCCTGGATGTCGTCGCGCAGCCGTGCCGCCCGCTCGTATTCCTCGGCCGCCGAGGCCGCGCGCATGTCCGCTTCCAGCCGCCGGATGAACTTGCCGGTCTGCCCCGCCATGAAGTCGCAGAACTCCTCGGCCAGCCGGCGATGCTCAGCCTCGCTGATCCGGCCGACGCACGGTGCCGAGCACTTGCCGATGTAGCCCAGCAGGCACGGCCGGCCGATCTGCCCCGCCCGCTTGAAGACCCCGGCTGAGCAGGTCCGCACCGGGAAGACCCGCAGCAGCGTGTCCACGGTGTCGCGGATCGCCCAGGCGTGCGAGTACGGGCCGAAATAGCGCACCCCGCGCCGCTTGGCCCCCCGCAGCACCATCACCCGCGGGTATTCTTCGTCCATGGTCACCGCGAGGTAGGGATAGCTCTTGTCGTCGCGGTAGCGGACGTTGAACCGCGGGTCGAACTCCTTGATCCAGGAGTACTCCAGCTGCAGCGCCTCGACCTCGGTGGTGACGATCGTCCAGTCGACCCGCGCGGCCGTCCGCAGCATCGACTGGGTGCGCGGGTGCAGGGCCGCGAAGTCAGCGAAGTAGGAGTTCAGCCGGGATCGCAGGTTCTTGGCCTTGCCGACGTATATCACCCGGTCGCGCTCGTCGCGGAACCGGTACACGCCGGGCGACTCGGGAATGGAGCCGGGGGCCGGCCGGTAGCTCGCCGGATCTGCCACACAGCAACTCTATGCGGGC
>JBKQSL010000189.1:0-2660 GCA_052143655.1 Streptosporangiaceae bacterium | reverse complement strand
GACGACCGGCGGCTCGCGCCGTACTTCGACCTGGCAGTCGACCGGTTCCTCACCGTTCCCGACCCGCGGCTGGTGGTGCTGAAGACCGCGCCGCGGCTGTACCGG
This sequence comes from Streptosporangiaceae bacterium, assembly GCA_052143655.1. Lineage (GTDB taxonomy): Bacteria > Actinomycetota > Actinomycetes > Streptosporangiales > Streptosporangiaceae > CAVSUR01. The sequence goes on along the minus strand of JBKQSL010000189.1, from coordinate 2,555 downwards.
GCGATCCGCATCACGCTCACCGGGCCCGAGCCCGAGCCCGGGCCCGGGCCCGGCGATACCCCGCCCGACGCGGACGCCGCCGCCCCGGGGCCCCCGAGCGCAACCCCGTGAATGTCACAACCATGGGCATCCCTGCCCGTGGATGCCACAACCAGGGGGTTGCTGCATCCGCGCGGCGCATCTGACATCCAGGACGGCTCCTGGCGGGCCAGAACGTCCGCGTACTACAGTCAGTCCACCGTCGCCGGACAAGGGGTCTGATAGTGGCAGCCACCGGGGCAGAACAGTCCGCGGGAGGCACGCTGGCCGTCGCCGAGAAGGCCAAGCTGCGCAAGGTGCTCGGCCGGATGGACCTGGTGCTGTTCACCGCCTGCGCGATCGTCGGGCTGGACAGCGTGGCGGCGGCAGCCGAGGCAGGCGCTCAGGCCATTACCTGGCTGGTCATCTCGCTGGTGCTGTTCCTGATCCCGTACGGGATGATCACCGCCGAGCTCGGCTCGGCGTTCCCGGTCGAGGGCGGCCCGTACGAGTGGGCCCGGATGGCGTTCGGCCGCCCGGCCGGCGCGGTGACCTCGATCCTGTACTGGCTGTCCAACCCGGTCTGGGTGGGCGGGACGCTCACCGCGACCACGATCGCGACGCTCAACAGCTTCGTGGTCAGCAAGCCGCTCGGCACCGTGGCCGAGATCGTCATCGGCCTGGCGTTCATCTGGGTGACGGTCGGGATCGCGATCATGGCGTTCCGGATCGGCAAGTGGGGCCCGAACATCGGCACGATCGTCAAGATCGCCGTGGTGGGCCTGTTCACGGCACTGTTCATCGCCTTCCTGCTGCAGCACGGCCGCCCGGCCGGCGCCTCCGCCGCCGCCGACCTCAAGCCGTCGCTGAACGGCTTCCTCACCGCGATCGGCATCCTGGTGTTCCTGTGGGTCGGGTTCGAGCTGTCCAACGGCGCGTCTGAGGAGATGCACAACCCGCAGCGCGACGTGCCCACGATGATCGTCCGCTCGGGTGTCGTCGGCGCGCTGCTGTACGGGCTGGTGATCCTCGGCATCGTGCTGGTGATCCCGAAGGCCGGGCTGAGCAGCGTGGCCGGGTTCACCGACGCCTACGCGAGCGTGGCGCACGTCTTCGGATCGCACGCGCTGAACGTCGTGTTCGCGATCGGCGTCATCCTGACCCTGATCGGCAGCGGGTCGGTCTGGCTGGAAGGCGCCGACCGGACCCAGGCCATCGCCGCCCTGGACGGCGCCGCGCCGGCCTGGCTCGGGCGCTTCACCAGCTTCGGGACCCCGATCGCGGTGAACCTGTCGTCCGGGGTGATCGCGTCGGCGTTCTGCATCTTCATCTTCGTGTTCACCAAGGGGAGCCTGCAGAGCTTCTTCTCGGTGATGCTGGCGCTGACGGTGTCCACCTCGGCGCTGAGCTACCTGTTCATCTTCCCTGCCCTGCTGCGACTGCGGCGCAGCCACCCGCACGTCGCCCGGCCCTACCGGGTGCCCGGCGGCCAGGCCGGCGGCTGGGCCGCGGTGATCATCACCGAGATCTTCGTGGTGCTCACCGCGATCACGCTGCTGTGGCCGGGCGCGATCAACGCGATGTTCGGCCAGTCGTACTCGGTGCAGTCGTCGTGGGGCGTGTCGCGGGCGTTCTTCGAGTGGGCCACGCTGGGCTCGCTGGCGGTGATGGTCGGGCTCGGGCTGGTGTTCTGGGCGCTGGGCGAGCGCAAGCTGCGGGCCGGGCTGGTGGGGATCAGCGTGCCGGCGGACGCCGCGGCGCCGGCCGACCGGCCATGACGGGGCCACCGGACCCGGGTACGGCGGCCGGGACGGGACCGGGCGGCCGAGGGTCAGCCGTGCCCGGGACGGCCGGGCCGGGACCGGGCGCCGTACCCGGGTCCGGTGTGCGGTCGATGACCGCGCCGCTGCGCCGGGTGCTGGTGCGCCGGCCCGCCACGACGGGCGTGAAGAACACCTTGGCGTCCGGCACCGGGACCAGCCCGGCCACCCGGCTGGCCAGCTCCTCGGCGGGCTGGTTGGAGAACACCTCGTAGGCATGAAAAGCCGCGAGCTTGCGCATCTGCGCCGCGGCGGCGTCGGCCAGCTGGGCCCGGCCGTAGCCGACGTTGCAGTACCAGAGGCTGGCCAGCGCGTCGAGGTAAGCCCGGCCGCGGGTGTCGTAAACGACAGCGCCGTCACCGCGCTCGATGACGATCGCGTGCCCGGACAGGGTGGCCATGTTCGCGAACGGGTTCCACAGCGCGCTGCCGCCTGCGGCGGCCCCGTCCTGGCCGGCGCCCTGCTGGCCGGCGCCCTGCTGGCCGGCGGCACCGGGATCTGCGGGCATGGCTGGCCCTCCTAGCGCGAACAGAGGTGTTATCGCGGAACCTTCTCAGCATATAGACCTGAAAACTCTCCGCGATCATGAAGCCGCAGGCGGGCAGCGGATAACCGGGAGCGATCACCAGATCGGCTCGGGTAAAATCGCGTCGTGCAGCCGCTCCTGTCCTGACCGGGACACCCCGTTTCCGGGGTGAAGTGTGCCCTCGTGCCATT
>JBKQSL010000188.1:0-2765 GCA_052143655.1 Streptosporangiaceae bacterium | reverse complement strand
CGAACAGGCTCAGCCCCGGTGGCAGGTCCGCGAGCAGGTCTACATCACTGCCGGGGTGGTCTTCCCCGCGGGCGACGCTGCCGAACACGGCTTCGATCCCGATCAGCCCCAGGCGCCGCACCGCAGCTAGCGTGGGCTTACCGCCGCCGCGATAGTTGATCATGAGGGCGAGGCGTCGGCCCGGCTCAACCTGACAGGTACTGCAGGACCTCGGGGGTTGCCCGCCGACTGGCCGGCGTCCCGTAACCACGGGGAAACCCCGGGCCTGGAGAATGGGGTGATGGCGCTGCGGCAGATCCGGGTCGGCTGCGACTTCGCCTATATGGCCGCGGTTGAGACACCGGTCGTCTTTCAGGTGCAGCCGGTCAAGTCCCCGGACGTTAGCGTTCAGCACGAGCGCTGGGTATCAGAGCCGCCGATAGCGCTTCGCGGCTATGCCGATCTGTACGGGAACGTTTGTGTGCGTGCCGTGCTCCCGGCCGGCCGGTCGAGCTTCGGATACCACGCGATCGCAGTCGTGCCAGATGCTGCGGAAGACGCTGACCCGGATGCCCAGGAATGCGCGTCCGGCGCGCTGCCCGATGACGTTCTGGTCTATACCCTGCCCAGCCGCTACTGCCTGCCCGACGTGCTCGGCGACGAGGCGTGGAAGCGCTTCGGCGGGCTCCGGCCTGGCTATGGCCGGGTCGAGGCGATCTGCGACTATGTCCACGGTCATCTGGAGTTCAGGTACGGCAGCACGACCGCCTTGTCGACTGCCGCGGACGTGCATGCGGCCGGGCTTGGGGTCTGCCGTGACTTCACCCATCTGGCGATCTCGTTCTGCCGGGCCCTCAATATCCCGGCCCGTTATGTCTTCGGATACCTGCCCGACCTGGATGTTCCCCCGGACCCGGCGCCCATGGATTTCGCTGCCTGGATGGAGGTCTGGCTCGGTGACCGGTGGTGGACTTTCGATCCCCGGAACAACATGCGCCGCAAGGGGCGCATCGTGATCGGCCGGGGACGTGATGCGCTGGATGTGGCGATGGCGACGACGTTCGGCGGCCCGCTTCTGGAGTCGATGGTGGTTCAGGCCGAAGAGGTGACCGGATGGTAGCCGGCGGTAATCGCGCCCATTGCTCCTTGCGGAGCCGGATGCGTTGGCCAGCGCGAACAGCGGTACGATCAGATAGCTGGTCCCAGGGATGGTAAAGCTGCTGCAGCCGCTCGTTGGGTGACAGCGCGGTGGCCAGCCCGGCTCGCGCGGATTGCGCCAGGTCGGGCGTGGGCTGCTCACGGAACCTGCGGAACAGGTCGCTGGCGCGCTCGCGGCGGGCCTCTAGCCCGCAGATGAAGAAGAACGTCATCAGGCCGCTGTTTACCCACTCGCGCAGGTCTAGCGTCACTCCGGCGCTGCCGAGCCGGACCGAGAGCCGCGCGCCCCAGACGGCGTCGTACGACGGCGCGTCAATGTTCACCCAGACAAGCGCGGCCACTGTCATCGCCAGCAGAACCGCCGCGCTACCGGTCTCAGTCCGCAGGAGGCAGCTGCGAACTTCATGGCGAGCAGGCATCCCGGCCCGCCTGGCTGCAGAGTGCAGCCCTGCTCGCCCCGAGGCCTGACGGGCGCAGCGGGCCGCGATGAGTTTCGCTCGACATGAGCAAGGGCTGTGCGACAGTGGAGATGATCGCTGCCGCTTCGCGGCACAGCAGTGATCCCGGCAGAGCCAGCAGTCCCGTAGCTTGCATCCAGGCGAGAAGAGCGATCATGAACGACCCAGGCGGAACCCGCGTCGCCGTCTACATCGACTTCGACAACATCGTGATCTCGCGTTATGACCAGGTCCATGGCCGTGGCCAGTTCCAGCGTGACAAGGTCCGCGGGTTCGACAGGTCCGACAGGCCGGCTGATCCGGACATCGCCGACAAGCTCCGGCGTGCCACCGTGGATGTCGGCGCGATCATCGACTTCGCCTCGTCGTTCGGCACGCTCGTCCTCACCCGCGCCTATGCGGACTGGTCAGCGCCGGTGAACGCCGACTACCGCGGGCAGCTCGTCAGCCGTGCAGTGGACCTGGTGCAGCTGTTCCCGGCCGCCGCATACGCCAAGAATGGCGCCGACATCAGGCTGGCCGTGGATGCGGTGGAGGACATGTTCCGGCTGCCCGACCTGACCCATGTCGTGGTCGTGGCCGGCGACTCCGATTACATAGCCCTCGCTCAGCGGTGCCGGCGCCTGGGCCGGTATGTGGTCGGCGTCGGGGTGGCGGGATCGACCAGCAAATCACTCACCGCGGCGTGCGATGAGTTCGTGACCTACGACGCGCTGCCGGGCATCACGCCTGCCAGCGACGCCCAGCGTGCGTCCGAGCGGACGGCAGGCGGCCAGGACGATCACGAGGAATCCGGCGGCGCGGCGGCCCCACAGGGCTCACGACGGGCCAAGCGGCCCGCGACCGCGGTAACCGACGAGACCGACCTGGATTCCGAGGACCCGCAGGAGGTGGCGACCAGGCTGCTGGAACGGGCGCTGCGCTTGGGCCAGGAAAAAGATGACGCGGACTGGCTGCACAGCTCAGCGGTGAAGAGCCAGATGAAGCGCATGGACCCGTCTTTCAGCGAGAAGGCGCTCGGCTACCGCTCGTTCTCCGACTTCGTGAAATCACGGGAAGCCGTCGCCGAACTCGACGAGACAAGCACGGCGCGGCTCATCCGGCTCAGACCATAACCGCGGCGGTGGCGCACTCACCCACGGTGGATGATGCCGCGCCTTTGCTGAACCG
>JBKQSL010000187.1:0-4323 GCA_052143655.1 Streptosporangiaceae bacterium | reverse complement strand
CAGCGCCAAGATCCCCGCCGCGCCTGCGGAGGACGACATCCGCATCCGAAGACGCGACCGGCTCGGCGGCCTGATCCACGAGTATTCGCAGGTCGCGTGAGGTGACGGCATTGTCGGCACCCACAGGACGCCTGCGCTCGCACACCGCGTTTGGAAGCTGCGGTTCAAGTTGCGCGGCTCGATCGGAGTTCCCCACCGGATGGTCCGTGGACCGCGTTCGCTAGCCGCTAGTCCATGATCATCAAACCGTGGCCGTTTCCAGAAGCGGCATGCCCGGCTGCCCTCATCGCCGGGCGTCCCTAAAAAGAGAGCTTTGCAAATTCTTGGCCTGTTGCGGGGGAATATGTTATGTTCCGCGCGAAGCGTCTCGGATTGGGGAGGCGGTCACAAGTCGTGACCGGCGGTCTGGGGAGGGCTCGGATCGGCGGGCACGCACAGAGGGGATTTCTCATGCGTATCCGCTGGTCAGCATGGGGGTCATCTACACAGCAGTTGGCAGTACAGGGCTCGGCTGGGCGGGGCTTACCGCGACGTTGGCGATCGTGGCGCATGTTCCTGGTGCCCGCGATCGGCATCGCTGTCATCGCTCAGCTCAGCTTGGCGGGCTCGGCCACGATGGCAGCGGCCACCACAGCAAAGACACTGGCCGCGGCGGGCTCGGTCGCGCCGAACCCGGTCAACGAGCTTGACTGCAACGGCTGGAGCGCGAAGTACCAGACGGTCAGGCAGCTCGCCGGCGACTTGTGTACGGACCCGATCAAGGTCCTCGGCGGGAAGGGCAGCCGGTTCGTCGACAACGGCTGGTATATCGGGCACGACGAGCCAAGTGTCAAGTTCATCTCCGGAGCGCCGGGCTCCGGCAACACGATGACCTACCTGACGAAGGTGCCAGTGGACCCGGCCAAGGCGCCGACGGCGTCCGGCAGTGTCACCAACTACGGGCAGCTGTCCATAGCGCCCTGGTTTGGGCTGCCGATCTGCGATCCGAAGTCCGATCCGCAGAACCCGTGCATACCGGACAGCGATAGCAACACCGGCTCGGGGTTGCCGACGGACGCTGGCTCGGCGTTCATGGAGTTGCAGCTGTACCCGCCGGGGTACACGCCGTTTGTCGACAACACCAGCTGCAGCGCGACCAAGTGGTGCGCGGCGCTCAACATCGACAGCGTGGAGTGCGACTCCAGCGGGGCCTGCAACAACGACTGCATCGAGCCGGTCAACTTCGCCTTCTTGCAGACCAACGGTGTCCCCGCGGGGCCGCCAAGCCCGCAGCTGGCGGATGTGAGCACCTTCCTGCCGAACGCCCGGACGCTGATGATCAACCCTGGTGATGTGCTCCAAGTCTCGATCACGGACCCGCCGCAAGGGTTCACCACAACGATCCGAGATCTCTCGAACGGTAAGACCGGGTTCATGACTGCCAGCGCGGCGAACGGCTTTATGAACACCAATATCGCCGACTGCTCAGGCACCCCGTTCACCTTCCACGCGGAGTACAGCACCGCGTCGATCCAGAACCGGGTCCCGTGGGCCGCGCTCGAGGGCGGCGTCCTGATGCAGCAGGAGATCGGCCACTCTGAGGTCTGCAAGTCTCTCAAGAACAATGACCCGGTCAACTTCTCGTCCTCAGATGGCCAGACCTTCAGCGATCCGAAAGTCTTCGACACCTGCGTGGGCGGATCGGAAGGCAGCGGCCAGGTTGGTGAGGGCCCGTGTCTCGCGACCGGTTGCCAGAACGCGGAGACGCAAGGACCCAACGGCCCGGTGGACTGTCCGACCAACGACCCGGCCAGCGGCGCGCTGTGCGAGTTCGCCGACGGCAACTGCTTCCCGAAGGGGACGCGGACGGTGACGATCAACGGCGTGGCGACCCTGGCGGAATCGGCAGCCAACCAGTGCTTCGACAACCGGTTCCAGAACGGAGACCTAGACTTCGATGGTCTCTCATACCAGCCAGGTGCCTGGCCGGACGGGGGCCCGAACCATCCAACGGCGTTCCAGTATGCGGGCCCGTTCGACGCCCAGGGCAAGCCGTATCCGAAAGTCCAGTTCGAGACCGATGTCGGCGGCTCGTCCAACCTGTGCGACACGTCCACGGGCTCGGGCTGCACGACCCCTCCGATCAGCGCCAATTTCTATCCGTTCTGGTCGCTCAGCCCATCGTCCTCCGCGCTCGGTTCCACGGTGACCTCCTGCGTGTGGAACTTCGGGAACGTGTTGCCGCAGACCACTAGGGACTTCGGCAAGGATGCCCAGTACGGCGCGCCGGATCTCAGCTGGTACGGCGGCACGAACATCAGTGCGCCGATGACCAATCCAGAATTCTCCGGACGCTGCGCGCGCCAGCTTTAGCTGATAGCTGGCTGAGCCCGGGTTGCCCTTGGCCGTGCTGGGGCAACCCGGGCAGACCGGGTGCTGGTGTGGCTCGGCGGCCGAGGCCGAGGATCTCAGCGAGGTGCACGCTGATCTCGCCAGTGGTCAGGCCCTTGGCATACAGCGACAGCATCTCATCGACACCGGTCTGACCGTCGCGGACGAGTGGACGGGTTAGCCGGGCCCGGGATGCTGACAGCAACGGTGACAACGATCGAGCGTGGCGCGGGCCGGGGAGTCAGAATGTGAGGACCGTTTCGATCGGCCAGATCTTGACGTCCTCCCGCATCGTTTGACCGATGCTGGCCGGCGCGGGCACGAGCGTATCGTCACGGAAACGCTCCCAGTCCGCTTCGCTGTCCCGCAGGGTCACGATGCGCCAGCCATCGGCCATCGGCCCCGCCATGCGCATCCTGCACCCAGCAGGCGGCGAACCCTCCGGGGTACGGGTCTGTCAACTTTCCGGTGTAACTGATCTTGTGGGTTCTACTTCCGTCCCGCGGTCAGGCGTCCGTCGAAGGTGATGTCAAAGGCGTTGAGGGGGGCTTTCCACCGGTTGGTCCAGCGTTTGCGGCCGCGGCCTGCCGGGTCGAGGCTCATGATCGCCATGTACAGGCACTTCATCGCTGCTTGCTCGGCGGGGAAGTGGCCGCGGGCGTTCACCGCGCGCCGCAGCCGGGCGTTGATCGATTCGATGGCGCTGGTCGTGCAGATGACAGTTCTTATTTCCCGGTCGAACTGAAGGAAGGGCACGAATTCCGCCCACGCGTTCTCCCGCAGCCGGATGATGGCCGGGTAGCGTTTCTCCCACTTGCCGGAGAACTCGGCGAACCGGTCCAGTGCTTCCGCCTCCGACGCCGCGGTGTAAACCGGCTTGAGGTCTTTCGCGATCTCCGCCCAGTCCCGCCTTGACGCGTACTTGAATGAATTCCGCAAAAGATGCACGATACACGTTTGCACGATGGTCTTCTCCCACACCGCATTCACCGCGTCGGGCAGCCCTTTCAGCCCATCGCAGACCACCATAAGCACGTCCCGCACACCGCGGTTCTTGATCTCCGAGCAGACCCGCATCCAGTACTTCGCGCCTTCCCCGTCGCCGTGCTCCCCGGCCCACAGTCCCAGCACGTCACGCTCACCGTCCACGGTGACGCCCAGGGCGAGGTAGACCGGCCGGCTGGCGACCTGGCCCTCACGGATCTTCACCTGGATAGCGTCGATGAAGACCACCGCATAAACCGGGTCCAGTGGCCGGCTCTGCCATTCGGCCATTCCTTCCATCACCCGGCCGGTGATCGTGGTGATCGTCTGCTCCGGCACCTCTGCGCCGTAGACCTCCGCGAGGTGCGCGGCGATCTCCCCATGCGTCAGCCCCTTCGCCGACAGGGAAATCACCATCTCATCGACCCCGGTCAGCCGCCGCTGCCTTCTGGCGATGATTTTCGGTTCGAAACTGGCATCCCGGTCGCGTGGCACCGAGATTTCCACCGGCCCGGCATCGGTGAGCACCGTCTTGGCCCGGTGGCCGTTACGGGAATTCCCGCTATTACAACCCGCCGGGTCGTGCTTCCCGTAACCGAGGTGATCATCGAGCTCGCCTTCCAGAGCACCCTCGACCACCATCTTGGTCAGCCGGCCCAGCAGCCCGCCCTCGCCGGTCAGCTGCAGGCCGCCAGCGCGGGCCCGCTCGGTCAGCTCACGCAGCAGCTGCTCATCAGCCGCCGGCAGCTGCCCCTCGTCCTGGCTCTGACCGGTCGTCACGTCTGTCACTGGTGTCTCCTCATTTGTCAGGAGTTACACCGTTAAAATTACAGTCCCGCCTGGGCCCCGGCCCGCAGCCGGACCGCCGGTCCCGCCTGCGGCCCGCCGCGCAGGTGCACCAGGCCCGGCAGGTACCGGCCGGCCCGGCGGCCTGCCCGGTAAAGACGGTCAGCGACCGGGACCGCGTGC
>JBKQSL010000186.1:0-15272 GCA_052143655.1 Streptosporangiaceae bacterium | reverse complement strand
ATGATCTGGGTCTTCGGGTCGGTAGCCCAGTCAGCCCCGGCGCTGGCCATCTTCGAGCCCGGCAGTGCCTGCGGGATGCCGTAGGCGCCGCTGGCGTTCTCCGCCTCGTAGTTCCAGCCGCTTTCCTGGTTCCACAGCGCGTCCAGGCAACTCCACTGCGAGGACGGCGGGAAGCCGTAGGACCCCATGATGCTGTAGGCGATCGCCTGGGCGGTACCCGGATCCGGGGCGGCCGCGGTGCCGGCCGAGGCCGACGGGGCCGCACCTGCCGCGCCGGCTGCGGCCTGGCTGACTGCGCCGACCGAGCCGCTGGTGGAATTGCTCACCGGATTGGCGGCTACTTTCGGCGTGCCGATCAGGTTCATCGTCCGCGAGGCGGAGTCCAGGATGAGATGCTGGCGTTCGCGCTCCAGCAGGGTCGCCGAATGGCTGACCGAGATGGCCGCGGCCGCCTCCGCCACCGGGTCGGCTCCGGACGAGCCTAGGCCTCGGATCGCGAACAGCGCACCCGATCCGATGGCGATCACCGCCGCGAGGGTGGTGATCAGGAAGACCCCTACCCGCCTCCGCGGCCGGCGCTTGCCAGCGGGCCGTCTGCGATGCTGTGACAATGCGGTCCTTCCGTAGGCCAGGCGCGCCCAGCGGACGCTCGGCGCGCAGACCACTGCGGTACAGGGCAGCGAGTCATCGGGCCAGGTCCGCGCAGGTCAGCTCGCCTTCCGGAGCCGGAAGACGGGGTCCCGCTGGTTACGGTCCCAGCGCCGTCGCCGCATAACGTTGCCAGAACCCGGGAGTCCGACCAAGCGCTTCCGCATAAAAAGTTGCCGCGCCCATCAGGAACTGGTGTCGCTCTGGTCACAGTTTGACTACAAGTGTTGTAACAATTACTGGGCGTAATGGCATCGCCGGAATGACCTCGCGGTAACGGTTCGACGTCGCCCGGCGTGTCACCGGCGTGTCGCGCCGCTGGCCGCACCGGCATCAGCCGAGCGGCACCCCGCCCGGCACGCTGCCGGGATCACGATCTCCCGCGCATCCTGCGGAGGCCCGGGCCCGCAGGCCGGCGTGCGCGGTCCCTGGCGGCGCGGTACTACCGCGGCAGCGCCGTGCGCGGTTAGCTGTCCCCATGAGCACGACCGGGGCACGATGACGGCCGGCGGCACGGGCGAAAGCCCGCCAGTTCAGCCGAGCCAGCCGCACGCGACGGGCCCGCAGGCCGGCCCGCGCACGACAGGGTCGCGCGCGGCAGCGCCACGGCGCCCGGCCCGGCGCTGGACGACCGACCTGGGCGACCCCGCGGCGGTGCTGGCCAGCGCCGGCCGCGCCCTGTGCGTGATGACAGGAGTGCTCGCCGTCCTGTGGATCATCCAGATCGTGAACTGGGCCGACGGCTACCGGCTGACCTTCGAGTTCGGGATCCGCCCGCGCACGATCAGCAGCCTGCCGTACATCTTCACCGCGCCGTTCCTGCACTTCAGCTGGACGCACATCGAGGGCAACTCAGGGCCGCTGTTCATCTTCGGCTTCCTGGCCGCCTACCGCGGCGTGGCCAAGTTCGCCGGCGTCACCGTGCTGGTGGTGCTGACCAGCGGCCTGGCCGCGTGGTTCGGCGGGAGCGCCAACACCGTCGGGGCCGGGGCCAGCGGCGTCGTCTTCGGCTATTTCGGCTACATCATGGTGCGCGGCCTGTTCGACAGGCACCTCATCGACCTGCTGGTCGGAGCGGTCATGGCATTGTGCTTTGCCTACCAGTTCGCCGTGCTGCTGCCGCAGCGCGGCATCGGCTGGCAGGCACATATCGGCGGCCTGGCCGGCGGCATCCTGGCCGGCTGGGTGTTCCGGGACCGCGGGCAGCCGGGGCCGGGGCAAAGCGGTCGCATTAATGCCGCGACCGCCGGGCATACGACATTACGACACAAATGACCCGCGTCAGCCGAGGCGCGTTTCCTGGCGGCGAGCATCTGGCTGCTGGCCACGGTAACCCCACCTCCCGCGCATCGCCGCAGAGATCGCGGGCTGCGCCCCGCGGGACGCCCGCGTACTGGTCCCGGCCGAAGTCCGCCCTGCCCGGTCGGCGCGACGTGGCCGGCGGCTCCGGGCCGACGGCCGGCGGCCGCGCTCCCTTGCGCTGGCATCAGCCGGGCGGGAGGTCGTAGCCGCGGGCCGTCAGCACCTGAGCCAGCCTGCGGCGGACTGGCCGCTCGTGATCGAGGACCGGCAGCAGCGACCGCAGACCGAACGCGGCGAACGCGCCGAAACTGAGGATCGCGCCGATCACCAGCAGTGCCTGGGACAGCACCGATCCGGTGCCGGCCAGCAGGCCGAGCGCGGCGCCGGTGGCGCCCAGCCGGCGCGCCTCGCGCGCCGGGCGGCGCTGCGGCGCTCGGCGGCCGGCCGCCTGGGCGCGCAGCCGGCGCCACATGTGGCCGCCGCTGATCAGGCACAGCACTGCCTCGACAGCCAGCGCGACGGCGAACCCGGGCACGCTGGCGGCGAAGATGACCGCGAACAGGCCGCCGAGCAGCAGGCCGTCTAGCCCGGCCAGCAGCACCCAGAACAGCGTGTACCCGACCCGCCGCAACCAGTAGCGCCGGCCCCGCTCGTACCAGCTGGTGCCCAGGAACGGCAGCGGCTCGACCAGCCGGGCGAGCCCGCGCGGCAGTTCCGCCCGGGGCGGGAACGCAGCCGTGTCCGTGCTCATCCCCGGCGGCGGCGCGGGACGGCCAGGCTGATCGCGGGCCGGTGCGCTCGGGTCAGAAGACGCTGTCCCACAGGTGCTCCGCCGCGTGCCCGAGCCCGGTCCCCAGGTGCACCACGTCGCCGCCGGTCTTGGCGAAGCTGTGCCCGATCCCGTCGGCCACGCCCAGCACCACGCCGTTCTTGCTGATGTCGGCGCCCCAGTTCTCGTCGATGAGGTTGTGCGCCAGGTCACCGACGCCGACCGCGACCACGCCCGCGCCGGCCACGGTCCAGCCGACCGGAGTGCCGAGCGCCAGCAGGCCCGCCGCGGTGGCGCCGCCGGCCGCCAGGCTGAGCATGCTGCCGCCGGCCTCGGCGGAGTAGGCCACCGGCGCGGGCATCCCGTCGGCAATGTCCTGCTGGGCGTTGAAGTACGTCGAGGCGCCCGCGGCCAGCACGTCCAGGACTGGCACGTCCGCGGCGAAGTCAGCCAGCTTGCCCAGGCTCCCGCCGGCGCCGTCCAGGGCCTGGGATACGGCCGGGATGTCCTTCACGCTGAGGCCCAGCGCCTTGCTGAGCGCGCCCTCGTCGGACTCGGCGGTCTCCAGCAGCTTGTTCTCGGCAGCCAGCTCCGTCTTGGCGTCGGCAAACTTCGCGCTGCCGTCTTCTGTCCACTTGCCGAACCGGCCGTCGGCCTGGCGGGCCTCCTCCCGGGCGCTGATGATCGCCTGCCTGACCTCCTTCTCCAGGTCGCCGACCTTGTCCTCGACGAACTTGCGGTAGGTGGTGTCCATCGCCCAGAAGCCGCGCAGGTAACTGGCGATCGTGTTGTCGTCGCCGATGCTCAGGCCGCCGTTGCCGCTGCCCGCCGCGGGCGGGCTGATCTCGGCGTAGAGAGCCTGCAGCGATCCGGTGGCCTGCGCGCGGGCGCGGGCGGCGGCCAGCATGCACTGGCTGTAGAACGACTCGTAGGCGGCCCGCCAGCTCTCGGCGGTGGCGCTGGCGTAGCACACCTGGGGCGGCTGGCCCGCCGCGCCGACGCCCACCCCGTGCGACGCCGCCTCGCGCGCCGCCTTCTCCAGCGCGCTCTCGATCGCGGCCAGGCTGACCGCGAGCGCGTCGACGATCCGGCCGGCGGCAGTGATGACCACGCCGAGCGCGTGCGCCGCGACCGCGTCGCGCTCCCACGCGGTGGCGAACGCGGCGGCGGCGGCGCCGCGCCAGCCGGCCCCGCCGATGATCTGGCTCACCTTGCTGTCCAGCGTGGTCGCGACCCCGGTGAGCTGCGGTACATACCCGTACAGGGTGCCGGCGTAGGCCGACAGGCCGCCGATGTCGCCACCGACCCAGTCGTCGGCGAAGGGGGCCAGCGCTGACGGTGCCTGCGCGCCCGGGGCCACGGCGCCTCCTCAGCTGATCGCGCTCGGGCTGCTGACCTGGTGCAGCAGGGTGGTGAGCGACTCTTCGGTGTGCTGGTACCGGTCGTGCGCCTTCTGCAGCTTGACGCCGTTGTCGGTAATGTCGCCCGCGATCTGCAGGTGCAGCAGGCTGATCGCGTCGATCACGGCATTCAGGCTGCCGTTGCAGGCCCCGGATCCGGTGTCGGGCAGGACCGGACAGGAGGCCGGCATGATCGCGGCGAAGGCCTGGCCCTCGCCGCGGAACGCCGCCGCCGCTGACTGCAGGTCCGACATCGTCACCTGGAATCCGCCGCTCACCGGCTGCCTCCTTGCGCGTTCTCGATATCCCCGGGGTTCCAGCGCCACGCCGCCGCCGGGACCGGCGGATCCAGCTCGATCTCGTCCAGTCCCGCCCTGCTGGCCAGCTCGCGGACCCGGGCCAGCGGCAGCACGACCCACGGCTGCACCGGGCCGAGCGCCTCCACCAGCAGCGGGACCGTGCTGAACACCGGCAGCACCTGGCGGTCGTCAGGGCCGCCGCGGACCTCGAACAGGATGTGCCCGCCGCCGCCGGGCGCCGGGCGCGCCGGGGCAGCGACGAACTCCGGCAGCCCCACAGTGCCGTCAGCTGGCGCAGTGCCGTCAGCTGGCGCAGTGCCGCCGGACGGCCCGGCAGGGCGGATCATTGGCTCCTAAATGACCGGCAACCTTAACGGACGCACTGGCACATTTCAGCCCGATGCACCCAACGCGCCGGGCGCGCGTGGCGAGCGTTCCGGCCGCCCTCCGGCCGGGCCTGCCCCGCCCCGGCCGGAGGCCGGGCGGAACAGGTAGTTGCGGATGGCCGGGCGCACGACGGCAGTCTCCCGCCACCCGTGCTGCCAGGCGTGCATGGTGTACCCCCGGCTGCGCAGCCAGCCCACGATGTCCTCGGGGGCACACCGGAACCGCCCTGTGTGCCGGGCCTCGATCTCGATGAGCAGCGTCGGGGCGAGGGACTCGATGGTCTTCTCGCCGCCTTCCAGCACGCCAAGCTCGGCACCCTCGACGTCGATCTTCACGAAGTCGAGCTGAGTGAGACCGGTCCGCGCGCACAGCGCGTCGAGGGTATCAACCTGCACCGGCACCGCCATCTGGCCGGCGAACTCGGCGTTCGAGCCCAGCCCGGAATTGCGCATGGCCAGGAACGACCGCCCGGTAACCGGCCCGAAGCGGCCGATCGGCACGCTCATGAGTGCCTCACCCGGCTCGGGCCCGAGAGCCAGCTGGTGCCGGCGGACGTTACGGCCCTCGGCGGCCCGCAGCACCCGCCGCCAGACCGGGTGGGCGAACGACAGGGGCTCGATGCTGTGCACCTCCCCGTCCGGCCCGGCCAGCCGGGACAGCGCCAGCGTGTACAGGCCGGCGGCGGCCCCGACGTCCACGCATACGCTGCCCGGCCCGACCACCTGGGACAGGCCGAGCATCTCCGCTTCCAGGTACCTGGTCCACCGAGCCAGCAGCAGGATTGCCGAGACGGTCAGGCCAGCCCGGATCGCGGTTCCTGACCGCTTCCCGCTGACCCGGATCGCGTTAGCCGCCGTTCCCCGGCCGGCCAGTTCCGGTTCGTCCATTGCTCCCCTATTGCACAGCACCGCTCTCAGTACCCAACCACGGCCCCTCCCTGCGGGCAGCCCGAACAGCCCCATCTGAACTGCCTGCTGACTTCCTGCGGCGCAGTTTGGCGCCGTCGGGAGGGGCAGCGCCCGACGACATGGCGCGACTGGGCGCAGCGCGATGCTAACCGCGCTGACGGTGCACTGGGGGCAGGTCCTCCCGGCCCGGCCCGCTGGGCTCCAGCGGAGCGTAACTCCGCGGACCAGCCGGCCGGCATCAGGCCGGCATCAGGCCGGCCGGGGGGCGGGGATTATCTGCCGGGGCGGTCCCGGCGGCTTTCCCCGCCGCCGCCACTCGCGCGGGTAGCCGTAGGAAACCTCCTCGAACCGCACCCCGTCGTACCAGGTCGTCCGGGGAATATGCAGGTGGCCGTAGACGACGGCGGCGGCTCCGAAGCGGACGTGCCAGTCGGCCGTGGCCGTGGTGCCGCACCACTGCGCGAACGGCGGGTAGCGCAGCACCCGCGTCGGCTCCCGCACGAGCGGGAAGTGGTTCACCAGGACCACGGGGAGCTGATGGCCGCAGGACTCCAGGCGGCGCTCGGTCGCCGCGACCCTGGCCTGGCACCAGGCTTCCCGGCTGGGGTACGGGTCGGGGTGCAGCCTGACCTCGTCGCTGCACACCACGCCGGTCTCGTACGCCATCGCCAGCGCGGCCTCCTTGGTCGCCGCGCCCTCCGGCCGGAACGAGTAGTCGTACAGCACGAACAGCGGCGCGATCAGCACCGGGCCGCCGTCGCCTTCCCAGACCGGGTAAGGATCCTCCGGGGTGAGCACGCCCATGCCCCGGCACAACTGCACCAGGGACTGGTAGCGCTGCTCGCCGCGCAGCTGCACCGGGTCCCGGGAGTGCGTCCACAGCTCATGGTTGCCCGGCACCCAGATGACCTGCGCGAACCGCTCGCTGAGCAGGCCGAGCGCCCATTCGATGTCTGCGGCGAACTCACCCACGTCCCCGGCCACCAGCAGCCAGTCACCGGCCGACTCCGGGTGCAGCCCGGCGACGATCTCCCGGTTCTGCGGGTATCCCACGTGCAGGTCGCTGACCGCCAGCAGTCTCGGCTTCACCCCGGTCCCGTCGTCGCGTGCCGTACCGCGAGAATATGCCGCGTGCCCAGGGCGCGGCCAAGATCGCAGCCCGGCCGGCTACCTGTAGGTACATTGTCATGAGTGCAGGTCCGCTGGTGTGGAGCGTGAGCCAGTGAGCGCGATCTCGGTCCGGGAGTTCTCCTCCAACCCCAGCGCCGTGTTCGCGCGGGTCGAGCGGGGCGAGGCAATCGAGGTGACCCGGCATGGCAAGACCATCGCCGTGGTCATGCCCGGCTCGGGGGTCCTCGGCCGGTACGCCCCGCTTGTCGCCAGGGGAATCATCAGGATCAAGCCGATAACGACACGGGACCTCGACCAGCTCCCGAGCTACGACATCCCCGATGATGCGGCACCCCTCGACATCCTCCTCGCCGAGCGGGACGCCGACGACCGGTGATCCACCTGGACGCGTCAGCCCTGGTCACGCTCATCACCGGCCGACCCTACGCAGCCGAGCTGCACGACTTCCTGTCCCGGTCACCCGAAATGCCGATGGGACCAGCACTATCGGCTTCATCGAGACTGTGCGTACGATCGACCGGGTCGGCAGCTTCCCGACCGCGATGCAGGATCTGCTGGCCAGCTTCACTGAGATCCTGCTGACCGACGAGATCCGGGATGCAGCAGCGAGCCTGCCGGGCGGCGTCCGGATACTGGACGCCCTGCACATCGCGAGCGCCCAGGCTGTCGGGGACGCTCTCGCGTTCCTGGTGAGCTACGACAAGCGCATGCTCGATATCGCTAACTCCATGGGCATCGCCACCGCCGCGCCCGGCATGAGCCGGTAACCGCGGGCAGCCGCCTGCTGCGCCGCGACCTCCATGGGCTTGCGGGTGCACGCGGCAGCCGAGCCGGGGCCTTGCCCTCCGGCGTCGCGGCCGACAGTCAGCCCGGGTGCGGGACCGGCGGAAGCGGGCGAAGGCGAACCACGCCCCGTGCCGATTCACAGGTCAGCCGACGATGGCGGCGGCGACCAGGGCGCCGAGCTCCCAGCAGGCTTCCAGGTCGGCACGGGCGGGCGGGCCGGTGACGCAGACCGGCGGCCGGACCGGCGGCCACTGCAGGCCGGCGGCAATCGACTCCACCGCGCGCACCGCGCCGCCGGTGTCCATGCCGCCGTGCACATACAGGCCGTAGGGCCGCCGCCGGGTGGCCTCCAGGCACGGGTAGTAGATCTGGTCGAAGAAGTGCTTGAGCGCGCCAGACATGTAGCCGATGTTGGCGGGCGTGCCGAGCAGGTAGCCGTCGGCGGTCAGCACGTCAGCCGCCGCCGCGGTCAGCGCCGGGCGGACGATCACCTCGACGCCCTCGACCTCGTCGGTCCGCGCCCCGCTCGCCGCCGCCTCGAACATCTCCTGCAGCGCAGGCGACGGCGTGTGGTGGACGATCAGCAGCGTCGGCATCAGCGCCGAGCCTAGACGACACCGGCGCGCCGCCGTCAGCCGGTGATTCCCGGCTACTTCAGCAGCTGGCGGGCCATGACGACGCGCTGGATCTGGTTGGTGCCCTCGTAGATCTGGGTGATCGTGGACCAGTAGGCAGTTCCCGCAGGTAGATCGCGTGTCGGGCAACCGGGCGTCAGCACGGACTAGCCCGCCTGCCGACGCACCCGCCGCCTCCGGGATACGCAAGGTTGGGCGCGCCGACATCGACGCGGTCCGCGAACTGACGCACTCCTACCGGGAGATGGACAACCGGCTCGGCGGAGGCAAGCTCCGGGGCACGATCGTGTCCTAACCTTGACGATCACGTCTCGTGCCTGCTCACGACCGGCAACTACCGGGAAGAAACGGGCCGGCAACTAGCCGCCGCGTGCGGCGAGCTGTCACAGTTGGCGGGCTGGGTTGCCTACGACAGCGACGAGCACGGCCTGGCCCAGCGGTACCTCACCCAGGCGCTGGCCTATGCGCGGCATGCCGGTGACTCGGCTCTTGCGGCGGAGATCCTCGCTGCCCAGGCGCACCAGGCGCTCTACCTAGCCCGGCCGGATGAGGCGGTCGACCTCGCCCGAGCCGCCCAGGCTGCGGCCGTCCGCCACGGGTCGGCAACCCTGCTCACTGAATGCCTGGTCATGGAAGCTCACGGGCACGCCGCCCGCACCGACGCGCACGCCTGCGGTGCCGCGCTCGCCAGGGCAGAGCAGACATTTGACCGCGCAGCCCGCGAAGATGACCCGGTGTGGCTCTCCTACTTCGATGAGGCATACCTGGCGGCCCGGATGGCGCAGTGCTTCCGCGACCTAGGCGAAGCGGGCCACACCGCCCGCTATGCGCGCCGCTCACTGGACATGGACGGCCGCTACGTGCGGGGCCGGGCCTTCAACCTGTCCCTGCTCGCCACCGCTTACGCCGCACTAGACGAGCCGGAGCAGGCGTCGGCTGTCGGGCGGCAGGCACTGGACCTGACTGTCCGCCTCAGCTCAGCCCGGAGCGTCCGCTATCTGCGCGACCTCGTGCGCAGCCTCCGTCCGCGAGCCGACCTGCCGGCTGTCCGGGACTTCACGGCGGAGGTACGCGAGCGCCTGCCCGCTGCAGCAGGACATGCTGCACCCCGATGATGGTGATCGCCCCCAGGATGTCGCCCTTGGCGATCATCGCCGGCGTCTCGTCAGCCGGCACCCACCGGACCTCGGCCGTCTCGTCCACTTCCGGCTCCCCTGCGCGCTCGGCTCCGTGCGCCAGGTACAAGTCCTGCGGATAGTCGGCGTTGCCGATGAGCGGCTGGCAGGACATGACGTACTCGATGGCACGGGGGCGCCAGCCTGTCTCTTCCTCTACCTCGCGCGCTGCCGCTGCGGCAGGGTCTTCCCCGTCGTCCACGTAACCGCCCGGCAGTTCCCAGACCCAGCGGTCCACGATGAAGCGATGCCGCCGCATCAGCAAGACCCGGTCGCCCGCATCATCCAGGACCACCGTCGTCGCGCAGCGCCGCATCCGGAAGACGTACTGCGTGAAACGCACATGGTTCGGAAGCTCGACATCTGCCAGGCTCACGCAGATATGAGGGGTATCGTCCACCAGCCGCTCGCCGTGGATCACCCACTTGTGCGGGTCAGTCACGTACGCGACACTACCGGTCCGGACGGGGCTATCCCGTTCCCAGACCGCGAGCGCCGTTAGATGGCCCGCATGTACCGCATCACAATCTCCGGCCACCGCGGCCTGCCTCCCCCGACGGCACGTCTGGTTGACGAGGCCATCCGGGCAACCCTCACCCGGCACGCACCCGACGTAACCCGCATCTCCTGCCTGGCCGACGGAGCCGACCAGATCTTCGCCCGCCGCCGTCACCGACCTCGGCGGCACCCTCGAAGCCGTCATCCTCGCCGCCAGTACCGCGCCGGGCTCCCGGCGGACACCCATCCCGAGTACGACGACCTGCTCGCCCAAGGCGCCGCCGTCCGCCGCCGCCTGCCCTTCACCGAGTCAGCATCCGAATCCAACATGGCCGCCAGCAAGCTCATGGTCGACGGGGCCGACGAGCTGTACGCGGTGTGGGACGGCAAGCCCGCGCGAGCCTGCGGCGGAACCGCCGACGGCGTGGCATCCGCCCGCGAGCAGGGCAGGCCAGTGCACGTGATCTGGCCAGACGGCGCACAGCGCGACTAGCGACAGGACAACTAGCCGGTGCAGGGACGCAGAAGCATGGCGAGGTCGTGGACCTGACGGCGTCCTCCGATATACCGGGTGTGGACCTCAGATATACCTTCAGCAGCTGCCGGGCCATGACCATGCGCTGGATCTGGTTGGTGCCCTCGTAGATCTGGGTGGTCGTCGACCAGCTGGCAGTTTGCCCAGGTAGATGGCATGTCAGGTAGCTGGGCGTCAGCACGGATTCAGCACCGGTCTTCCCAGATTGCGCTGCACGACTGCCGCGCGCCTCGCCAGGTCGAGCGCGTCACCCGGACAGCCAGCCCGGGCGTGCTGACCCCGGCGGGGACCGACGCAGAGTGCTTCCGCTGGCAAGTCCCTGGCCCGTTTCTCATCCGCAAGCTATCTTCCGTTCCCGAAACCATCCCTTTCCTTCGGCGGCGATGCCTTCCAGCACATGCAGGGTGTTGGCCACGCTCGCCGCATCAAGCGCGGCCTCGGAGATCGAATATTCATCCTCGCCAGGCCGGATGTCCTCCGGGTCGAGGTCCGTTACGATGACGCTGATCTGGTCCCCGTTCACCAGCGTTAGCGTGAACTTCTGCTGGATACGAGGCTTGGGCGGGCCACTTCGCGTCAGCGAAACATGAGCGGAAGCAACGGCATCATAGCGATAACTGATCCGGTCGCCCAAACGGAGAGTCACTGCGACGAAACCGAGATCGGCTGACATCTGGCGCACCCCGTCCGAGGTCAGTACGAACGCGATGAGCTTGTACCTGGAGTACCTCACCGGGCCGTTGCGCAGCCGTGCGTGCTTGGCCCTGCTGCCTGGTTCCTCAAGGAACGCGTACGTAACGACCTGGCTGCGTGCCAGCTTGTAGTGATCCATCGCCTGCGCGAGCAGCACGGTCCGGTCGTGGTCCAGCCAGGCCTCCATCTCCGCGTCGCTCGGACGGTCCTTCAGCCTGTCGGTCCATCGCGCGAACTCCGCCTCGATCTCCGCCAACCGCTGAGCGGCTTCTACCGTGTCCGCCGCATGCCGCCTGTCCTCCAAAACAATCCGGAGCCGGGAGCGCCATGCGGCGACGCCGCTCAGCGACGCCGCAATCACGCTGACCGCGTCGGTGAGCGGGGAGGTCCGCAGCATGGCGATGGCCACGATGCCGCCGACAATAGCGATGGCGATTCCGGTCCGGAATTTCCTCAACATGCCGAGCTCAGCGAGAAGCTGATTCTGGTAGCCGTACAGCGTCCCATCGCGCCACCGGTCCCTAGACTGGCGGATCCGGTACCGGATGAGCCAGGCGACTCGTTCGGCGGGGATTCTGCTTTCCCGGTACACCTCAACGATCTCGTTCCTGTCGAACGACCGGATTCCGGCGGTGGCGGTCTCCCACGCATCTCTTTCCGCCTTATCGGGCAGGTACTTGGGCGAGTATCGGCGGAACAGCGCATCGACCTTGCCAGCGAATCCCTCGCCGGGAGAGCGTGACGCGGCTGGCGCCGGCGCCTGAAGCTGCCTGTCCTGCATTCGCCGACGCTCTGCCAGGAAACGCAGTTCCAGGCCATTGACAGTGGCGACGGCACCGCCCGCGAGACCGGCCGCGTACGCGAGCACGCCGAGCACGGCTCCGTGCCGCAGCAGTTCCCAGCCGAAGTACCCGGCAACCACGGCGAAGATCCCCGTGCTGGCCCAGGCGGCGAACCGCTCGGCGGGCGTGGTGGACCGGGGCCGCACCAAACGAACGCGCGGATCGATAGGGACCGGCTGGAAGAACTTCCATGCCCGGTTCTTCCTGTCACCGCCTGCCTGCCCGGCCTCCGCCCTCGCCCGTTCACGCCGCCACATGTCGTCTTTCAGCGGACCTTCAAGGAAGAGCTCAAGATGTGGCAGAAGTAACGCGCGTTGCCGAATGCCAAGTCGATCGAATTCGCTGACGATAGTCGATATATCGGATCTCGGGTCTTCCTTCTTCAGCACGCCCGCTGATTCGAGGAGCCGGAAGACGAGCCAGGTCCCTTCTGACCACGGATCATCCGCGTCGCGCGGACTCTGGCTCCTGGTCATGTTCAGTTGATTCAGTTCCTCACGGGAGAACTGCCGGACGGTCCGGCCGCTGAGCATCGCGACCAGCCAGTGAAAGCGTGCCTCGCTGGTCTTGTAGTCCCCGATCATGGCGTCCCAGATGAGTTCACGTGCCTTCGTCGCCCTGCCGCTGTTCAGGTTGTTAAGGCCGATCCGGTATTTGTCTTCCGGTGAATCGCCTGGGGAAGCTGTCAGGCGCACGTCGCCTTCGATGACGATCAGGTCGCCGTCGAGGTCGATGGACTGAGCCTGGATGCCGACGCTAGCGCTCCCGCCCGCGATGTTGAACGATGAGGTTCCCGGGCTGGTCATGTCGGGTTCCGGACCGCGGACAGGAAGGCCACCACGCTCGCCGCGAGGCTGGCGAGATCGCTGAGCACGCCCACCGCCCAGCCGAGCGCCAGCCGTAGCTTCCTGGGCCTGGCAGCATGATGGCTGGTGGTACTCAAGGTCGCTGGGCCGGCGCCGAGGTCAGGGCCGAGCCGGATGCCGCCGTATATGTTCTGGGCCTGTACTCCAACCCGGGCGTTCCCGATGGCGATGTTGGTGTTCGTGCTGTCGCCCCGTCCTGTCTCGCGGGGCCCTGGAGTGCCATGCTGACCGTCGCCGAGTTCCTTGCCCAGCGCGGCGGCGAGAGCGACCGCGAAGGCCGCGGCGCTGGCAGCTGCCCGGGGCTGTGATCCGGTAAGATCGGCCGCCACCTTGCCGCCATCGGCCCGGTCGCTGATGCCCCGGATCACGACCACCGGGAGCGAGTCGTTGAGGTGCGCTGCCTGCGCGACGCCCGCGGCCTCCATTTCGATGGCGCACGCGTCGTTGTAGTGCTCGCGAATCCATCTCGCCTCGGCGGAAAGCATCGAGTCCTGGACGATCTCGCCAGCCGCGATCGGCCCGAACACCACGTTCGGACGTGCCGCGTCGGGCGGCAGCTCCTGCGTCCACTCACCGGTGCGGCTGAGATGCTGGGCGATCTGCTGTGCGCGGTGCGAGACCTCCCATACCCGCGGGCGGGCCTTCAGCCCGTCATCCTGGCTGGTCCCACCGTGATACGCGTAGATATGCGTCGCCACGACGATGTCGCCAAGCGCGATTGACGGCCGCAGCGCGCCGGCTACGCCCACAAACAGCAATGCCGCGGGATCGAATTCCGAGATCGCTCGCTCGGCCAGTACAGCGGCGGCGTGGTTGCCCTTGCCGACGAGGGCCAGCGCCACACGGCAGTTGTGGCCCGCTAGCCGCCCGACCTCGAAGCGGGTACCTGCCCTGTGCGACTGCACCTGGATATCGGTCAGCTTGCCCCTGATCGATTCATACTCCAGGTCGAGGGCGGTGAGAACCACGAGGGTCTTCTGCTCGCTCATGACTTTTCCTTCTCCTCGCTTACCGAGACTCGGGGTGGGGCTGGCGGGCCGGGTCATCGGCGGGTTCAGCACAGTGCCCGGCCCGGCCCGGAAGAGTCGCGCGGGTCGGCCGACCCCGGCCCGCTTGCCCGGATCTGCCGGGACGACGAAATCGCGGGTGCCCTGGATCTTGCGGTAGAAGTTCCTGGGATCGAGCCGGACATCCCAGACCGTCTCGTAGACCTGCTGCAGTTCTGAGATGGTGAAGGCCGGCCCGCAGAAAGCAGTCGCGACCGCGGAGTACTCAAGCTTCCTCCGCGCACGCTCAACCCCGTCCGCGACGATGCGCTGATGGTCGAACGCGAGCAGCAGCGATCCGGAGATCACCTCGTCGGCCGACGTCCAGCGCGCGTCCGCGGCATCCGTGCCCGCCATGGGATCCGGCAACCGAGGCGCGATCGCCAGGAAGGCCACGGACACCACCCGCCCGCGCGGATCCCGCCCCGGGTCACCGTACACGCCGAACTGCTCCAGGAGCAGGGCGTCGGCGTCCAGCCCGGCTTCTTCGGACAGTTCCCTGCGGGCCGCGACCGGGATGGGCTCATTTTCGTCGCGCAGGAAACCGCCCGGCAGCGCCATCGCGCCTGCGTAGGGCTCGACGCCACGCTCCACCAGCAGCACTTGCAGGCTCGTCCCGCGCAGAGTCAGGATCACCAGATCGACGGTGAGGAGCACGCTAGGCGGTTGCCATTCATCGATTGTCACTCGTCGATTGTCACTTCCTGTCAGAGTGACAGGAAGTAACGTGGAGGTTAGCTCTTGGTGGCGTTGGGTGGGCGAATTACTCGCGACACAGGGTTCGCACGCAGGTGTTCCACGCAATCGGCTACCACGCGGTCCCACGAACTCGGGCGAGGTGGCCGTCGAAGGTGATCGTCGCCGGGCGTCAAGGCAGCACGAGACACCGCCGCGCGCTGCCACTGCCCACGCCAGATCCCGGCCAGGGCGGACAGCCCGGAACAGGTATAAGCACGGAAGAGAGCCGTGCCGCAGCCACGCGCGCGGCAGCTAGCCACCGGGACTCAGCACCGGTCCGGTCAGGACCCGTTCTCGGACCCTGTGACCGGGGGCAGTCGGCACGCCCGGCCGCGCCAGGGATCAGCACCGATTCAGCACGGGGCCGGAAACGACGGGAAATAACCGGCATCAATCGGCCAATCCGGACACGAGAGCAGGCCACCAGACTCGTGGGCCTGGCGGCCCTCAACTAACCAGCCCGATCTAAGAAACCGCAGGTCAGCGCCGCGTAACCCCCTACTTCAAGAGCTGCCGGGCCATCACCACGCGCTGGATCTGGTTGGTGCCCTCGTAGATCTGGGTGATCTTGGCGTCCCGCATCATCCGCTCGACCGGGTAGTCGCTGACGTAGC
>JBKQSL010000185.1:0-27405 GCA_052143655.1 Streptosporangiaceae bacterium | reverse complement strand
GTGTCACAGCCCCGGCCTAGAGTGGAGTCCATGAGCCAGCGACAGCCTGCTCGCGGTGCGCGCAGTTTGCAGGAGGATCCATGCGCCCGGTGACCGACCTGCAGCGGCGGGTGGCGCCGTTCGAGGTCGTCACGGACATGGTGCCGTCCGGCGACCAGCCGCAGGCGATCGCGGCCATGGAAGAGCGCATCAGGTCCGGCGCGAGGGACACCGTGCTGCTCGGCGCGACCGGTACCGGCAAGACCGCGACGGTCGCCTGGCTCGCCGAGCGGCTGCAGCGGCCCACCCTGGTCATGCTGCCGAACAAGACGCTGGCCGCGCAGTTTGCCAACGAGCTGCGGGAGATGCTGCCGCATAACGCCGTCGAGTACTTCGTCTCCTACTACGACTACTACCAGCCTGAGGCGTACGTCCCGCAGACCGACACCTACATCGAGAAGGACTCGTCGATCAACGACGAGGTGGAGCGGCTGCGGCACTCGGCGACGAACTCGCTGCTCACCCGCCGCGACACGATCGTGGTCGCGTCCGTGTCGTGCATCTACGGCCTGGGCACCCCGCAGGAGTACGTCGACCGGATGCTCAAGCTCGCCGTCGGTGGCACGTTCGACCGCGACGCCCTGCTGCGCAAGCTGGTCGGCATGCAGTACGCCCGCAACGACCTGTCGTTCACCCGCGGCACGTTCCGGGTCCGCGGCGACACCATCGAGATCATCCCGGTGTACGAGGAGCTGGCGATCCGGATCGAGATGTTCGGCGACGAGATCGAGCGGCTGATGACCCTGCACCCGCTCACCGGCGAGGTGATCAGCGAGGACGACGAGCTGCACATTTTCCCCGCCACCCACTACGTGGCCGGGCCGGAGCGGATGGAGCGGGCGATCGCCGGCATCGAGGCCGAGCTGGCTGACCGGCTGGCCGAGCTGGAGCGCGCGGGCAAGCTGCTGGAAGCACAGCGGCTGCGGATGCGCACCACCTACGACATCGAGATGCTCCGCCAGGTCGGCAGCTGCTCGGGGATCGAGAACTACTCCCGGCACATCGACGGCCGGGAGGCCGGCACGCCGCCTAATACGCTGCTGGACTATTTCCCCGAGGACTTCCTGCTGGTCATCGACGAATCGCACAACACAGTGCCGCAGATCGGTGCCATGTACGAGGGTGATGTGTCCCGCAAGCGGGTGCTGGTCGAGCACGGGTTCCGGCTGCCCAGCGCCATCGACAACCGCCCGCTGAGGTGGGATGAGTTCTGCGAGCGGATCGGGCAGACGCTGTACCTGTCGGCCACCCCCGGTCCGTACGAGCTGCAGCGGGTGTCCGGCGAGGTCGTCGAGCAGGTGATCCGGCCGACCGGCCTGATCGACCCCGAGGTCATGATCAAGCCCACGAAGGGCCAGATCGACGACCTCGTGCACGAGATCAGGGTGCGAGCCGAGCGCAGCGAGCGGGTCCTGGTCACCACCCTGACCAAGAAGATGGCCGAGGACCTCACCGACTACCTGCTGGAGCTGGGCATCCGGGCCCGGTACCTGCACAGCGAGGTGGACACGCTGCGCCGGGTGGAGCTGCTCCGCGAGCTGCGGGTCGGCGAGTACGACGTGCTCGTCGGCATCAACCTGCTGCGCGAGGGCCTCGACCTGCCCGAAGTGTCGCTGGTGGCGATCCTGGACGCCGACAAGGAGGGGTTCCTGCGGTCGGGCACCTCGCTGATCCAGACCATCGGCCGGGCCGCGCGGAACGTCTCCGGCCAGGTCCACATGTACGCCGACAAGGTCACGCCGTCGATGCGGCGCGCGATCGACGAGACCAACCGGCGCCGGGACCGGCAGATCGCCTACAACACCGAGCACGGGATCGACCCACAGCCGCTGCGAAAGCGGATCGCCGACATCCTCGACCAGCTTGTCCGCGAGGATGCCGACACCGAGAAGCTGCTCGGCGGTTCCGGCCGCCAGCAGAGCCGCGGCAAGGCGCCGGTGCCCGGCGTGGCGTCACGGGCCAGGGCGGCCGCCGCGGGGGCGGGGTCACGCCAGGCGGAGCAGGACATTGCCGCGGGCGGCCCGGCCCGCGACGACCTGATCGCGCTGATCGGCGAGCTCACCGATCAGATGCACACGGCAGCGGCCGAGCTGCAGTTCGAGATCGCCGCCCGGTACCGGGACGAGATCAGGGAGCTCAAGCACGAACTGCGCGGCATGCAGGCCGCCGGCGTCTGACCTGCAGCCCGCTGCGCCGGCCCGGCCCGGCCCGCCCGCTGCGGGCCAGTCCACCGCAGCCGGCCAGCCGATCGGCTGCAGGCAGCCTTCCCGGCCGGGACAGGGCGCGCCGAAATTGGCTCTCGCGCGGAACCGGTGCAGCCGGCCTGCCGTCCAAGGGGTAGCAGTGCCGGGCAGCTCCGCACCCGGCGCGCGGATGGGCCCGGTCCCTGCCGGGTTCTGGGCCCGGGAAGGCAGGCCGCGATGAGCTCAGTGAAACGTTCCGGCTCGGCATGGCCGCGCCTGGCGCAGCTCGGAGCCGTGCTGGCCAGCCTGATCGCGCTTGCCGCCTGCGGGAGCACAGCCGCGCCGGGCGCAGCCGCGGCGCCGGGGAGCGCGAGCACGTCGGCCGCCGCGCGGCCCGCTGCCGCCCATTCCCCGGCGGACCTGGTGCTGTGCGCCAACCCGGCCGCAGTGACCAAGGTCGTCATCTGGCGTAACGCCTTCACCCGCGGAATCCAGCCGCTCAGGCAGCTCCCGCCGGGGGTGGCCACCGTCACGACCGGCGCTCCGGCCCGCGCCCTGGCCCGGGCACTGTGCGCGCTGCCGCGGATGCCCAAGGGGATCGTGAACTGCCCGATGCTGCTGCCGAGCTGGTACAAGCTGCAGTTCTGGATCAAGATGCGGCCGCTGCCGGTCGTGCGGATCACCCCTACCGGGTGCGAGACCGTCACCGGCATCGGGCCGGTGCGAAGGATCATGCCGGTTTCGAAGTTCTGGCAGGTGCTGGCCCGGGCTATCGTGCACATCGAGCCAGTGCACGGCCCGGTGGTGGCTACACCGTAGCCGCCGCGCCCGGCGGGCGGGCCGCCCGCGCCGGTCTGCCCCCGCCGGCGCGGGTCCGCCGCCGGGAGCCCGCCGCCGCCCGCTACCCTGGGCACGCCGCCTGAGAGGAACGCGATGACCTGGGTGCTGTTCGACTACGGCCGCGTGGTCTCCACCCTGCAGCCTGATTCCGACCTCGCGGCGCTGGCCGCCGCGGCCGGTGCCGCGGTGGCAGAGCTGCTGGAGCCGTACTGGCGCTGGCGGCTGGACTACGATCTGGCCGAACTCGACCCGCCCGCTTACTGGCGGCAGGTAGGCACCGTCGTCGGCCGGGACTACAGCGACGCAGAGATCGCTGACCTCGTCGAGCTGGACAGCCGGTCCTGGCTGCACCTGGCGGCGGGCACCGTCGCTCTCGTCGAGGAACTGGCCGATGCCGGGCACCGGCTCGCGCTGCTGTCCAACGCGCCGGTGCCGGTGGCGGAGGCAGTCGTCCGGCTGCCGGTCGCGAAGCGGTTCGAGCACCTGCTGTTCAGCTGCTATCTCAGGGCCGCGAAGCCGGATCCGCGCTGCTACGCCGCGACGCTGGACCGGCTCGGGGCCCGGCCGGCTGAGGTCATCTTCATCGACGACCGGCCCGACAACGTGGCGGCCGCGGCCGCCACGGGAATCCGGGCCGTGCCGTTCAGCAGCCCGGAACAGGCTCGCCGCGACGTGCTGGCGCTGCTGGCGGCCAGCTAGGCCGGCTGACCTCTCCCGGGCTCTTTAAGCCGGCGTAAAGAGCCTCCGGCCGTGGCGCGACTGCGGCATACTGGGCCACCGCCTCGCGCGAGCTGTCGGCAGCCCGGCGTAGTGTCGGACCCATGCTCGCCAGTCTTGTCGCCGCCATCGTGTCGGCGCTCTGCTACGGCATCGCGGCCGTGATGCAGGCGATGGCTGTCCGGGCGGCAAGCCACCGGGTTACCGGCCCGGCCGCGGCCGGCCAGGCCAGTGTCGGCGGGAGCAGTGCCAACGGGAGCAGTGCCAACGGGAGCAGCGCCGGCGGCCGCGAAGCCAGCGGGCGCGTCACCGGGGTGGACCCGGGCCTGGTCGTGCGAATGCTGCGGCAGTGGCTGTTCCTGGCCAGCATCGCGATCGACCTGATCGGCTTCCTCGCCCAGCTCGTGGCCCTTTCGCGGCTGCCGCTGTTCGCGGTGCAGGCCATGATCGCGGCCAACCTGGCCGTCACCGCGGTGTTCGCCAGCTGGCTGATGCACGTGCGGCTGACCGTGCGGGAATGGCTGGCGGTCACCGGCGTCGTGATCGGCGTGGGACTGCTCGGCGCGTCGGCCGGGGCTGAGGGTGCCGCGCAAGTCGGCGCCACCTTCCAGCTGGCGCTGATCATCGCAGTGGCGGTGGTCGCGGTCGCCGGGCTCGCTGCGGCCCGGCTGCGGAACCCGGCCCGGACCCCGGTGCTGGGCGCGGTGGCGGGCCTGGGCTACGCGGTGCTCGCCGTCTCGGCCCGTATCCTGCCGGGATTCGACTTCCATCAGCTTGTCGGCGATCCGGCCACCTACACGCTGGCCGCGGCCGGGATCGTGTCGTTCATGCTCTACGCATCCGCCCTGGAGGGCGGCAGCGTGACGGTGGCCACTGCGGCGGTCGTGCTTGCCGAGACCATGCCGCCGGCGGTGGTGGGAGTGCTGCTGCTCGGGGACCAGACCAGGCGGGGCATGACCGCCATAGCGGTCGCCGGGTTCATCCTGGCGGTGGCCTGCGCGGTGGCGCTGGCCAGGTTCGGCGAGGCGACCGAGCAGCGCCAGGTCCAGCAGCGGTCGGCGGCCCGGGCCAGCGCCCGGGTGTGCGCCGACCGGCCGGGCGCCAGCTGACCTGCTGCCTGGCCCGCCGGCCCGGGCCGCGTACCCGGCCCGCCGGGCCTCGTACCGGGCCCAGGTGGGCGCAGAGCGCCCGGCGCGGGCATCTGCCCTGGCAGGAGCACTATCAGCCGTGTCGGCCATGCCCCGGCCGGGCGGCCTGATATTCTGAGATCCCGTGGACTGGCGGGCACGACCGCCGGCACTCACCACGGGAGCCTGAACTTTGGCGATGCCACCGTATTCAGCACGGCCAGTCTCGACCAGGCATCTTTTCGTCACCGGGGGCGTAGCGTCCAGTCTGGGCAAGGGCCTGACGGCCTCCAGCCTCGGCCGCCTGCTCAAGCTGCGCGGGCTGCGGGTCAACATGCAGAAGCTGGACCCGTACCTGAACGTCGACCCCGGCACTATGAACCCATTCCAGCACGGCGAGGTCTTCGTCACCGACGACGGCACGGAGACCGACCTGGATGTCGGCCACTACGAGCGCTTCCTGGATACCCGGCTGCCCGGCTCGGCGAACGTGACCACCGGCCAGGTGTACTCCAGCGTGATCGCCAAGGAACGGCGCGGCGACTACCTGGGCGACACGGTGCAGGTGATCCCGCACATCACCAACGAGATCAAGTCGCGCATCACCCAGATGGCCGGCCCGGACGTCGACGTGGTGATCACCGAGGTCGGCGGCACGGTGGGGGACATCGAGTCGCTGCCGTTCCTGGAGGCGATCCGGCAGATCCGGCACGAGATCGGCCGGGACCGCTGCTTCTTCCTGCACGTGTCGCTGCTGCCCTATATCGGGCCGTCCGGCGAGCTGAAGACCAAGCCCACCCAGCATTCGGTGGCTGCGCTGCGCAGCATCGGCATCCAGCCTGACGCGATCGTGTGCCGCTCCGACCGGCCGATCACCGGCGGGCTGAAGCGCAAGATCAGCCTGATGTGCGACGTGGACCTCGATGGCGTGGTGTCGGCGCCGGACGCGCCGTCCATCTACGACATCCCCAAGGTGCTGCACACCGAGGGCCTGGACGCTTACGTGGTGCGGCGGCTCGGCCTGTCGTTCCGCGACGTGGACTGGACGGACTGGGACGACCTGCTGCGCCGGGTGCACCGGCCCGCCCGCAGCGTGACGATCGCGCTGGTCGGCAAGTACGTCGACCTGCCTGACGCCTACCTGTCCCCGGCCGAGGCACTGCGCGCGGGCGGGTTCGGCAACGACTCGCGGGTCAACATCCGCTGGGTCCCCAGTGACGACTGCCAGACGCCGGAGGGGGCCGCGCGCCAGCTGGACGGCGCCGACGGCGTGCTGGTGCCGGGCGGGTTCGGCGTCCGCGGGATCGAGGGCAAGATCGGAGCCGTCCGGCACGCCCGGGAGAACGGCATCCCGCTGCTCGGGCTGTGCCTGGGACTGCAGTGCATGGCCATCGAGGTGGCCCGGGACCTGGCCGGGCTGCCCGGCGCCAACAGCGCCGAGTTCGACCCGCAGACCGCCGACCCGGTCATCGCCACGATGGCCGACCAGGAGGACGTGGTGGCCGGCGAGCGGGACATGGGCGGCACGATGCGGCTGGGCCTGTACCCGGCGGTGCTGGCCGAGGGCAGCCTGGTCCGTGAGCTGTTCGGGACCGAGGTGGTGCAGGAGCGGCACCGGCACCGGTACGAGGTCAACAACGCCTACCGTGCGGCGCTGGAGGAAGCCGGCCTGGTCTGCTCCGGCCTGTCCCCGGACGGCCGCCTGGTCGAGTTCGTGGAACTGCCGCGCGACGTGCACCCGTTCTTCGTCGCCACCCAGGCGCACCCGGAGTTCCTGTCCCGGCCGACCCGGCCGCATCCGCTGTTCGGCGGGCTGGTCGCCGCCGCAATCGAGCGCTCGCGCGCGCTGAGCACCGCCCGTCCGGTCTCCGCGAGTGCCTGACCGCAGCCCGGTGACGTCGGCCGGTCCGGCCGGGACCGGGCAACCAGGTGACGCGGCCGCGGGCGAGGCCTTCCGCGATGTCGTCGAGCGCTGGCCGGTCACGGCGTCCGCGCGGCTAGCCGACGGCGTCATCATCGACATGTGGCGCGACCACGTGCAGATGCCCGACGGCAGCGCGGCGGACCGCGAGTACATCACGCATCCGGGGGCGGTGGCCGTTCTGGCCCTGGACGAGCAGGACCGGGTGCTGCTCATCCGCCAGTACCGGCATCCGGCCGGCAGGCTGCTGTGGGAGCTGCCCGCCGGGCTGCGTGACGTGGACGGGGAGCCGCCGCTGCTGACCGCGCAGCGCGAGCTGACCGAGGAGACCGGCTACCGGGCCGCCGACTGGCTGGTGCTGCTGGACTTCTACACCTCGCCCGGGTGCAGCAACGAGCGGCTGCGGCTGTACCTGGCCCGCGGCCTGACCGAGGTGCCCGAGAGCGAGCGCTCGTTCGTCCGCGAGCACGAGGAGGCCGAGCTGAAGGTGGGCTGGCTGGCGCTCGATGCGGCGGTCGGCGCATTTCTGGCGGGTGATCTCCACAACGGCGTGACCGCTGTCGGTATCTTGGCGGCGTATGCCGCCCGGCCGGGCGGGTTCGCGGCGCTGCGCCCTGCCGACGCGCCCGAGTCCTGACCAGCGCAGGCCAGCTGATCGGCTGGTCACGTTGGCGCGGCATGCGGGTATGACTCAGTTCGCCTGGCAACGAGGCCACGCAGACGAGCGAGACAGAAGGGCACCAGCATGAAGGTCGGGGTTCCCAGGGAAGTCAAGAACCACGAGTACCGGGTCGCGATTACCCCGTCCGGGGTGCATGAGCTTGCCCGCAACGGTCATCAGGTGTACGTCCAGCAGGACGCGGGGGTCGGCTCGTCGATCCCGGACGCCGATTTCGTCACGGCCGGCGCGCAGATCCTGCCGGCCGCTGATGACGTCTGGCAGGCCGCGGACCTGGTCCTGAAGGTGAAGGAGCCGGTCGCCGAGGAATACCACCGGATGCGCAAGGACCAGGTCCTGTTCACCTACCTGCACCTGGCCGCGTCCCGGGTGTGCACCGACGCCCTGCTGGAGTCGGGGACCACCGCGATCGCGTACGAGACCGTGCAGCTGCCCGATGGCTCGCTGCCGCTGCTGGCACCCATGTCGGAGGTGGCCGGGCGGATGGCACCGCAGGTCGGCGCGCATCACCTGCAGCGCGACGGCGGCGGCCGGGGGGTGCTGATGGGCGGGGTCTCCGGCGTGTACGCGGCCAAGGTCGTCGTGCTCGGCGCCGGCGTCTCCGGGATGAACGCGGCTGCCATCGCACTCGGCATGCAGGCCGAGGTGCTGCTGGTGGACAAGAACGTCGCCCGGCTGCGTTCCGCGGACGCCATCTACCAGGGGCACTGCCAGACCGTCGCGTCCAACTCCTATGAGATCCAGCGCGCGGTGATCGACGCCGACCTGGTCATCGGGGCGGTGCTGGTGCCCGGCGCCAAGGCGCCCAAGCTGATCACCAACCAGCTGGTGTCGCGGATGAAGCCGGGCTCGGTGCTGGTGGACATCTCGATCGACCAGGGCGGGTGCTTCGAGGACTCGCGCCCGACCACGCACGCCGAGCCCACTTACCCGGTGCATAACTCGGTGTTCTACTGCGTGGCGAACATGCCCGGCGCAGTGCCGCACACTTCCACCTACGCGCTCACCAACGTGACGCTGCCCTACGTGCTGGAAATCGCCGACCGGGGCTGGCGGGAGG
This sequence comes from Streptosporangiaceae bacterium, assembly GCA_052143655.1. Classification (GTDB taxonomy): domain Bacteria; phylum Actinomycetota; class Actinomycetes; order Streptosporangiales; family Streptosporangiaceae; genus CAVSUR01. The sequence continues at coordinate 18,839 of JBKQSL010000185.1, read as the reverse complement.
CGCTGCGGGCCGACCCGTCGTTCGCTCCCGGCCTGAACGTCCACGACGGCGCGGTCACCTGCGAGCCGGTCGCGCAGGCGCACGGCCTGCCGTTCACGCCGCTGGCGGAGGTCCTGCGCTGACCACGGTGGCCGGCGCTGTCCGCCGCTACCTCGACCACCTGGCGGTCGAGCGCGGCCTGGCCGCGCACACGCTGGCGGCCTACCAGCGGGACCTGCAGCGCTACACCGCGGTGCTGGCCGCCCGCGGGCGGTCGGAGATGGACGAGGTCAGCACGCGGGACGTGGCCGAGTACGTCGCGACGCTGCGCGAGGGCGACGAGCAGCACCGGCCGCTAGCAGCCAGCTCGGCGGGCCGGGCGGTCGTCGCGGTCCGCGGGCTGCACGCCTTCGCGCTGGCGGACGGGCTCGCGGCAGCCGACCCGGCGCGCTCGGTGCGGCCGCCCGCACCGCCGCGGCGACTGCCGCGGGCCATCTCGGTGCCGGACATCGAGCGGCTGCTGGCCGCCGCCGGGGGCCCGCCCGCGGGCCGCCAGGCGGTGCCCGCGGCCGGCCAGGCCGCGGCTGGCCAGGGGCCCGCCCAGCTGCGCGACCGGGCCCTGCTGGAGCTGCTGTACGGGACCGGCGCGCGGATCTCCGAGGCGGTCGGGCTGGACATCGACGACCTGGAGCTGACCGCCGAGTCCGGGACGGTCCGGGTGCCCGCCGCGATCCGGCTGGCCGGCAAGGGCGGCAAGCAGCGGGTCGTGCCGGTGGGCAGCTACGCGCAGGCAGCGCTGGAGGCCTACCTGGTCCGGTCCCGCCCGGTGCTGGCGGCTGGCGGCCGGTCCGCTGCCAGCCCGGCCGTCTTCCTCAACGCGCGCGGCGGGCGGCTGACCCGGCAGGGTGCCTGGGGCGCGCTGCGGGCCGCCGCCGCGCGGGCCGGGCTGGCCGGCATCTCGCCGCATACGCTGCGGCACTCGTACGCCACCCACCTGCTGGACGGCGGGGCCGACGTCCGGGTAGTGCAGGAACTGCTCGGCCACGCCTCGGTGACCACCACCCAGGTGTACACGCTGGTGACCGTGGACAAGCTGCGCGAGGTCTACGCCGCCGCGCATCCGCGCGCCCTGCGCTGAACCGCCCGCGGACCAGCGGGAAAGGGCGCCGTAACGGCCGCATCGGGTTCATGATCGCGACGGGATTTTCCCCGCAGGCACCCGGGATAGGGCGCGGTCATCGGCGGCCGCATTAGGCCGGACGTATCCGGCTACGATCGGCAATGCCCGCCCTGGCCCGCAGGCACGGCCCGGACCTGCCCGGACTGTTATGTGCGCATAAACGGATATCCGTGGCGTGCCACCGGTGAGTCGGCTTGCCGGAGGTTGCGGCAGGCTCTAGAGTCCCCGTCTTAGCGAGGCAATTTCTCGCCTCACCCGGGGGAGGTGCAGCGGTTGGCAGCGGCACGAACGCTGGAGGTGAGACCGGGCATGCTCGGACCGACTGGCCGGCCCCTCCCGGAGTTTCCCGAGCCTGAGCCGTTGCTGGAGCACGGCCCGGCCCGGATCGCCGCCGTCTGCAACCAGAAGGGCGGCGTGGGCAAGACCACGACGACGATCAACCTCGGCGCCGCGCTGGCCGAACTGGGCCGCCGGGTACTGCTGGTGGATTTCGACCCGCAGGGCGCGCTGTCGGTGGGCCTGGGCATCCAGCCGCATGAGCTGGACGCCACGGTCTACAACCTGCTGATGGACCCGCACCTGTCGGTCACCGACGTGGTCATCAAGACCAACGTCGACGGGATGGACCTGCTGCCCAGCAACATCGACCTGTCCGGCGCGGAAGTGCAGCTCGTGCACGAGGTCGGCCGGGAGTTCGTGCTCGGCCGGGTGCTGGCGCCGGTGGTGCCGGACTACGACGCGATCCTGATCGACTGCCAGCCGTCCCTCGGGCTGCTGACGGTCAACGCGCTGGCCTGCGCCGATGGTGTCATCGTGCCGCTGGAATGCGAGTACTTCGCGATGCGCGGCGTGGCGCTGCTGATGGAGACGATCGAGAAGGTCTCAAGCCGGATCAGCCCTAAGCTGACCTTGGACGGACTGCTCGCCACCATGTACGACTCGCGCACGCTGCATACCCGGGAAGTACTGGCGGGCGTCGTCGAGGGCTTCGGCGACAAGGTCTTCCACACCGTGATCAGCCGCACCGTCCGCTTCCCCGACGCCACCGTGGCCGGCGAGCCCATTACCAGCTTCGACCCGATGTCCAACGGCGCAGGCTCGTACCGAGAGCTCGCCAAGGAGGTACTGGCCCGATGGCGCCAGGGCGTCCCGGTGGCTCCCGTTCACGCCGGGTAAGCCTGCCAGGGGTTGCCGAGCTGCTCAGGCCGACGTCGGCTGCGGCCGGTCCCGCCGTCCCTGCCGCTGACGGTCGGCGGACGGCCAGCGGCCGGGGACAGCATTCCGAGAAGAGCACTGCGTACCTGTCTGCCCGCGAGCTGCTCGACCTGGAACGGGCCCGGCTGGCCTTGCGGGCCTTCGGGCTGCAGGCCGACCGGGGCCGCATCGTCCGGGAGGCGCTTGCCGTCCTGCTGGCCGACCTGGACACCCGGGGGCCGGACAGCCTGGCCGCGCGGCGGCTGGAAGGGGACCGGTGACGGGCCGCGTCAGGCCGCCGGGGACGGCACCGGGCAGGTCCGGGCGGACGGCGCCCGGCAGGGCAGCGCGGGCGCCGCAGGGCGGTCACGCTGCCCTGCCGCATCGGATAGCGTCAGGGGACCGGACGGCGCGGACCGCCGGCAGGCAGGCGGCAACGGGACAGCATCCATGACGAGCACGGCAGTCGGCGAGGCGGGCAGCGCGCCGCAGGCGCGGGCCGGCGGGTTCGAGGTGCACCTGGACGTCTTCGAGGGCCCCTTCGACCTGCTGCTCGCGCTGATCTCCAAGCACAAGCTGGACATCACCGAGATCGCCCTGTCGGCGGTCACCGACGAGTTCATCAGCCACATCCGTTCCCTGGCTGATGCCTGGGACCTGGACCAGGCCAGCTACTTCCTCGTCGTGGCGGCCACGCTGCTGGACCTCAAGGCGGCGCGGCTGCTGCCGGCCGGCGAGGTTGACGACGAGGAGGACCTGGCCCTGCTGGAGGCCAGGGACCTGCTGTTCGCCCGGCTGCTGCAGTACCGCGCCTACAAGGAGGCAGCCGCGGTGCTGGCCAGCCAGATGACGATGCAGAGCCGCCGGTACCCGCGCCGGGTCCCGATGGAGCCCCGGTTCGCCGACCTGCTGCCCGAGGTGCTGCTGGGCTTGGGGCCCGCGGAGTTCGCCGCGCTCGCCGCGCGGGCGCTGGCGCCCCGCAAGGCCCCGGTAGTCTCCACTGCGCACCTGCACGTGGCCCGGACCACCGTGCGCGAGCAGGCCGAGATCCTGGCTGCCCGGCTCATCCGGCTGCGCCGGGCCACGTTCCGGCAGCTGAGCGCGGACTGCGCGGACACCTACGAGCTGGTAGCCCGGTTCCTGGCCGTGCTCGAGCTGTACCGGGACGGCAAGATCGGGCTGGACCAGCTGGCGCCGCTCGGCGAGCTGCACCTGTCGTGGACCGCTCCTCCCGGGGCCCATGACGAGACCGGCGTGCTGGCTAGTGACGAGGCGCCGGCCACGGCAGTGCCGACTGCGGCTGGGCTGACCGCGGCTGGGCTGACCGCGGCTGGGCTGACCGCGGCTGGGCTGACCGCGGCTGGGCCGGCCCCGAGCGAGGAAGACGACTAGCAGATGCAGGATCAGCCCCTCCCGGGGGCCGCCGGTGACATCCGGCCCGCCGGTGAAGTCCGGCTCTCTGGTGACCCCGAATCCGCCGGCAGCCCTGAGCCTGTCAGCGGCCCCGAGCCTGTCAGCGGCCCCGAGCCTGCCGGCCGTGCCGAGCCGGCCTGCGACGGCCGGCCGGCCCCGGCGCTCGTCGGCAGCACGGGCCTGCGGGCCAGCCTGGAGGCGATCCTGCTGGTCGCCGACGAGCCGGTCTCCGAGATCATGCTCGCCCAGGTGCTGGAATGCCCGCGCGACGATGTTGCCGCCGAGCTGGCCGAGCTGGCCGCGGACTACAGCCGCGAGCAGCGCGGTTTCGACCTGCGCCGGGTGGCCGGCGGCTGGAGGTACTACACCAGGCAGGAGTACGCCCCGGTGGTAGAGCGGTTCGTCAGCGACGGGCAGGAGGTGCGGCTGACCCAGGCGGCGCTGGAGACCCTGGCCGTGGTCGCCTACCGGCAGCCGGTGAGCCGGGCCCGGGTCTCGGCGGTGCGTGGGGTCAACTGCGATGGCGTGATGCGCACCCTGGTACTGCGCGGGCTGGTCGAGGAGGCCGGCAACGACCCGGAGACCGGCGCGGTGCTGTTCGCCACCTCCGGCTACTTCCTGGAGCGGCTGGGCCTGGACAGCCTTGACGAGCTGCCCGACCTCGCGCCGTTCCTGCCCGGCGACGTCGACGACGAGAATTCCGCCGTGGATGAGCATGCCCGCGGGTGAGCGGCGGCCGCGCGGCGGCCCCCGGCCCGGCACAGCCGCCCGCCCAGCTGCCGGCGGCCCGGCCGGAACGCACATGGCGGCGCCCGAGCCGGACGAGCGTGACTCGCTGACCGACGTACCCGGCGGCGTCCGGCTGCAGAAGGTGCTGGCTGCAGCCGGCGTGGGCAGCCGCCGGCACTGCGAGGAGATGATCGCGGACGGCCGGGTCGAGGTCGACGGCGAGGTGGTCCGCCGGTTCGGCGCCCGGGTGGACCCGCAGCGCCAGATCATCCGGGTGGACGGCCGGCGGATCCCGGCCAGCGAGGACCTGGTCTACCTGGCCCTGAACAAGCCCGCCGGCGTGCTCACCACGATGTCGGACTCGCGCGGCCGCCCGACCATTGCCGATTACCTGGGGGACTGGGGAGAACGGCTGTTCCACGTCGGCCGGCTCGACTACGACACCGAGGGGCTGCTGCTGATGACCAACGACGGCGAGCTCGCCCACCGGCTGGCGCATCCCCGTTACGGGGTGCTCAAGACCTACCTCGCCGACGTGCCCGGGCCGATCCAGCGGGACCTGGGACGGCAGCTGATCGCGGGCGTGCGGCTGGCGGACGGCGAGGCCAGCGCCGACCGGTTCCGGGTGCTGGAGCGGGCCGGCAACCGGGCGCTGGTGGAGATTACCCTGCACGAGGGCCGCAAGCACATCGTCCGCCGGATGCTGGCCGAGGTCGGCCACCCGGTCAGCCGGCTGGTGCGCACCCAGGTCGGGCCGATCTCGCTGGGCTCGCTGCGGCCGGGAACCACCCGGCGGCTGTCGACCGCCGAGATCGGCGACCTGTACGCGGCTGTCGGGCTGTGACCGCCGCCGCACCCCCGGCCCGCCGGCCCGCCGTCCCGTAAGATCGGCGCTGCGCCGCGCCGGGATCCCTGGCCGGTCGCGGGTGCAGCTGACGACGGCGCCGCGCACCGGGCGGCGCCCGGCACGGGAGGGAGCAGGTCTGTGGCGGTCCGGGCGATCCGCGGCGCGGTGCAGGTCGATGCCAACGACCGGGCAGCGATCCTGACCGCGACCGCGGAGCTGGTCACCGAGGTCATGAGCCGCAATGCGCTGACCACCGACGTGGTGATCAGCGTGCTGTTCACCGCGACCCGGGACCTGACGGCCGAGTTCCCCGCGCTGGCCGCGCGCCAGCTCGGCTTCGGCGAGGTGCCGCTGCTGTGCTGCTCGGAGATCGCCGTGCCCGGCGGGATGCCCCGGGTGGTCCGGCTGCTCATGCACGTGGAGAGCGACCTGCCGAGGCAGCAGGTCCGGCACGTGTACCTGCGCGGCGCGGCCGCGCTGCGGGTGGACATCGCCCAGTGAGGAAAGCGCAGTGAGGAGAGCGCAGTGAACCCGACGGCCCCGGCCCGCGCGGTCGTGCTCGGGGCGGGCCTGATCGGCACGTCCGTCGCGCTGGCCCTGCGGGAACAGGGCAGTGCCGTCTGGCTGGCCGACAGCGACCCGGCCTCGGCCCGGCTGGCCGCCGACATCGGCGCGGGCCAGGTGCTGCCCCCGGACGGCCTGCCGGGCGGCCCGGCGGATATCGCGGTGCTGGCCATGCCCCCGGCCGCGGTGGCGCCCGCGCTGGCGCAGGCCCAGCGCAGCGGGCTGGCCCGCTGCTACACCGACGTCGCGAGCGTCAAGGAACTGCCCCTGGCACGTGCCCGCGAGCTGGGCTGCGACCTGCGCAGCTATGTGCCCGGCCACCCGCTGTCCGGCCGGGAGCGGTCCGGGCCGGCCGCCGCCCGCGCCGACCTGTTCCTCGGCCGCCCGTGGGTACTGTGCCCCGGGCCGGGCACCGACGAGGGCGCCGCGGCCGCGGCCGCGGACCTGGCGCGCGCCTGCGGGGCCCAGCCGGTGTTCATGCCGGCGGCCGAGCATGACCGGCACGTGGCGCTCGTCTCGCATGTGCCGCACCTGGTCGCGGTGGCCATGGCCGCGCGGCTGGAGCATGCGCCCGAGCCGGCGCTGAGGCTGGCCGGCCAGGGCCTGCGGGATGTGACCAGGATCGCCGCCGGGGACAGCGAGCTGTGGACGCAGATCCTTACCGCCAACGCGGGGCACGCCGCGCAGGTGCTGGCGGCCGTGGCCGCGGAGCTGACCGCGGCGGCCGGAGTGCTGGCCGGCGCCGCGGCCGGCGACCAGGCCCTCGTCAAGCAGCTGACGGGCCTGCTGGAGCGCGGCGGGGCAGGCGTGGCCAGGATTCCCGGCAAGCACGGCAGGCCCGCACCCGATTACACGATCGTGCAGGTGGTCATCGGTGACCAGCCCGGCGAGCTGGCCCGGCTGTTCCAGGCGGCCGGTGCCGCGGGTGTCAACATCGAGGACGTGGGCATCGAGCACTCGCCGGGCCTGCCGGCCGGCGTGGCCGAGCTGTCAGTCCGGCCGGAGGCGGCCGCGCCGCTCACGGCCGCACTGGCGGCCGGCGGGTGGCCCGTCCGCCGGTAACATCACGTGGGTGACCAACATCCCAGCCCGCCCGCCTGATCCCGGCTCCCGGCCGGCCAGCCCGGCCGCCGGCACCGCGCCGGCGATCGTCATCGCCGTGGACGGGCCGGCCGGCTCGGGCAAGTCCAGCGCGGCCCGCGGCGTCGCCGTCGCCCTCGGGCTGCGCTACCTGGACACCGGCGCCATGTACCGGGCGCTGACCTGGTGGCTCCTGGCCCGTGGCGTCGACGTGACCAGCCCGCAGGAGGTGGCCGGGCGGCTGCGGCAGGCGGACCTGGAGGTCGGCACCGACCCGCAGGCGCCGCGCATCGCCGTCGACGGCACGGACGTGTCCGGGCCGATCCGGACCCGCGAGGTGTCGAACGCGGTCAGCGCGGTCGCCTCAGTCCCGCAGGTCCGCGCCTGGCTGATCGCCCAGCAGCAGGAGATCATCGCGGCCGCGGCCGCCGGGCCGGGCATCGTGGCCGAGGGCCGGGACATCGGCACCGTGGTGGCCCCGCGGGCGCCGGTGAAGGTGTTCCTCACCGCCAGCGAGGAAGTGCGGGCGCAGCGGCGCAGCGCGGACCTGGCAGCCGATCCGCAGGCGACGCCGGCGCTCACCCGGCAGGAGCAGGCACGGCGTGACCGCCGGGACGCACCGCAGCTGGCCCGGGCGGCGGACGCGGTCGAGATCGACGCGACCATGCTGACCCTCGACGAGGTCATCGGCACGATCCTGCACCTGGTCCGGGTCCGTCAGGCGGCCGGGGCCAGCCAGCCGGGGCCGGCCGGGCAGGCCGCGCACGTGGCGTGGGCGCGATGAGCGGGTTCGCGGCCCCGGCGCCGGGCGAGAGCGACGGCGAGCCGGACATTGAGCCGGGCGGAGGCGAGCCTGGCGTCCCGGTGCTGGCGGTCGTGGGGCGTCCCAACGTCGGCAAGTCCACGCTGGTGAACCGGATACTGGGCAGCCGCCAGGCGGTGGTCGAGGATACTCCCGGCGTGACCAGGGACCGGGTGGCCTACGACGCGACCTGGCGCGGGCGGGCGTTCACGCTGGTGGACACCGGCGGCTGGGAGCCGTCCGTCGAGGGGTCGGCGGAACTGGCCGCCCAGGTTGCCGCGCAGGCCCGGGTAGCGGTGGCTGCTGCCGATGCCGTGCTCTTCGTGGTCGATGCGGTGGTCGGCGTCACCGACGCCGACGCCGCGGTCGCCGCGGTGCTGCGGCGGACCCGCAAGCCGGTGGTGCTGGCGGCCAACAAGGTCGACGATGCCCCGGGCGAGCCGGCCGTGGCGGCGCTGTGGTCGCTGGGGCTGGGGGAGCCGCAGTCGGTCAGCGCACTGCACGGCCGCGGCAGCGGCGACCTGCTCGATGCGGTGCTGGAGGCGCTGCCGCAGGCGCCGCGAGAAGTCCTGGACGCGGCGGCCGGCCCGCGCCGGGTCGCGCTGATCGGCCGGCCCAACGTCGGGAAGTCCAGCCTGCTGAACAAGCTGGCCCGCGCCGAGCGGGTACTGGTCGACGAGATCGCCGGCACCACCCGCGACCCGGTGGACGAGCTGATCGACCTGGGCGGGCGGACCTACACGTTCATCGACACCGCGGGCATCCGGCGCCGGGTGCATCAGGTCAAGGGCGCTGACTACTTCGCTGCCCTGCGCACCGAGCGGGCGCTGGAACGCGCCGAGGCGGCCGTCGTGCTGATCGACGCCAGCCAGCCGCTCGCCGAGCAGGACCTGCGGATCGTCTCCATGGTCATCGAGGCCGGGCGGGCGCTGGTGCTCGCCTGCAACAAGTGGGATCTGGTGGACGAGGACCGCCGGCATTTCCTCGACCGGGAGATCGACCGGCAGCTGCACACGGCCCGGTGGGCGCCGCGGGTCAACGTCTCGGCGGCCACCGGCTGGCACACCGACCGGCTGGCGCCCGCGATCGAGGCGGCACTAGCCGGCTGGGAGACCCGGGTGCCTACCGGCCGCCTGAACGCGTGGCTGACCGCGCTCGTCGCGGCGACCCCGCCGCCGGTGCGCGGCGGACGCCAGCCGAAGATCATGTTCGCCACCCAGGCCGGGATCCGCCCGCCGCACTTCGTCCTGTTCACAACGGGTTTCCTGACCGCGGGCTACCGGCGGTTCATCGAGCGTCGGCTGCGTGAGGAGTTCGGCTTCGCCGGGTCGCCGGTGCACGTCACGATGCGGCTGCGGGAAAAGCGCGGCAGCCCGGCCGCCCGGCGCGGCAGCCGCCGCAGCTGACCGGGGCCGCTCAGGCGGCGGTCGGCTCCCGCAGCCAGAACCAGACCGCGGTGCCGTACGGCCCGCGCAGGTAGCCCCACCGGTCAGCGAGATGCTCCACCAGGAACATCCCGTGGCCGCCGTCGGTGAACACCTCGTCCCGGACCACTGGCGTGCCGAGATCTGATCCGCTGTCCTCGACGGTTATCCGCAGCCCGCCGCCGGCCTCGGCGACCACCAGGGTAACCGTGCCCCCCGGCCGGCTGGAATTAGTGTGCACGATGGCGTTGGTGACGATCTCCGAGGTCAGCAGCACGGCCACCTCACAGGGGCTGCGGCCCTGGCCGCCCAGGATCTTGGCCACGAATGCCCTGGCCTCCTGCACGTGCTCAGGGCGGCCGGGAATGGTCAGGCAGCCGAGTATTGACCCCCCTGCCGTATCGGCAGGATGCTGGGGATCATCGCCGGGCCACTCCGGTAACCCCATCCGCGGGCTCCTTCCCCCCTTGCTCTGCCGCGGCGCGGGGCCTGCTGGCCACTGTGGCGCGACGAACTGGCCCCTCGTAGCCCCGCGCCAGCCGCCGTGGCGGTGGCGGTGCCGCGGCGCCCGGCGGCGGTTTCATCATTGCCCGGGCGTGCATCCGGCGCAAGTGCGTGAGACACATTTGCGTCACGAGATTTCAATTGGGATCCCATCGTGGGTCTATTTCCGGTATCGTCCTGCATAACATCACCAGGCGCAGGCGTGCCCGGCTCGGGATTGCCGGGTGGCGCTTTCCTGTCATTCCCGGGAGGGGGCGGTCGCCCGTGTCTGTCGGTCCCACTGTCCGGCGCCGCCGCCTTGGCAGCGAATTGCGCCATTTGCGCGAAGCGCAGTCCATCAAGCTGGAAGAAGTGGCAGATCGCCTGGGCCTGGCGGCCTCCACGCTGTCGCGGATCGAGACCGGCAAGGCGCCGACCCGGACCGCCTACCTGTCGGCGATGCTGGACATCTACGGCGTCAGTGACCCGGCGCAGCGCCAGGCCCTCACCGACATGGCCCGGGAAGGGCATCGCAAGGGCTGGTGGCGGGTCTACGACGACGTGCTGCCGACCGGGTTCAGCGTCTATGTCGGCCTGGAAGCCGAAGCCTCGTCGGAGCGGGTGTATGAGTCCCAGGTCATTCACGGCCTGCTGCAGACGGAGGAGTACGCCGAGGCGGTGATGACCTCGGTGCGCCGCAAGCTCACCGCGGCGGAGGTAGACCGGCTGGTATCCCTGCGGATGCAGCGGCAGGAGGTCCTGCTGCGCTCGGATCCGATGCAGCTGTGGATCATCCTGGACGAGGCGGTGATCCGGCGGCCGATCGGCGGACCGGAGGTCATGCACCGGCAGATCGAGCACCTGTCCGCCGCCAGTACCTGGCCTAATGTGACTCTGCAGGTCCTGTCCTTTTCCAGCGGAGTCCACCCGGCTCTCAACGGGCCGTTCGCGATCATCGAATTCCCGGAAAGAACCGACCCGGATGTTGTCTACTCAGAAGGGGTGGGCGGACAGGCGTACCTGGAGGAGAGGGAGAAAGAAGTCCGGGCACAGGCGGAGGTATTTGACCTGCTCCGCGCGACTGCGCTGCCGCCGGCCGAATCAGCCGACCTGATCCGCTCAGTCAACCGCAATTGTGCATATACCTCTCGAAAGGATCAGTAGGTGACACTAGACCTCTCGGATGCGGTCTGGTTCTCCAGTCGCTTCTGCAACAATTCCGCCTGCGTGCAGGTTGCGCACCTGCCGGGCGGCTACGTAGCCCTGCGCGACTCGAAGGACACTAGCAAGGCCGCGCATGTCTTCGACCACGAGGAGTGGGACGCCTTCCTGGCCGGCGTGAAGAACGGCCAGTTCGACCTCCCCCGAGCCGACAGCCGTGAACTGCGGACTGCCCTGAACTGAGGGCAGTCCACGAAGAGGCGGCCGCCGGGCTCCCGCTGCGCGAGACCGGCGGCCGCCGCCGTTCTGGCCGTTCCCCGTTATGGCCGCCCCCTCGGTTGCGGCTGCGAGCCTGCTTAGCCGAACTCGCCGTCTCTGGCGCCGCCGAGGAAGGCATCCCACTCGGCCCGGGTGAAGACCAGGGACGGGCCGTCGGGATGCCGCGAGTTGCGCATCGCGATGGTCCCGTCGGGGAGGAATGCCACCTCGACGCAGTTCCCCCCGGTGGGCCCGCTGAGGCTGCTCTTGATCCACGTCGCCCCCCCCAGGCCGACGTGCTGACTGCGGTCACCGGTACTGCTCATAAGGATTCCTCCCGGTCCTTGCTCATAAGGTTCCCTCCCTCTCCTTGAGCAATGAGCGGATGATCTCGCGGGATGCCGCGGGAGCGGCGCTGAGGCTGGCGAGCTTGTCCATGGCTGCGGTATACCGCACGACATCCATCTTCTTGTCCAGGTACATGGCGCTGGTCAGCTGCTCTACGTACACCACGTCCGGCAGGTCAGGGCTGGCGAACTGCAGGATGCTGAAGCTCCCAGGGGCGGTGTAGGCGCTGCCGGGGAACGGGACGACCTGCAGGGTGAACCCGGGCCGGCCGGAGACTTCCGCCAGGTACTCCAGCTGGCCGCGCATGACGCCGGGACTGCCCAGCGGCCGGCGCAGCGCCACCTCGTCGATGATCGTGCACAGCCGCAGCCCCCCGGCGGTGAACCGGCGCTGGCGCTCCTTGCGCAGCACCACGAGCCGCTCGGCCTCCTCGGGCCGGAAGTCGCCGAGCGCCAGCACCGCGGCGGCGTATTCCTCGGTCTGCAGCAGGCCGGGCACGAACTGCGCGTCGTAACTGCGGATGGACTCCGCTGACTCCTCCAGCCCGATGTAGGCCTGGAACCAGGGGGGCAGGATGTCCTGGTAGCGGTGCCACCAGCCGGGCTGGTTCGCCTGGCTGGCCAGGGAGAGCAGTTGCTCGCGCTCGCCCGGGTCGGTGACCCCGTACAGCGTCAGCAGGTCGGCGATGTCCATCTCGCGCACGGCGTTGCGGCCCAGCTCGATGCGGCTGATCTTCGACTCGGAGCCGCGGATGGCGCGGGCGGCCTCCTGGGCGGTGATGCCCCGGGTCTCCCGCAGGCGGCGCAGCTGGGTTCCGAGCAGGATCCGCAGGACTGTAGGCCCGGCCGGCACGTCGGTCATGAGCGACCATCCGTCATGATTACCGCTCCCTCCCGTCGCAGCCGCCCGGCCGCAACGGAGTTCGCCGCGGGCGATGCTGATCTCGTCACAGCTTCACGCTCGCCGGCGCCTTTTCGCGGGTCAATGTTTTCGGCACGCGATTGCACCATAACGCGTAGCACGGCGCCCTAGATGATGGTATCGCATATGCGATTTCACGCTAGTCCCGAAAATATCACCGAGCGGCGCACGTCGCTGGCAGTCGGTGGTTGCGCAGAGTAGCAGGACGCGGCTGCAGTGGCCGTAGTTGCGTACGGGACACTTTACCGGCGGAGCGGCCTGCCCGCGGCCAGGGCCGTCAGGAGCCGCGAGCTGCGGCCGAGAGCATCGGCACCACAGGCATCAGGCGACTGGCAGATGGCAGGTTCATGCGCTGGGCTCAGCCTGCCGTGGCCGCCTTGACGGCCGTGTCGTACAGGTTCTGGATCCGGCTGCCCAGCTGTGGCGAGTAGGAGATGTTCGGCGAGCGGCCGCCGGTCTCGTAGCCGCCGATGAGGCCGACCAGCCGGCCGGCGCCGGTCTTCTTGCTGACCTCCGCGAGGAACGGGCCGCCGCTGGTGCCGTCGCGGTAGCCATCGCAGTCGAACACCATCTGCCGCAGCTTGCCAGGGTCGAATGCGCGGGCTGGCGCGCTGCACCGGATCGGCCAGCTGCGCGTGTCCGGATAGCCGATCACGGTGACGTGCAGCGGCGGCTGCCAGCCGGTGGTCAGCGTCTCCGCCCCGGTGCGCGCCTCCAGCGAGCCTGATCCGCTGACGGTCAGGAACGCGACGTCGTCATTCGGGTTGCGGTAGCGCGACCACCGGCTGTCGACGTACTTGGCCGTAACCGGCCAGGTGCCGAACGGGAATCTGCCGCCGTGGTACTGCGGGGCGAAGATAACATGCCCGGTTGGCGTCAGGCTGCGGCCGTGCATGCAGTGCGCTGCGGTGACCAGGAGGTTCCCGGACGGGCTGTGCACGACGCTCGCGGTGCAGAAGTGCCGGGTGAGCCTGCCGCCGGACGCGGTGAACAGAGCGCCCACCGCCGGCGACCCGTTGAAGGCGACTCCCTTCCTGACCGCGGCGACCGTGTCGGCGGAAAGCCGCGCTGTCGGCATCAGCGCCAGGCCGAGCATGCCGGTCACAGCGAGTGCGGACATGGCCCAGGAGGCGTGGCGGGAAGGCTGCCGGCGGGGCCGCCGTGTATGACCGGGCCGCGGCGGCGTCACTTCACCATCACGTTGCGATCTCCTTACCGTTCTTTGCCTGATTGTGACTGTTCTGACTGGATAGTGCCAGAGCGTCGGGATGTGAAGATCTTCAGAGCATTCCCCTGGCGAGGCGTTCCTGCACTTCAGGCGGTTTCGGGGCAAGGGCGGCGTCCTCGTGGCCTGGCGGTGGTGCCCGGCTGACCGGGTCGCAGATGTGACTCTCTGTTACCGATAGTTGCGCGCATAGCCATCCCAGTGAACTATGGGATGGGCCGGAGATATCAGGACACGCGAATATCGGGAGATCGCCGTTGGAGAGAGCGGCCGCCGCTGCCGCGCATGCCGAGTCGGCCCCCAGCCGCACCGCGACCTTCCGCGGTGTCCTGGCCGAGACGCAGTTCCGTGCCTTGCTGCTGGCCCAGCTGCTGTCGATCGGCGGAGACCAGCTGGCCCGGGTCGCGATGACGGTGCTGGTCTATGACCGCACGCATTCCGCGCTGTGGACGGCGGTCACTTATGCGGCGACGCTGCTGCCCTGGCTGGTCGGCGGGCTGGCACTGGCGGGCCTGGCCGACCGGCTGCCGCGGCGCCGGGTCATGGTCGCGTGCGACCTGGCTCGCCTGGTGCTGGTCTGCGCCATGGTGGTGGTCAGCCGGGAGGTGCCGGGCGCGGCCGCGCTGTGGCTGCTGATCGCGCTGCTGTTCACCGTCACGCTGCTCGACTCGCCCTTCAAGGCAGCCCGGTCAGCGCTACTGCCGGACATCCTGGCCGGTGACAGGTACGTGCTCGGCACGGCCGTGACCCAGCTGATCAACCAGATCGGGATCGTCGCCGGGTTTGCCCTCGGCGGCCTGGTCGTCGCTTTAGTCGGGGTCGGGCCGGCGCTGCTGGTCGACGCCGCCACGTTCGCCGCCTCCGCCCTGCTGGTGCGGCTGTGCGTCTGGGCCCGCCCGGCGCCCGCCCGCGGGCGGCACGGCGCCAGCCAGCGCGCCCAGCTGGCTGGCGGGGTCCGGCTGGTGTTCGGTGACCGGCGGCTGCGCACGCTGATGCTGCTCGGCTGGCTGATGATGTTCTACCTGGTGCCCATGGGCCTCGCTGCCCCCTACGCCGACCAGGTCCGGGGCTCGCTGCCGATCGGCGTGGCCACCGGGCTGATCTTCGCGGCCGCCCCGTTCGGCACGGCCGTCGGCTCAGTCGCGTTCGGCCGGCTCGTGCCCCCCGAGCGCAGGCAGAACTGGATGGGGCCGCTGGCCGTCATCGCCTGCGGCGTTCTGGTCCTGGCCGCGCTGCAGCCTGGCTTGCCGGCGGTACTGGCCATCCTGGCCGTATCCGGCCTGGCGGCCAGCTATCAGCTGGCCGCCAACGCGGCCTTCGTGGCCGCGATCCCGGCGCAGCGCCGCGCCCAGGCGTTCGGCCTGGCCAACGGCGGTATCCAGGTCGGCCAGGGCCTCGGCGTCATCGCCGCGGGCGCACTGGCCGCACACACGCTCAGCCCGGGCTCTGTGGTCGCCCTCAGCGGCGGCGTGGGCCTACTCGCCGCCGCCGCTTTGGCGCTGACCTGGCGTCGTCAGCTGCCATAGCCGGACCTGCGATGCAGCTGGGTCAGAGCCATTCGACGCGCATGGCTGCCTCCGTTCGGGGGTGGCGGGGTGCGGGCGGTGCTGGTCAGAGCCATTCGACGCGCATGGCTGCCTCCCGTCTGCACTCGGCGGCGAAGCTCCGCCGGAGCTACAACTTTTGTCACACTCATCCACGCTTGACGGCCGGATCGCGGTTCTGTCACGATGCACCATTAGTTCCGTACTCATAGTTACATGTGAGTTGGCGACCTTTCTGCATAGTCCTCCGGGGGAGTACTCATGAGTGCCCTCCGCGCGCCTCGCTGGACGCCGCGGCGCATCCGCGACTGGCCACTGTGGGCCCTGGCGGAGCCGCTTCGGAGCTACGTGATCCTCGTTGCCGCGCTGTCGGTGACGGCGATCCTCATGTCTGCAGCCCGGCTGCACTGGTCCCTCGGCCAGGGCGCGGTATTCGCGGGACTGCTGGCCTGCGGGGCTATCGCGGTCGAGGCCACCAGGAGCGTCAAGGAGATTCACGGGGCTCTCAGCCGCGATTTGCAGACGGTCTGGTACCTGACGATCGCAGTGACGCTTCCGCCTTGCTACGCCTTCGCGGCGCCGGCCTTGATGGCCGGCTACAAGCTCTGGCGGATGCCGCGGGTGATCGTCTACCGGCGCGTCTTCAGCAACTGCACGATCAGCCTGGCGTACGGCTGCGTCTCGCTGGCATTCCATGCCCTGCGTCAGTCATTCGTCGGCGTCCCGAGGCAGGGCGGCGCGGTCGCTCTGGAATGGACGGCAATAGTCATCGCGGGCGGGGCGGTAGCGTGGCTGATCAACTGCGCGCTAGTCCTGGTGGCCATTAAGCTCTCCGACCCGGCTGCGCGCATCCGGGACCTGATGGGCACGCGCGAGTCCCTCACTTCTGATTCCATCGAGCTGACTCTCGCGGTCCTGCTGTCGCTGATCGTCGCCATCAACCCCGTGCTGATGGTCCTAGCGCTGCCTGCCGTAGTCCTCTACCGGCAGCATCTGATGCACGCCCAGCTCATGGCTCAGACGCGGCTTGACCGGAAGACGGGCGTACTGAACTTCGCGACCTGGCAGCAAGAGGCCATGGCTGAGCTGTCCCATGCCACCCGGACTAGGTCCCCGCTGGCGCTGGCCATGGTCAACATCGATGACTTCAAGGCGGCTACTGACGCTGCAGGCACGGAGGTGGGCGATCAGCTCCTGAAGGGCGTGGCGGCGATCCTGCGCGATCAGTCTCGGGGATACGACCTGATCGGGCGAGTGGGCGGCGACGAGTTCGCGATTCTCCTCCCGCGAACAGACGGCGCGGAAGCACGCCGGATCACCGAGCGCCTCCGGGACCATATCGCCGGAGAGCCCTTCGCCATTGAATCCGGTCCGCAGGCTGGATTCATCTTCCGGCTGACCGTCTCTATCGGGGTAGCCGTCCTCAATGAGTCCCGCCGTGCTCTCGACCAGCTGATAGGAGCGGCGGACACAGCTCTGGAGCAGGCCAGGACGACCGGCTGGAACAAGGTATATATGAGCGCGGAAGCCCTCGAATGGGCCGAGGAGCCGGGCCCAGAATCATAACCCTGCCCATCCGCGCGCCCGGCGCAAGCCGGGGCAGTTGCTGGCAGGCCTCTGATCGCTGCCGCGCTGCGGGTGAGAGGATCGGCGTGGTGACTCAGCGGACTACTCCCGGGAGGCGACCACCCGATGAAAGCTGCGCTGTATGACCGGTACGGGCCGGCCCGCGAGGTGCTGCGGGTCGAGGAGATCGAGCGGCCCGAGCCGGGCCCCGGCCAGGTCCGGATCCGGGTCGAGGCTTCCGGCGTCAACCCGACGGACTGGAAGTCTCGCAGCGGGGCAACGCCGCGGCCGATCGAGGGCTTCCAGATCCCGAACCAGGACGGCGCGGGCGTCATCGAGGCGGTCGGCGAGGGCGTCGACCCGGCCCGGGTCGGCCAGCGGGTCTGGCTGTTCCTGGCCGCGGCGCAGAGCCCGTGGGGGACCGCCGCGCAGTGCAGCGTGGTACCCGCCCGCCAGGCAGTGCCGTTGCCGGAGGGAGCCTCGGCCGAGCTGGGGGCCAGCCTGGGCGTCCCGGCCCTGACCGCACACCGCTGCCTGTTCGCCGACGGGCCGGTCGAGGGCAAGACCGTGCTGGTGGCCGGCGGTGCCGGGGCGGTCGGTCATTTCGCTATCGAGCTCGCCAAGCATGCCGGGGCCAGGGTCGTCACGACGGTCAGCGGCCCGCAGAAGGCGGAACTGGCCAGCAAGGCCGGCGCGGACCTGGTCGTGAACTACAAGGACGCCGATGCCGCGGACCAGATCCGTTCGTTCGCCGGCCAGGTGGACCGGGTCGTCGAGCTGGCGCTCGGCACGAACCTGCAGCTCGACCTGGCCGTGACCGCGCCGATGGCCGAGATCGTGACCTACGCCGCCGAGGCGCAGGACCCGGCGCTGCCGGTCCGTGCCTGCATGACCGCCAACGTGGTGCTCCGGTTCGTGCTGCTCTACGGGGTGCCGGCGGCCGTGTTGGAAGCCGCAGTGGCGGACACCAGCGCCGCGCTCGCTGACGGGGCGCTGACCGAGCTGCCGATCACCCGGTACGGGCTGGACGACATCGCCGCCGCGCACGATGCGGTGGAGGGCGGCGCCGTCGGCAAGGTGATCGTCGTCCCGGACTGAGGCGGCCGTCCGGCGCGGGCTCAGCCGGGCTGGCCGGCCTCGGGCTTGCTCGGCTGGTGCTGGCCGGAACTGTGCTTGCGCAGGTAGTTGAGGTACAGCGGGCGCAGTGACTCGGCCACGTCACCCTCGCCGGCTTCCAGCGCGTCGGAGATCAGCGCGGACAGGTGGGCCGCGTCCGCGCCAGCGGCCTCCGGGTGCCCGGCTGCGGCCTCGCCGGCCGGAATCTCGCGCAGCAGCTGCCACAGGAACGCGATGTCGAAGTGGTGCAGGGCGCGGTGCACGGCGCGGTCGTGCAGTTCCCGCGACGACAGCGCGTCAAGGTCATCCACATCGGTCATGCCAGGAACCCTACCGGTCCGGGCCGGCCCCCGCGCCCGCCGTCGAGCCGCGCCCGGCGCGGCCGCCGCCGACCTGGCGAGATGCCCGGCGTGCCGCGATTGTCGGCAGCCGCTGGCATCGTGGCGGACATGACCGGCAGGAGGCAAGAGCGGACATGACCGGCAGGAGGCAAGATGAGTGCTGTGACTACCGACGGCGTCTGGCACGGCCAGGACCGGGCGCTGACTGTGGCCGACATGGCCGGCCTGCCCGACGACGAGTTCCGTTACGAGCTCGATGACGGGATGCTGGTCGTGTCCCCGGCCCCATCCACGCTGCATCAGCTGGCGATCTCGAACCCGGCCGGCGGCTGCGGGCTGCGCAGCGTGACAGGTCAGTGGTCGAGGATTGCCGGCGGACCGGCCGCCAGCCTTCGCAGCTGCCGGCGGCTCTGTGGTCTCGCGTGCTCCCGCATTACTTGTCTGCGTCAGCGCGTTGGCCCCACGATAGCCGTTGCGCCTACCCTGGTCAGGTGTATATTCCGCGCCATTTCGCTGTCACCGCCCTGGCCGAGATCACCGCGTTCGTGGACACGGCCCAGACGGCGGACCTGGTCACCTTCGACGGCACCCGGCCCGTTGCCACGCTGCTGCCGGTGATCTGGGAGCGGCCCGCCGACGGCCCGCAGGAGACGGCAGGCGAGCC
>JBKQSL010000184.1:0-7588 GCA_052143655.1 Streptosporangiaceae bacterium | reverse complement strand
GGACGGGTCAGCAGCCCGGCGCCGCCTGCCGGTCCCCGTCGATCTCGGCCGAGCTCATGACCCCGAGCTTGCGCCGGGCGCGCTGGTAGAAGGTGGTCCGGCCGAGCCGGACCACCCGGGCGGCGGCCGGCAGCAGGGTGAGCTCGACCAGATCGCCGGGACGGGCCTGGCCGACGACCCGGCCGTCCGCCTCGATGGCCAGTTCCCCGCTGTCGGGCAGCACCGCCAGGGCTAGCTGCTCCCCGCTGGACAGCAGCAGGGCCCGGTTGAACGACGAGTGCGCTGCAGCCGGGATGACCAGCAGGCCCTCGGCTCGCGGGGAGACGATCGGGCCGCCGGCCGAGAACGCGTAGGCCGTCGACCCGGTCGGCGTGGCGGCGATCACCGCGTCCGCCGCGTACCGCACGAACGGGTGCCCCTCGACCTGCACCTCGATCGCGGCGCTGGGGTGGCCGGGGCTGCGCACCAGGGCGATGTCGTTGAACGCGACCGTGTGCCCGGTGCGGAACACGGCGCGCACGCCGGTCCGCGGCTCCACCGTGAACTCGTGCGCGTCGATGGCCGACAGCGAGCCGGCCAGTTCCGGCACGTCCACTTCGGCCAGGAAGCCGAGCCGCCCGACGTTCACCCCGAGCACCGGCGGGCTGGCCCCGTGCACCAGCCGCAGCGCGCGCAGCATCGTGCCGTCCCCGCCCAGGCTGATCACCAGGTCGGCGTGGCCGGCCAGGTAGGCGTCCGGCACCGCCCGCACCGGGCCGGCCAGCCGCTCGGTCTCCCCGGGCAGGCCGAGCATGGTGACGCCGCGGGCCCGGCTCCAGTCGGTGATCGCGGCCGTCGCGGTCCCGCACTCACGGGCCGGGTGCAGGACCAGGCCCACCGTGCTGATCAGGCCCATGGGCTGCTCCCCGCCGGCGTCCCGGCCGCCGGAGTCCCGGCCTGAGTCCCGGCCTGAGTCCCGGCCTGAGTCCCGGCCGCCGGAGCGCGGGCCCACAGGCCGTCGGCCGGCTGGAACGGGGCCTGGCACGACGGCCCGTCGGCCGCCTCGACGTGCGGCAGGCCGGCGGCCGGCACGGTGACGACCATCGCCGACCGGGTCCCGTACCCGTCGCCGTGCACGCACGCGGCCCAGGTGGCGGCGGGCCGCGGCGGGCTGGCGCCGTCCGGCGTGGTGTGATCGCGCAGGATCGCGGCGAGCCCGGCCGCCACCCGGCCGTCCCCGGCTCCGGGCTGGCCGGCCAGTGCCTGGCCGGCCAGCCGCGCCACGTGCCGCGCCTTGGCCGAGCCCGCTCCCAGCGGCTCGTTCTCCAGCACGTAGGCCCCCGCGGGCAGGTGCCGGGTGACCGGCCGGGAACCGCTCGTTATGTCTATGTAGTACAGGTCGCTGCGGTCGCCGACCAGCATCCAGCACGGGTTGTAATCGTCCGGCCGGATCGATGCGCGCGCCCAGGCCACTGCCGCCGCCGCGGTCGGATGCGCGGCGAGGGCGATGGGCAGCTCCCCGCGGGACCGCTTCGCCGGGTCGCGGCCCTGCGGCGACGGCAGGTTGGTCAGCCCGGCCACCAGGCCGGTCTCACTGACCGCCAGCCAGGTGCCGCCCGCCAGCTCGTCCCGGCCGCCGAGCAGCCGCGGGCCGGCCTCGCGCAGTACCGTGATCGCAGTCGCAGGCCGGTCGTAGCGCTCGTCCCGGTTCGCAGCGACGATCAGCGGGGCGTCGGCGACCACCCCGCTGACCGCGATCAGAAGGCACACAACCCGACGTTACCGGGCCGGCGCGGATGCGGGGCCAGTGCCCGGGGTAGCAATGACCTGCCGCCGTCGGCCGCGCAGCCCGGCCGGGGACAGTGGGGGACGGTGAGGCTGATGGGCCAGGACGCAAGCCGCAAGGGAGCAGCACCGAGATGAATAACCTGCATCGCGAGCTCGCGCCCGTCTCCGACGAGGCGTGGCAGGAGATCGCCGAGGAAGCCGCCCGGACGTTCCGGCAGAACCTGGCCGGCCGCCGGCTGGTAGACGTGCACGGCCCCGCCGGGGAGAAGCTGTCCGCCGTGGGCACCGGCCACCTGTCGGCCATCGACCCGCCCGGCGAGGGCGTGCTCGCGCACCAGCGCCAGGTGCTGCCGCTGGTGCAGCTGCGGGTGCCGTTCGTGCTGGACCGCGGCCAGGTCGACGACGTGGCGCGCGGGGCGCAGGACGCCGACTGGCAGCCGGTCAAGGACGCCGCCCGGCAGCTGGCGTTCACCGAGGACCAGGCCGTCTTCGAGGGCTACCCCGCCGCCGGGATCGCCGGCATCCGGCCGCGCTCGTCCAACGCCGCCCTGACGGCGCCGGCCGACGCGCGCGAATTCCCGGACGTGATCGCGCGGGCGCTCAGCGCGCTGCGCACCGCGGGCGTCAGCGGGCCGTATGCGGTGGCGCTCAGCGCGCCCGCGTACACGGCGGTGTCCGAGACCAGCCACCACGGCTACCCGGTCATCGAGCACATCCGGCACCTGTTCAGCGGCGAGATCATCTGGGCGCCGGCGATCTGCGGCGCGGTGGTGGTCAGCACCCGCGGCGGCGACTTCGACCTGCAGCTCGGCCAGGACGTCTCGATCGGGTACCTGTCGCACACCGACACCGAGGTCCGGCTCTACCTCCAGGAGAGCCTGACATTCCTGGTCTACACCGACGAGGCCGCAGTCACGCTCACCGGCGAGTAGGCGGCCCGGTGACAGGATCCCGGCCAGGCTCCCGGATGGCGTTAACGCGCCGGAAACCTGGCCGGGCCGGCGGTCGCCTACGATCTGGCGGTAATGCCCTTTGCCTCCCAGCCGTCCGCCGCGAACGCCGGACGGCGGATGAGCCGTCGCGACCGGCGGATCGTGCTGACCGCCATCGTGATCCTCGTGGTGGTCTTCGGCGGCATCGGCACCTGGGCGGCCCTCCGGCCCGGCCGTTATGACCAGTCCCGTGACGGCTGCATTACCGTGAACCTGCCCAGCAGCATGGGCGGCAGCCTGTTCCACCAGTGCGCCGGGCAGGCCCGCACGACCTGCCACGATGCGTTCGCCCAGCAGGGCGCGGCCGCCCGGCTGATCCGGCCGCAATGCCGGCTGGCCGGCCTGGCCCCGGCCGCGGCCGGGGCCTCCGCCGCGGCCGGCAGCTGACCCGCCGCGGCGGACAGCTGGCCAATTGGCTCCCGCCGCCAGCAGCTGATGCGGACCGGATGCTGACTCCTGCCGTCAGCAGCTGACTCAGCCCGAAAGCTGACTTTCCGCAACCAGAATCTGACTCTTCGCGGCCGATAGCCCGGCCGTTCTGGACCGCCCACCCGCCATCGGCGCATAGGCTCGGAAGCTGCCCCTGCTAATTAGGCCAGGTGCCAGGCCTGGAAGCCACTCAGGGGAAGGGGAAGCGATGAGCAGCGGCGGGCGGTTTGATATCAGCGCCCTCCAGGTCATAGCCAGCGTTCTGGCCGCCGTGACTGGCGCGATCGCCGCTTCGTACCTCGGGATCGCCGGCACCATTGTCGGGACCGCCGTGATGAGCGTCGCGGGCACCGCCGGCTCGGCCATTTACCGTCACTATCTCGGCCGCGGCCAGGAGCAGCTGAAGAACAAGGCCGCACAGATCGTGCCGAAGGCCCGTGACAGCTCGGCGGGCTCGGCGCTGAACAGGCACCGGCCGGCCACTGAGGCCGGAGCTCATGCGGCCAGACCCAACGGGGCAGCAGCGAACGGGGCCGGGGCACGAGCGGTGGCCGGCGAGACGAGCGACCGCGGGCAGTCCGGGACTGCGGGAGCGCGTCGGCCAGGCCTGGCCGACGCGCTCCCGCAGTCCCGGACTGCCCGCGGTCGCTCGTCTCGCCGGCCACCGCTCGTGCCCCGGCCCCGTTCGCTGCTGCCCCGTTGGGTCTGGCCGCATGAGCTCCGGCCTCAGTGGCCGGCCGGTGCCTGTTCAGCGCCGAGCCCGCCGAGCTGTCACGGGCCTTCGGCACGATCTGTGCGGCCTTGTTCTTCAGCTGCTCCTGGCCGCGGCCGAGATAGTGACGGTAAATGGCCGAGCCGGCGGTGCCCGCGACGCTCATCACGGCGGTCCCGACAATGGTGCCGGCGATCCCGAGGTACGAAGCGGCGATCGCGCCAGTCACGGCGGCCAGAACGCTGGCTATGACCTGGAGGGCGCTGATATCAAACCGCCCGCCGCTGCTCATCGCTTCCCCTTCCCCTGAGTGGCTTCCAGGCCTGGCACCTGGCCTAATTAGCAGGGGCAGCTTCCGAGCCTATGCGCCGATGGCGGGTGGGCGGTCCAGAACGGCCGGGCTATCGGCCGCGAAGAGTCAGATTCTGGTTGCGGAAAGTCAGCTTTCGGGCTGAGTCAGCTGCTGACGGCAGGAGTCAGCATCCGGTCCGCATCAGCTGCTGGCGGCGGGAGCCAATTGGCCAGCTGTCCGCCGCGGCGGGTCAGCTGCCGGCCGCGGCGGAGGCCCCGGCCGCGGCCGGGGCCAGGCCGGCCAGCCGGCATTGCGGCCGGATCAGCCGGGCGGCCGCGCCCTGCTGGGCGAACGCATCGTGGCAGGTCGTGCGGGCCTGCCCGGCGCACTGGTGGAACAGGCTGCCGCCCATGCTGCTGGGCAGGTTCACGGTAATGCAGCCGTCACGGGACTGGTCATAACGGCCGGGCCGGAGGGCCGCCCAGGTGCCGATGCCGCCGAAGACCACCACGAGGATCACGATGGCGGTCAGCACGATCCGCCGGTCGCGACGGCTCATCCGCCGTCCGGCGTTCGCGGCGGACGGCTGGGAGGCAAAGGGCATTACCGCCAGATCGTAGGCGACCGCCGGCCCGGCCAGGTTTCCGGCGCGTTAACGCCATCCGGGAGCCTGGCCGGGATCCTGTCACCGGGCCGCCTACTCGCCGGTGAGCGTGACTGCGGCCTCGTCGGTGTAGACCAGGAATGTCAGGCTCTCCTGGAGGTAGAGCCGGACCTCGGTGTCGGTGTGCGACAGGTACCCGATCGAGACGTCCTGGCCGAGCTGCAGGTCGAAGTCGCCGCCGCGGGTGCTGACCACCACCGCGCCGCAGATCGCCGGCGCCCAGATGATCTCGCCGCTGAACAGGTGCCGGATGTGCTCGATGACCGGGTAGCCGTGGTGGCTGGTCTCGGACACCGCCGTGTACGCGGGCGCGCTGAGCGCCACCGCATACGGCCCGCTGACGCCCGCGGTGCGCAGCGCGCTGAGCGCCCGCGCGATCACGTCCGGGAATTCGCGCGCGTCGGCCGGCGCCGTCAGGGCGGCGTTGGACGAGCGCGGCCGGATGCCGGCGATCCCGGCGGCGGGGTAGCCCTCGAAGACGGCCTGGTCCTCGGTGAACGCCAGCTGCCGGGCGGCGTCCTTGACCGGCTGCCAGTCGGCGTCCTGCGCCCCGCGCGCCACGTCGTCGACCTGGCCGCGGTCCAGCACGAACGGCACCCGCAGCTGCACCAGCGGCAGCACCTGGCGCTGGTGCGCGAGCACGCCCTCGCCGGGCGGGTCGATGGCCGACAGGTGGCCGGTGCCCACGGCGGACAGCTTCTCCCCGGCGGGGCCGTGCACGTCTACCAGCCGGCGGCCGGCCAGGTTCTGCCGGAACGTCCGGGCGGCTTCCTCGGCGATCTCCTGCCACGCCTCGTCGGAGACGGGCGCGAGCTCGCGATGCAGGTTATTCATCTCGGTGCTGCTCCCTTGCGGCTTGCGTCCTGGCCCATCAGCCTCACCGTCCCCCACTGTCCCCGGCCGGGCTGCGCGGCCGACGGCGGCAGGTCATTGCTACCCCGGGCACTGGCCCCGCATCCGCGCCGGCCCGGTAACGTCGGGTTGTGTGCCTTCTGATCGCGGTCAGCGGGGTGGTCGCCGACGCCCCGCTGATCGTCGCTGCGAACCGGGACGAGCGCTACGACCGGCCTGCGACTGCGATCACGGTACTGCGCGAGGCCGGCCCGCGGCTGCTCGGCGGCCGGGACGAGCTGGCGGGCGGCACCTGGCTGGCGGTCAGTGAGACCGGCCTGGTGGCCGGGCTGACCAACCTGCCGTCGCCGCAGGGCCGCGACCCGGCGAAGCGGTCCCGCGGGGAGCTGCCCATCGCCCTCGCCGCGCATCCGACCGCGGCGGCGGCAGTGGCCTGGGCGCGCGCATCGATCCGGCCGGACGATTACAACCCGTGCTGGATGCTGGTCGGCGACCGCAGCGACCTGTACTACATAGACATAACGAGCGGTTCCCGGCCGGTCACCCGGCACCTGCCCGCGGGGGCCTACGTGCTGGAGAACGAGCCGCTGGGAGCGGGCTCGGCCAAGGCGCGGCACGTGGCGCGGCTGGCCGGCCAGGCACTGGCCGGCCAGCCCGGAGCCGGGGACGGCCGGGTGGCGGCCGGGCTCGCCGCGATCCTGCGCGATCACACCACGCCGGACGGCGCCAGCCCGCCGCGGCCCGCCGCCACCTGGGCCGCGTGCGTGCACGGCGACGGGTACGGGACCCGGTCGGCGATGGTCGTCACCGTGCCGGCCGCCGGCCTGCCGCACGTCGAGGCGGCCGACGGGCCGTCGTGCCAGGCCCCGTTCCAGCCGGCCGACGGCCTGTGGGCCCGCGCTCCGGCGGCCGGGACTCAGGCCGGGACTCAGGCCGGGACTCAGGCCGGGACTCCGGCGGCCGGGACGCCGGCGGGGAGCAGCCCATGGGCCTGATCAGCACGGTGGGCCTGGTCCTGCACCCGGCCCGTGAGTGCGGGACCGCGACGGCCGCGATCACCGACTGGAGCCGGGCCCGCGGCGTCACCATGCTCGGCCTGCCCGGGGAGACCGAGCGGCTGGCCGGCCCGGTGCGGGCGGTGCCGGACGCCTACCTGGCCGGCCACGCCGACCTGGTGATCAGCCTGGGCGGGGACGGCACGATGCTGCGCGCGCTGCGGCTGGTGCACGGGGCCAGCCCGCCGGTGCTCGGGGTGAACGTCGGGCGGCTCGGCTTCCTGGCCGAAGTGGACGTGCCGGAACTGGCCGGCTCGCTGTCGGCCATCGACGCGCACGAGTTCACGGTGGAGCCGCGGACCGGCGTGCGCGCCGTGTTCCGCACCGGGCACACGGTCGCGTTCAACGACATCGCCCTGGTGCGCAGCCCCGGCCACCCCAGCGCCGCGATCGAGGTGCAGGTCGAGGGGCACCCGTTCGTGCGGTACGCGGCGGACGCGGTGATCGCCGCCACGCCGACCGGGTCGACGGCCTACGCGTTCTCGGCCGGCGGCCCGATCGTCTCCCCGCGAGCCGAGGGCCTGCTGGTCATCCCGGCTGCAGCGCACTCGTCGTTCAACCGGGCCCTGCTGCTGTCCAGCGGGGAGCAGCTAGCCCTGGCGGTGCTGCCCGACAGCGGGGAACTGGCCATCGAGGCGGACGGCCGGGTCGTCGGCCAGGCCCGTCCCGGCGATCTGGTCGAGCTCACCCTGCTGCCGGCCGCCGCCCGGGTGGTCCGGCTCGGCCGGACCACCTTCTACCAGCGCGCCCGGCGCAAGCTCGGGGTCATGAGCTCGGCCGAGATCGACGGGGACCGGCAGGCGGCGCCGGGCTGCTGACCCGTCC
>JBKQSL010000183.1:0-4842 GCA_052143655.1 Streptosporangiaceae bacterium | reverse complement strand
GCCCCAGAGGCGTTCGGCACGGGTATCGAAGGAGCGGTCGACCGCTATGTCGCGATGACCCGAGCGACCCAGCAACTCGTCATCCTCACGAGCTCCTGAGTCGGCCAAGACAACGTGATCGCCGCCTGGCGATCCGCACCGACGGGGCGACAGTGGCCGCGACGCTGCTGCTCGACGCGGTCAGCCGAGAAAGGCCGCAAGTGTCCGCGTGGACCACACGGGATCCTCGAGCCAGGGAATGTGCCCGGCGCCGGGGCTGCACCGCCAACTCGGCATGGTTGAAGAGACCGGCATACTCGGCGGCGTCCCGCCGCGGCAGCCCGAGGTCGGCTCCGGTGACCGCCAGCAGGCTGCGCAGCCGATCGTGATGCCCAGAGCCGGCCTGTGACCGGGCTGGCCTCAGGCCGGACGGAGCACGGCCCAGCTGCCCCAGTGCGCCTCGCTTTCGACCGCGTCCCAGGACCGGCCGGTCGCGGCGGTCATCGCCTCGATAAGGATCTCGGCGGGCACGAAGAACGGGGCGCCGGAGCCGAGCGCGTTCGACCACACCAGCACAGCCGCCTCCGCCATGATCCGGGCGGCCTCCGCCGCGAACAGCGGCCCGTCGCCGATCACCACCGCCGCCGCGCAGCCGCCGGCCAGCGGCAGCCGCGCCGCGTCCGCCTGCACCCGGCAGCCCGCCGCCGAGCGCATCAGCATTCCATGAGACAAGTCCACGGCAACCACATCCGGCCACACCGCCCGGATCAGCGGGGTCAGCAGGCCCGTGCCCGAGGCGATCTCCACCGCCCGGCCCGGCCCGAACGGGCCGCCCCGTGCCAGCGCATCAGCCAGCGGCGGCCGCCGGTAACCGCCCCGGCCCGCATCCCAGCCTGACGCCGCCGCATCGAACCCCGCCATCATCTCCGCCGCTTCCCGGCGGTCCCACGTGCCCGGCCGCAGGGCCAGCCGCCGGGCACGCTGCTGCGACTGCGCCGCCCCCTCCCGCGCCGGCCTGCCCGGCGGCGCCGCCACCACCCGCGGAATCCTCCGGATCACCCCGCCATCCTCCCCGCGAACCACGCGGACCCGCCATCCGACGCGGCTCGCCGCTGCCTGAACGGCACGCCAGCTGCGTCGCCGCCGCCAACATCGCCGGCGCAGGCAGGTACTCGCCGTGGCTTTCCGGCCGCAGGCCAGCCGCGCCAGACTTCAGAACTTGCTGACGGCGGGGATGACTTGCTCGGCCATCAGCTCCAGGGGATACAGCGAGCCGACGCCGACGACGGTGCCATGCGCGACCTGGATGCCAAGCTCGGCCATTTCGTGCAGGTGCTCGATGGCCTGGCTGACCTTCTCGCCGCGCTCGCCGAGGTCGAACCGGGTCTGCGCGGTCTTCTCGATCTCGGTGTAGTCGCGGCCCTCCCGCGTGCAGTGCTCGCGCAGCACCTCGAGCTTGTGCGCCAGCTCGGGCGAGTCGAAGATGTTGCAGGCGTCGGCGTAGCGGGCCACCAGCCGCAGCGTCTTCTTCTCCCCGGAGCCGCCGATGAGGATGGGCGGGTGCGGGCGGCTCAGGGACTGCGGCGAGTTCAGCGTGCGGCCCAGGTGGTAGTGCTTGCCGTCGAATAGGCCGTCGTCGCCGCTCCACATCTGCAGGCAGATGCGCAGCGCCTCCTCCAACCGCTCGAACCGTTCTGCCAGCGGCGGGAAGAACAGCCCCAGCCCGCGCGCTTCCTCCTCGTTCCAGGCAGCCCCGATGCCCAGCATCGCCCGCCCGCCGGACAGGACGTCCAGCGTGGTGACCGCCTTGGCCAGCAACCCGGGATCCCGGTAGACTACCGCCGTCACGACGGTGAGCAGCTTGACCCGCTCGGTCTTAGCCGCCAGCCAGCCCAGGGTGGTGTACGCCTCGAGCATCTCGTGCTCCGGCGGCCCGAGGTGCCCGATCTGCCATACGTGATCCATCACGCTGATCCGGTCGAACCCCGCCTGCTCCGCCTGCCGGGCCACCTCGCTCAGCCGCTCCCGCAGCGCAGCCGGGCCGCCCTCCCAGGTGAAGTCCGGGATATGCAGACCAACCTTCATCCGTGCACGCTCCTCATCGTCGCCATTCCCGGCCAGCAGCACGCCGCCGTGGGCGCCTTTCCCGGCGGCATCGGGTCGCCGGCGCCAGCGGCATCAAGCCTCTCACCGCACCTCCCGTGCTGCCTCAGACGGGGCGCGCATGCGCGCTGGCCGGGAACGCCGCGGTGCACGTCAGGGGAAGCTGACCTGGATGTCCAGGCCGCCTCCGGGCCGGGAAGCCGCAGTGAGTGTCGCGCCATGAACGCTGACGATGGCGCGTTTCCCCGAGCTGCCTGAATTCGGCATCGGGGCCGTCGAGCGCCGTGGTCCCGTCCAGGACGACGTCGACCGCCATGCCCTCCCGCCGCAGCCCGGCCGCGATCGCCATGGCCAGGTCCTCGACGTCTTCTGCTACCAGCACTCTCATGGCCTGCCTGTGTCTCTCACTGCGCGTGCGCCCGCCCAGCTCGGGGCGAGGCTCGGTGAACCTGGACCGACACTGCCAGGTCCCGGGTATCAGCCTGGTGTCAGCTGATGACACCAGGCTGATACCGGCGCTGGCGTAAAACCACCTTCGAAGCGGATCCAGGCCTACCTGGACCTCACCCGGGATGCGGTCGAGTACCGCGCCGAGCCGGCCAGGGAAGCCGTGCAATGACCGCCACCACGACGACGCCGGGCCGGCCGGGCCCGCAGGCCGGGCCGGCAGGGTTCGGACAGCTGCTTCGGGCGGAGTGGATCAAGTTCCGGACCGTCCGGGGCTGGGTCATCGGCATTCTCATCGCGACGCTGGTGACCGTGGGGATCGCGCTGCTGAATCACAGCACGTACGGCGGCGTAGTCAGCCCGGGCCATCCGGCCTCGGCGGTGACGGGCTGCCTGCTCCCCTGGTCGGACCGGGCGGCGAAGCCGTGACCGGCCGCGACTCGTTTCACTGTCACGCCGATGAGCGCGCGTGCCTGGCAGGTTGATTTCAGTGAGTCCGATACCGACGTTTCGAAATAATCGGATCTGGCTGCGGTTCGCTGAAGGGACAGGTAATCCGAGTCCGTCCCGTCGGCGTCTTCATTATCGAGGTCAGGCGGCACGCCGGCGAAGGGATCTGCGTCTTGAGAAGACTCCTCATTGCGCTCGTCGGCGCTGCGGCGGCACTGCTGCCCGCATCTGCCGGAGCAGCGCAGCCGGCCAGCGCGCAATCCTGCCAGGGCTGGCACGTCGTCACAGGCGCGGACGGCCGCCAGTACACCGTCAACCCGAACAACTGGGGTGGCGGCAGCACGTGCATCCGGGATGACGGCATGCAGGCCGGGTTCACCGTCGAGTCTCAGAAAGCCCCGGATGACGGCCACGTGCTGGCCTACCCTGAGAGCAGCATCGGCTGTAGCTGGGGTACCGGCGCGTACTGCACCAAGGGCTGGGCGTCCGGGCAGGTGTCAACGGCGAACCCCACCGAGTCCCTGGCGATGAGCGACGCGGGCTCATCCTCTGATGTCTGGGACTTCGCCAATGACATCTGGTTCTGGCAGGCCGGCGCCTCGCATCCGAATACTGAGCTGATGATTTACTTCGATCAGCAGAATCTTGCCATCCCGAGCGGCGCCGTCGAGGTAACGGTCAGCGGCGTTCTGTACTGGTACAAAACCTACACGATAAGCAATTCGTCCTACTCGTGGCGCTACATCGTATTCGAGCGAGTTACCCCCGTCGAATCGGTCAGCAGCCTCGCGCTGGCGCCGTTTTTCTCCTACGCGGAGGGGCGGGGAGTCTTGTCCAGATCGGATGACCTGCAGCAGGTCAATACCGGATTCGAGGAGTCGCAGGGCGGCGCCGGCCTCCAGCTAGACGACTTCGCGCTCAATCCGTAACGCCATTCCAGGGCACGCCTCCCGCGGGATGGCGCCAGCAAACACATCGTGCTGAGCGGCCTGGCGGGGCGGTTGCTCCCTACTGCTGTCATCACCTTCCTGGAGGACCAGGTGAGGGAAGCGGGCGCGGATGCCAGCGGCACCCTGCAGGGCATCACCCGGCGCCGCCCCGGTCCGCTACGACGAGCCACGCATCCCTGCACAGCCACACCGCCGCCGGCCAGGCTCCCGGGCGATGCCACCCACACGACCACGCCTGCCGTGGCCTATGTGATCCTCGAGCATGCCATCGTCAGCTGCAACGGACGCGATTCAGCTGTGGCGAGAGCGATCCGGTCGGAGCGCAAGGGGCACGCCTCGATCGCCGTCTCGGATCGTGCGAATCGTCGGTCCGGGACGAACCAGATGACGGCGATGGCGACGTACACCCCGTACGAGATCCACATGGTGACCCAGGCCAGGCCGATCCCGACCAGGTACAGGCGGCGAGTGGCACATAGTTTCCTGAGTCGAAGACCGCGGTGGAGGGCACACCGGATTCAGCCCCGACTCCGGGAGCAGCAACATATGCGCGGATCGTGGCTGCTTCCCAGCCCACCCAGCACGCGTGATCAGGGGCATCACGTTGATGATCTTCGATCATCTCCGGCCCTCGGGCCATATAATGCCCATTCGGGCGCGGCACGGGCGGCCACGCTGGCGACCAGGTCGGGCGCTCATATCCGCGGCGCTGCGCACGGTCCACATGTCGAGGCGGGCTAACCGACTGTGACGGGCCTGCCGAGTGACGCAGCTCCGGATCGCCGGATATTCGCACCATTACGAACTCGGCTTACGATACGTCCGCGCTACGAGGCGGCCGACTGGGTTGGGGACCACGCAGCCGCGACGGCCAAGCTGGTCATCGGCTGCATAGGCGGCATGGCCTCCCGAG
>JBKQSL010000182.1:0-3949 GCA_052143655.1 Streptosporangiaceae bacterium | reverse complement strand
CTGGGCAGGAGCACCGGCTCATGACGGCCGCGCTTGAGCTTGTCCAGGCGGCTCAGCCAGCGTGGACGCGCAGTGTCCTGCACCGGGCTCTCGGCGAGCTGCTGCCCGCGTACACGGCGCCGATGGACGACGACGAAGCCGGAGGCCTCCTCCCGGCACTGGTCAACCGGGTCCTGGCCGGCGAGGCCGGCCGGGTCATCTTGCTCGAGGCACCGGAGTGGCCGCCCGTGCCTGAGTCGCTGCGGCGCAGGAACGGCGAGAGCATGTTCTCGGCTCACCACGCCGAGCGGTACGCCACCGAGGCTCAGCTGAGCATGGAGGAGCGGATCATCGCCACGGCGTCACGCCGCGGCGCGCAGGTACCCAGGCTCGCGCCTGCTGCGGCAGCTCGGCTGCTCGGCTCAGATCAGGCTCAGCTTGAGGCTCAGCTCGACCACGACGTGAGCGCCGACGTGACCACCGAGACGGGCTCGGGTCTGCACCTCGATCAGGCCGCGGCCGCCTACCGGCTGATGACCAGCGACCGGCGCGCCGAGGTGATGATCGGCCCCGCCGGGACCGGGAAGACCCGGACCGTCGCGGCGATGGCCCGCGCGTGGCGCGCGGCTAACCCGGGCGCGCGCGTGGTCGGGCTGACGACCAGCCAGCAGGCGGCGCAGGTGCTGATCGGCGAGGGCCTCGCCGACTCCCACAACATCGACAGGTTCCTGACCGACCCGCGGCTGCAGGCCATGGAGCCGGGCGCCCTGCTGATCCTGGATGAGGGATCGATGACCAGCATGCGCCACTACGACACCCTGCTGCGGACAGCTGAGGTCAAGGGAGCGAAGGTCGTCATCGCGGGTGACCCGCACCAGCTCGGCGCGGTCACCGGCGCGGGCGGCATGATGATGTTGTCGCGTCAGCTCGGCTATGTGCAGCTCGGCGAGCCGATGCGGTTCCGGGCGCACTGGGAGCGGGAGGCGAGCCTGCGGCTGCGCGGCGGCGACGTCAGCGTCCTGACCGAGTATGACCAGCAGGGGCGCCTGCGGTACGGAACCCGCGAGGAGATGACTGAGGCCGCCTACCAGTACTGGCTGGCGGACTACCTGGACGGCAAGCACTCCGCGCTCATCACTCACGACCAGGCCGACGCCGACGAGATGTCGCGCCGGGCCCGCGGCGACCTGATCCGTTACGGGCGCGTGTCCGCAGTCGGCGAGGTGAGCCTGCGCAGCGACGCGCGGGCCAGCGCCGGCGACCGGATCATGGCACGCGCGAACGACCACGATCAGCCGGTCGGGGTTCCCGGCCGCGGCCTGAGCAACCGCGACGTCCTTGAGGTGCTCAGCACAGGTGACGGGCGCGACGGCCGGGAGCTGGAGGTGCGGCTGCTGCTCGGCCGCGACAGCGAGGGCGCCGAGCAGTGGGGTGCCCCGTTCCGGCTGAGCAGGCGGTACGTCGCCGAGCAGTGCCACCTGGCCTACGGAATGACCGTGCACTCGGTGGAGGGGTCGACGTTCGGCGACAGCGGCTACAGCCTGATCCGGGCATCCGACACCCGGAAAACCCTCTACACCGCGATGACCCGCGGCCGCGAGCAGAACATCGCGTTTGTAGCCGCCGACACCGCCCCGCCCGACGCGCCTGACGTGACCACGCCTCGGCCGGAGCGCCCGGCGGAGGCTGACCCGGAGATCGCGCGGGCCCGAGCACTGGAGCGTGAACGTGCCGGCTTGCCGCCCGAGGACGCCGGGCGCGGGCCGGACGGCGATGCGGTCACGGTGCTCGCCCAGGTGGTGCGCCGCGATGACGCCGACCTGGCCGCCGGGGAGACGCTCGCGAAGGCGTACTCCGACGCGGACCATCTGGCCGACTTCGGTCACCGGTGGATGGAGCTGGTCAAGGAGGAGCAGCGGGAACGTTGGAGCCAGGTGCTGCGGGACACCCTGCCCGTGCACCTGTCGGCCGAGGCCCTGGACGACGCCGCGCTGACATGGCTGTTCCGCGAGCTGCGCGCAGCCGAGCTGGCCGGCCGCGACGGCGCCGGGGTCCTGGCCGCCGCCGTGGAGATGCGGCCGCTCACCGGCATCCGGGACGTGGCGAGGGTCTTGCACGGCCGTGTCCGCATCCTCACCCGCGATGCCCAGGTGCGGATCGGCAGGACCTGGTCCGAGCGGCTGCCGGAGGTGGCCGAC
Organism: Streptosporangiaceae bacterium; assembly: GCA_052143655.1. GTDB lineage: Bacteria > Actinomycetota > Actinomycetes > Streptosporangiales > Streptosporangiaceae > CAVSUR01. Next base: position 1,772 of record JBKQSL010000182.1, on the reverse strand, counting down.
CCTGACCGGCGGCGTTACATGGCCGAGCTGGCCGAGGCGATGGATGCCCGGGTGCAGCGCCTCGGCGAGTACGCCGCGGACACCGCCCCGTTGTGGGCCACGCGGGCGCTCGGCCCGGTGCCGGACGACCCATCCGCACGGGCGGAATGACAGGAGCGCGCCTCGGTCGTGGCTGCCTACCGGGAGATGCACGGCTATGACAATCCCGGCGATCCGATTGGCCCCCAGCCATCGAGAGTGTCGCCGGAGGCCCGGGCGGACTGGCATTCCGCCCTCGCGGCGCTCGGCCGCGTGGACGGCATGGATCTGCTGGGCGTCCCTGATGAGGTGCTTGAGGTGCGCCGGGGCCTGTACGAGCAGGAGACGGCGTGGGCGCCGGAGCATGTCGGCGAGCAGCTGCGCCTGGCGCGCATGGCTGCGGTCGACGCCAGGGGGCGGGAGGCCCGTTCGGAGCACGAGGAGCGCGCTGCCGCGACAGCCGAGGCGCGGAGCGCACATGCCCGGAACAGGGCGATCTGGGCGGCGGCGAAGGCCAAGGCCTGCGAGGCGATGTCCGCTTACGAGAAAGCCGATCTCGCCCGCAGGGAGTGGGCGCGGGTCACCGAGGCGACGCGGCGGGCGGCCCTGGCCGCCGACCTCGAGCTGCGGCGCAGGCACCCCGAGCGCATGCGTGAGCCGGTGCGCTCCGCTGAGCCTGAGAGCACCCTGGCCCAGGCGCAGGCCAGCGGCGTGCCCGTAGTGCAGGAGACGCTGCCTGGCATGCCCCGGCCTGGGCAGGAGCCTGAGATCACGACGAGGCGGCAGGATGACGCGAGGATGCTGGCCGCCCTCGGCCTCACGTCGGAGACCGCGGCAGACCCGGTGCCCGATCATGTGCGGCGGGTGGCGGACCGGGCCCGGGAGGCGGAAGAGTTCCTGGCCGGGCTCCGGTCAATGCCCGAGCCCAGCGCCAACGCGGACGAGATGTCCCCCGGCGAAGCGTGGGGAGTCGCGGCCGGGCGGCAGCGGGACGCGGTGCTGCAGCCCCCCGAGTCCCTCGTTCCCGCCGCGCCGCAGGTCACGCAGCCGCAGGCCGAGGCAGAGGCGGGCGCGTGATGGCGATTGTCGGTGTCCCCGCTTACGGTGCAGGCATGGACGAGGAGGGATTCGCCCCGAGCGAGGCCGAGATGCGCCGCGTTCTCGAGCTGGCCAGGGCGGGCATTGCCCGGTACGGGTTCGGCGAGGAGCTGCACCCCGCGGACCTGGCCCGGCCGTGGGGCAATGCCCGGTGGCAGGACAACGCCTGGCTGCGGGGAGTCCGTGACCTGCTCGAATGGGTGCTCGGCGACACCTGTATCGGGCCGCTGCGCGGCACCCCGGCCGCGCGGCCGACGCCATACGAGGTGTACCGGGATCTCGGCGATATTGACGAGATCATGCGGCAGGGGTCACGGTGCCCCGTGCGGCCTGGGTGGCCGCCGCCGCAGTCCGGCGAGGCGATGGACGCCACGGTGCACTGGCTCGACGGTGACACTGACGTACCCCCGGTCTGCGAGCACGCGCTCGGCGCCTACCAGTGCGCCTGCCAGGATCTCGCCCGGATAGCAGCTGACAGCTAGCCTGCCCGGCCTCCGCTGAGCGGCACATCGCAAAGGCGTTCGACCTCTGAGCGCCTGGCGTTTTCTAGGGTTCCTTTAGGTGTTGCGTGATGTTGTGTTGGGGGCGACACGCGGCTAGTTCTGCAGCACATCTCCCATCGTGTTGTTCTTGTTACTGATAGTAGTTATTGCTGT